>NZ_JBEZGN010000067.1:0-24809 GCF_040650055.1 Spirillospora sp. NPDC048819 | reverse complement strand
CCAGGTCAGCCGTCGGTACTTGCGCGGAGCCATGCATTGGCATAAGGGCAACACGCCGCAACTCAACGGACATGGGGCGGCGGACGTGTTAGGCAGGGGGGATGGTCAAGCCGCTCATTCCCCGGGGCATGCGTGCCTTCAACAAGGCCGTCACCAACCGGATCCAGGGCGTCTACGCGCCCTATGTGCCGCCGCTCGCGATGATCGTCCACAAGGGGCGCAGGTCGGGCAGGGAGTACCGGACGCCGGTCACCGCGTTCCGCAGCGGCCGGACCCTCATCGTCGGGCTGCCGTACGGGGCGGACACCGACTGGGTCCGCAACCTTCTCGCCGAGGGACGCGGTGGGGTGGAGCGGCTCGGGCGCGTCCGGCGGGTCGCCGGCCCGCGGGTGCTCACCGCGGACGAGGCACGGGAGCTCCCGCCGGTGGGACGGTTCGCCGCCCGCTATATGGACGTCCTCGTCGCCGACATCGAGGACTGACATCGAGGACTGACATCCAGGACGGACATCGACGGCTGGCATCGAGGGCTGAGGGACGGCGCCGCCCCCCGGAGCATCGGAGTCCCCGGGCGGCGGCGCCGGGTCAGGTGCGGGACGTGCCCCTGCGTCCCGGGGCGCGCCGGTTGCGGAGGCTCACGGCGCGGAGGGTGGCGTCGAGGGAGAACCGGGTGTCGGCGTCGTCGAGGCTGTCGCCCATGTAGCTTTCGAGCTGCCGGAGCCGGTACCGGACGGTCTGCGGGTGGATCTTGAGGCGTTCGCCGATGTCGACGGCCGTCGACCGGGTGGTGACGGCCTCGGCGAGGGTCTCGACCAGACGCCTGCGCTGCCCGTCGGACATGTCGCGCAGCGGTTCGAGGTGGTGGCGGGTGAGCTCCTCGACGAGGGGCGGGTCCGACAGCAGCCACATGGTCATCAGGTGGTCGCGGCACGGGATGAGCGACCCGTCCCGGATGATGCCCTCCTCGGCGAGGGCGAGGACGCGCCGCGCCCAGCGCAGGGAGTGGGTGGCCCGTTCCAGCGGGACGGTGAGGCCGATGACGCAGCTCGCGTCCGACAATGCCGCGTGCAGCATGGCGTGGCGCGCCTCGGTGAGCGGCCCGGGGACGAGCATGGACGGTTCGGCGGAGTCCATGTCGACCAGGACGTCGGCGTCCAGCGCGGCGCGGGTGCACGGCGCCTCGGGGTGGACGGCGATGAGGGTGGCCTCGTCGGGGAGCGGCCACCAGCCGGTCGCCTTGGCGAGTTCCTCGATGGCCTCGGGGACGACGGCGGGCTGCTGGAGGATCAGGTGCAGGAGCCGCTTGCGGTCCTCGCGGCGGCGGACGTCGGCGTGGCCGGTGGCCTGCTGGTGCCCGAGCCGGATCTGGGCGACGGCCTCTTCGAGGTAGACGAGCATCGCGTCGACCGTGCTGGAGACGATCGAGGTGGGGATCTCCTCGCGTTCGGCGACGATGACGGTGCGGCGCCAGGCGATGTGGAAGGCGATCCGGGACGCGGCCTGGAGGTGGTCCAGGTTGCGTCCCTCGATGGCCTCGAACTGCCCGACCGCGCGGCAGGTCTCGTCCCGCTGGGTGGCCGGCGCGCCGGGATCGGCGACCCTGTCCAGGAATCCGGTGAGCAGTATCTCGGTGCTGATCCGCAATACCTGGTCGTAGGCGGAGTCCACCGGCCGGTTGTACTCCGGGATGGACCGCCGGATCTCGGCGACGACCTCTTGGGTCACTCGGGGCAGCTCCGAACGCAGCAGGTCGATGAAATCGGAGAAGACGCTATTACTCGTTTCGGTCAATTCCAGTGCCTGCGACATGGGTATGGGAAACCTCCGCAACGGGCCGGCCGGCACCGGCGCCGTGCTCCTCGTCCCGGGACGGGACGGCGGCGCCGGCGGGGTGTGCCGAGCGGGGGCGGACACCCTGGGGATCGGGATCGGGGACACCCGTGAACATAAAAGTTATAAGTAGGTGCTGACAAGGCTTCCGCCCCGGATCGCCGGTGCTGGGGTGCCGGATTGCGCGAGATGTGACAAAACCGCGGTCCGGTTACTGCCCCGTTGACAATCCTCGGTCAGCGGCCCCGGCCGGCCCGCCTCCGCACGGCGCCATGTTACCGCCTGGTAGTCACCGGCTACGGGTTTGAGAAGATCAAAGACTAAGCCGGTGACAATTCTGAAGACCATTTACGCAATTGCCGCAGGAATCATCCGGACCCCTATTGAACCCCGGGTCTACTGGCCCGTAACGTCCTCGCTGACCCGGCCGACATGGGTGGTGATGGTCGTTGGGAATTGAAGTCGTGGTCGAAGGGCTGTCCAAAGCGTTCGGACCGCAAACGATTTGGAGCGATGTCACCCTCACCTTGCCCGAGGGTGAGGTGAGCGTGCTGCTCGGTCCGTCGGGCACCGGCAAGACGGTGTTCCTCAAGTCGCTGATCGGGCTCCTCAAGCCCGAGCAGGGGCGGGTGCTCGTCGACGGCGTCGACATGGTGAACGACCCGGACCGCAGGGTCTACCAGGCCCGCAAGCGGTTCGGCCTGATGTTCCAGGACGGGGCGCTCTTCGGATCGCTGTCCCTGTTCGACAACATCGCGTTCCCGCTGCGCGAGCACACCCGCAAGAAGGAGTCCGAGATCCGACGCATCGTCCTGGAGCGCATGGAGATGGTCGGCCTCGCCGGCGAGGAGCGCAAGCTCCCCGGGCAGCTCTCCGGCGGCATGCGCAAGCGCGCCGGGCTCGCCCGCGCGCTGGTCCTGGACCCCGAGGTCATCCTGTGCGACGAGCCCGACTCGGGTCTGGACCCCGTCCGCACCGCCTACCTGTCGCAGGTGCTCATCGACGTCAACGCGCGGATCGACGCCACGATGCTGATCGTCACGCACAACATCGAGATCGCCGCGACCGTCCCCGACAACATCGGCATGCTGTACCGCCGCGACCTGATCGCGTTCGGCCCCCGCGAGGCGGTGCTGACCAGCGACGAGCCGGCCGTCGACCAGTTCCTGCACGGAGACCCGCGGGGACCCATCGGCATGTCGGAGGAGAAGGACGCCGCGGCCCTCGCCGCCGAGGCGGCAGCGGCGGCCGCGTCCGCGCCGCGCCGCCGCAAGATCGAGATCCCGCAGCAGCTGCGCCCGACGCCGGGGATGCCGCCCCGGCGGGGCGAACAGCGCCACGCGCAACGCGTCGACGCGATGCTTCCGCACCTTCCCTATCCCGCGCAGCAGGCCATCTGGGCCGGGCGCCGCAACCGGCAGGAGGCGGGCGGCCATGGTGGCGCCTGAGACAACGGCCCCGGGCCTCGGCGCGCTGCGCCAGGTCGGGAGGCTGTTCGCCCTCGCCGGGACCGTCCTCGCGATGACGTTCCGGCGGCCTTTTCAGCTCCGCGAGCTGATCCAGCAGTTCTGGTTCATCGCGTCCGTGGCGATCCTGCCGACGGCGCTCGTGTCGATCCCGTTCGGCGCGGTCATCTCGCTGCAGGTCGGGTCGCTGGCCAAGCAGCTCGGAGCGCAGTCCCTCACCGGCGGCGCGAGCGTGCTCGCGATCGTGCAGCAGGCGAGCCCGCTGATCGTGGCCCTGCTCATCTCGGGCGCGGCGGGCTCGGCGATCTGCGCCGACCTCGGCTCCCGGACGATCCGGGAGGAGATGGACGCGATGGAGGTGATGGGCGTCTCGCCCATCCAGCGCCTCGTCGTCCCCCGGGTCCTCGCCTGCATGGCGGTCGCGGTCCTGCTGAACGGGCTTGTCTCCGTCGTCGGCGTCGCCGGCGGCTACTTCTTCAACGTGATGATGCAGGACGGGACGCCCGGCGCCTACCTCGCCTCGTTCTCGGCGCTCGCGCAGCTTCCCGACCTGTACATCAGCGAGCTGAAGGCGCTGCTGTTCGGGTTCATCGCCGGCGTCGTGGCCGCCTACCGCGGGCTGAACCCGAAACCCGGGCCGAAGGGCGTCGGGGACGCGGTCAACCAGTCGGTCGTCATCACGTTCCTCCTGCTGTTCTTCGTCAACCTCGTGCTGACGGCGATCTACCTGCAGGTCGTCCCGCCGAAGGGGGCCTGACATGGCGATCCCCGGTGCCCGCCGGTTCCGGCCGGTGAAACTGGTGTCGTGGCTGGACCGGCCCGGCGACCAGCTCACCTTCTACGTCAAGGCGCTGCTGTGGACGCCGCGCGCCCTGCGCCGCTACATGCGCGAGTCGCTGCGGCTGCTCGGCGAGGTCGCGTTCGGCAGCGGCGCCCTGGCGGTGATCGGCGGCACCGTCGGCGTGATGATCGGCATGACGGTGTTCACCGGCGTCGTCGTCGGCCTCCAGGGGTACGCGGCGCTCGACCAGATCGGGTCGTCGGCGTTCACCGGGTTCGTGTCGGCGTACTTCAACACCCGCGAGATCGCGCCGCTGGTGTCGGGGCTGGCGCTGTCGGCGACGGTCGGCGCCGGGTTCACCGCGCAGCTCGGCGCGATGCGGATCAACGAGGAGATCGACGCGCTGGAGGGCATGGGCGTCCCGTCCCTGCCGTATCTGGTGACCACCCGCATCATCGCGGGCACCGTCGCGATCGTCCCGCTGTACGGGATCGGGCTGCTGAGCTCGTTCCTCGCGTCCAGACAGGTGACGCTGTGGTTCAACGGGCAGTCCGCCGGGACCTATGACCACTACTTCAACATCTTCCTCGCCCCCGAGGACGTGGTGCTGTCGTTCGTCAAGGTGCTGATCTTCAGCGTCATGGTGGTGCTGGCGCACTGCTACTACGGCTACCGCGCGGTCGGCGGCCCCGCCGGCGTGGGCGTCGCCGTCGGCCGCGCGGTCCGCACCGCGATCGTGCTGATCTCCGTGACGGACTTCTTCATCAGCCTGGCCATCTGGGGCGCGACGACGACGGTGAAGGTGACGGGCTGACATGCCGAAGGTGACGGTCTGACATGGCGAGACAGGGCACCATGCACGTGGTCGGGCAGCGGCTGGCCGGGGTGGCGTTCCTGCTGGTCCCGGCGCTGCTGATCTGGCTGTCGATCGCGATCTACAACAAGCGGTTCACCGAGTCGACGATGGTGACGCTGCGCACCGGGACGGCCGGGCACGAGATGCACCCGCTCGCGGACGTGAAGGTCCGCGGCGTCGTCGTCGGCGAGGTCCGCTCGATCCGGGCCAACGGGTCCGGCGCCGAGCTGGAGCTGGCGCTGAAGCCGGGGATGACCGACCGCGTCCCGTCGAACGTCAGCGCGATGCTGCTGCCGACGACGGTGTTCGGCGCGCGGTTCGTGTCGCTCGCCGCACCGCCCGGGACGTCGGCGCCCCCGATCGCGGAGGGCGACGTGATCTCCGAGGACCGCAGCGAGAACGCGGTGGAGCTGTCGCAGCTGCTCAACAACACCATGGATCTGCTCAACACCATCCAGCCGGCCAAGCTGTCGGCGACGCTGAACGCGATGTCGAGGGCGCTGGAGGGCCGCGGCGATCAGATCGGCGACAACTTCGAGCAGCTCGACGCGTTCCTCCGCAAGTTCAACCCGGAGGTGCCGGAGCTCGCCCAGAACCTCGCCGAGCTGGCGGAGTTCTCGCAGCATGCGTCCGACGCCGCGCCGAACCTGCTGCAGGCCCTCACGGACCTGACGGTGACGAGCCGCACGGTCGTCGAGCAGCGCACCGCGATCTCCGCCCTGTACGACGCGGTGTCGGGCTCGTCCGCCGACCTTGAGGACTTCCTGGACGCCAACTCGGGCAACATCATCGAGCTGGCGACGGCGAGCCGTCCGAGCCTGGACCTGTTGCGCCGCTACGCCCCCGCCGCGCCCTGCACGTTCCGCACGCTTGCCGACTTCGTCCCGAAGATGAACCGGGTCCTCGGCAAGGGCACCGACGAGCACGGCGTCCACGGGATCGTGGTGCCCGTCCCGCACAAGGGCGACTACAAGCCGGGGCAGGACGTGCCGCGGTACGGCGCGGGCGGCGGCCCGCGGTGCCCGAGCGTCCCGTACCTGCCGTCCGGCGGCGGGGAGACGAAGGTGCTCCCGGCCGGCGGCGTCCCCGGGAAGGGCGGCGCCGTCGGGGGCGGTCTCGGACCCGCCAACTCCGCGTCCGAGAACGATCTCGTCAACGAGCTGGTCGGCCCCTCGGTCGACGAGGTGCCCGAGGAACTGCCGGACTGGTCCAGCGTGCTCGTCGGGCCGATCTACCGGGGCACGGAGGTGACGGTCAAGTGAGGCTCACCGGCCAGGGCCTGAAGGGGATGGCGTTCCCCTTCACCAGCTCGCTGATCTTCATCGTGGTGACGGTGCTGGCGACCGGGCTGCTGGCGTCCAGCATCACCGGCGCCACCAGCGGCGACCGCGTCACCTACCACGCCAAGTTCACCGACGTGGCCGGGCTGCATCCGGGCCACGGCGTCCGGATCGCGGGCGTCGAGGTCGGCCAGGTCGAGGAGATCGAGGTGACCGACCGGCGGCTCGCGCTGGTCACGTTCGAGGTGGACCGCGACCGGGACATCCCCGCGTCGGCGACCGCCGCGGTGAAGTACCTCAACCTCGTCGGCGGACGCTACATCGCCCTCGACCAGGGCACAGGCCCGCCCGGCGCGACGCTGAAACCCGGCGGGACGATCCCGGTGGAGAACACGTCCGGGACGCTCAACCTGACCCAGCTCTTCCGGGGTTTCCAGCCGCTGATGCAGGCGCTGTCGCCCGGGGACGCCAACAAGCTCTCGGAGTCCATCGTGAAGGTGCTCCAGGGCGAGGCCGGAACGATCGAGAGCCTGCTGCGCACGGTCGGGCAGCTGACCAGCACCCTCGCCGCCAAGGACGAGGTGATCGGCCAGGTCATCACCAACCTCAACAGCGTCGTCCAGACGGTCAACTCGCGGGATCGGCAGCTCGTCGACCTGGTCACGACGCTCCGCCAGTTCACCTCCGGGCTGGCCGCCGACCGCAAGCCGATCGGTGAGGCGATCGCGTCGATCGCCGACCTGACGTCCGCGACCGCCGGGCTGCTCCAGGTCACGCGGGACCCGCTGAAGGACGACATCGTCCAGCTCGGCCGCCTCAGCGACAACCTCAACCGGGACGCGCCGCTGCTGGAGCGCTTCCTAGAGCGGACGCCCACGAAGCTGCAGACCTTCGGCCGGCTGGCCTCCTACGGGTCGTGGATGAACTTCTACCAGTGCGAGGTCAAGTTGATCGGCGTCCACTATGCCGGTTCCGACCTGTCGGGCAAGCCGCCGCCGACCGGCATCCCGATCTCGGACGACGCGGAGGAAAGGTGCCGCGGATGACACCCCCGACCCCGCCTCCACCGCCCCCGCCTCCACCGCCCCCGCCTCCGTCGCCCCCGCCTCCTCCCTCGGGCGGGCCGCCTCCGGGGGGAGGGTCCCCGCCCCCCGGAGGACCACCCCCCGGAGGTCCGCCGGCCGGAGGCCCGCCGTCCGACCCGCCCCCGCCGCTGCCGCGGGCGTTGCCGCGCCCCAAGAAGGGCAGGCCGCGGCTGAAGCCGCTGCGCGAGCGCAACCCGATCCCGGTGTCGATCATCGGCCTGGTGCTGCTGCTGGTGCTCGGCCTGCTGGCCTTCCGCGCCGACGACCTGCCGATCATCGGCGGCGGGACGACCTACGACGCGTACTTCTCCGAGGCCGCCGGGCTGAAGCCCGACCAGGAGGTCCGTGTCGCGGGCGTGAAGGTCGGCAAGGTCACCGGCGTCGAGCTGGAGGGCGACAAGGTCAAGGTCACCTTCCGGGTGAAGGACACGTGGGTGGGCGACTCCACCCGCGCCATGATCATGATCAAGACGCTGCTGGGGTCGAAGTACCTCCAGCTCGACCCGCTCGGCGCGCGTGAGCAGGACCCCGACAGGCCGATCCCGCTGGAGCGCACCATCGCCCCCTACGACGTGACGACCGCGTTCCAGGACCTCGGGCGGACGTTCGAGCAGCTCGACACGGCGTCAATGGCGGCGAGCCTGGAGACGATCGCCACGACGTTCGAGGACACCCCCGCCAGCGTCCGCGTGGCGCTCACGGGCCTGTCGTCGCTGTCGAAGACGATCGCGTCCCGGGACGCCGAGCTGGCGCAGCTCCTCGCCGGCACCAAGAAGCTGTCGGGCACGATCGCCGCGCAGAACGACCAGTTCGAGACGCTGTTCGAGGACGGCAACCTGCTGCTCGCCGAACTCCGCAGACGACGCCAGGCGATCCACGCGATGCTCGTCGGCACCCGGGACCTCGCCAACGAACTCGTCGGCCTCGTCGACGACAACCGGCGGACCCTAGGCCCGACGCTCGCCTCCCTGAACAAGGTCACCGACCTCCTTGAACGCAACCAGAAGAACCTGGACCGCACCCTGGAGACCGCCGCGCCCTACCTGCGCCTCGTCGGCAACACGACGGGCAACGGCCGCTGGATCGACGGCTACCTGTGCGGCACCGTCCCGAAGAACTACCTGGAGAACGGCAGATGGACGCCGCCCGTGAAGGGCTGCGAGCCGCCGCACCTGACGGGAGGCCGGTGACATGGCGTCGTCCCCGACACGCACCGTGAAACTGCCCCGGCTGCCGTCGGCCACGCGGGACCGGCAGGTGATGGTGTTCGAAGCGATCATCGTGATCTTCGTCGTCCTCGTCGGAATCGCGCTGATACCGATGCTGACCGACGGCCCCGGACGCCGGATCACCGCCTACTTCGCCACCGCCATCGGCGTCTACCCCGGCTCCGACGTGCGCGTCCTCGGCGTGAAGGTCGGCTCGATCGACTCCATCGAGCCGCAGGGGACCCGGGTCAAGGTCGACATGACCGTGGACGAGGACGTGGACGTCCCCGCCGCCGCCCGCGCCGTCGTGATCGCCCCGAACCTCGTCTCCGACCGGTACGTGCAGCTCGACCCCGCCTACAGCGGCGGGCCGAAGATGGCGGCCGGCGCCTCGATCGACGTGAGCCGCACCGCGACGCCGCTGGAGCTCGACCAGCTCTACACCGCCGTGCGCACGTTCGCGAACGACCTCGGGCCGCAGGGGCTGAACGCCCAGGGCGCTCTGTCGGACGTGATCAGCGTCGGCGCCGCCAACCTCGGCGGCAACGGCAAGCTGCTCAACACCACGATCGCCGACCTCGGCAAGGCGTCCCAGACGCTCTCCGACTCCAGCGGCGACCTGTACGCCACGGTCGCCAACCTCAACAAGTTCAGCGTGATGCTCCGCGAGAACGAGCAGCAGATCCGGCTGGTGGAGAACCAGTTCGCCGAGGTCAGCGGCTTCCTCGCCGCGGACCGGCAGGAACTCGGCGCGGCCCTGGCGAGCCTGGCGCGGGCGCTCGGCGAGGTGAAGCAGTTCATCGCCGACAACCGCGAAGCGCTCAAGGGCAACGTCGACAAGCTCGCCGGCATCACGAAGGTCCTCGTCGACCAGCGGGCGTCCCTCGCCGAGATCCTCGACACGGCGCCGCTGGTGGCGCAGAACGCGCTGAACGCCTACGACCCGAAGACCCGCTCGCTGATGGCCCGCGGCAACCTGCTGGAGATCACCATGGCGTTCGGCAGCCTCGACCAGCCGGGCGTCGACCCACCGGCCGCCAACATCAGCCCGGTGTGCGCCGCGGCGGCGTCGGCGACCGAGACGATCCGCGAGCAGTGCGAACGGCTGCGCACGTCCGGGCTGACCGCCGTCCCGCCGTCGCAGACGGGCGGCCTCCCGCCGCTGCCGCTGCCGCCCGCGGGCCGGACTTACGCCGGCACCGGCGACGAGGGAGGCCGCTGATGCGCGTGCCCACGAAGGTGATGGCGGTCTGCGTGGCCGCGACCGTCCTGGCGGCGGGGTGCTCGATGCAGGTCGAGGACATCCCGCTGCCGGGCGGCGCGGACCTCGGCGACCACCCGTACACGGTGAAGGTGCAGTTCGAGGACGTGCTGAACCTCGTCCCGCAGGCGGCCGTCAGGGTCAACGACGTCCCGGTCGGGCGGGTCAAGGAGGTGTCTCTGCCGAAGGGGTCGTGGGACGCCGTGGTCACGCTGATCGTGAACGGCGACGTGCGGCTCCCGGCGAACGCCACCGCGAACCTGGAGCAGTCGAGCCTGCTGGGGGAGAAGTACATCGAGCTGGCCGCCCCCGCCGCGCCGTCTGCGCAGCCGCTGACCGACGGCGCCACGATCCCGGTGGCCCGCACGTCCCGCAACGCCGACGTCGAGGAGGTCTTCGGCGCGCTGTCGCTGCTGCTGTCGGGCGGCGGGCTCCCGCAGATCCGGACGATCAACAAGGAGCTCAACAAGGCGCTCGGCGGCCGGGAGGACTCGATCCGGTCCGCGTTGCGCAACCTCAATGAGCTGACCAGCACCCTCAACCGCAACCGCAAGTCGATCACCGACGCGCTGGACGGGCTCAACCGGCTGTCGTCCACGGTGCGGTCCCGCAACGGGCAGGTCGAGACGGTGCTGGACGACCTGTCGCCGGGCCTGAAGGTCCTGGAGGACCAGCGCGGGCAGCTCGTGGAGATGCTGCGCGAACTGGAGAAGCTGTCGGACGTCGCCGTCAAGACGATCAACGCCAGCAAGGACGACACGGCCGCGAACCTGCGCTCCCTCGCCGTCATCCTCCGCAAGCTCGCCGACGCCGGCCGCGACCTGCCGAAGTCGCTGGAGGTGCTGCTCACCTTCCCGTTCACCGACGAGGCGCTCAAGGCCGTCAAGGGCGACTACCTGAACGGCTACCTCACCATCGTCGCCGCCGAGGGGTTCAACTGCGTCGCTCCGTCGGTGGAGGAGGAGGGGCCGTTCGACGGCCTCGAGGACGGGGTCGGCGGGCAGAGGCGGACCGAGCAGAAGCGCACCGAGCAGGAGGACGGCCGACAGGAGCCGGCGGCACGGGCACTGGCCGGGGAGGAGCTCCCGGGGCCGCAGCCGCCACCATGCCCCACCACGGGCGGCGGCCAGGAGCTGAACGCGCCGGCAGCACCGACGCCGGAGGCGCCGCGACAGGTCGCACCGCAGGCGCCGCCGGGCGGCCCCGGCACCCCCGGCGAGGCGCCTCCCCTTCCACTGCCGACGCTCGGGGAGGGCGAGTGACATGCTGACACTGGGCACCCGCATCAAGATCGTCGCATTCATCATGATCGCGTTGGCCGTGGTCGGCTACGTCAGCGTCAACTATGCCGACCTCGGACGCTACGTCGGGATGCGCGGCTACTACACCGTCAAGCTCGACCTGCCGACCACCGGCGGCCTCTTCGAGGGGTCGGCGGTCTCCTACCGCGGCGTCACCATCGGCGAGGTCGGCAAGCTCGACCTGAGCGACGACGGCGTCATCGCCGAGCTCCGCATCGAGAACTCCGCGCCGGACGTTCCGTCGAGCCTGCAAGCGGTCGTCGCCAACCGCTCCGCCGTGGGCGAGCAATACGTCGACCTACGGCCGCGGAGCGAATCCGGCCCCTACCTGGCCCAGGGCGCTACGATTCCGCGGAGCGCCACCACCACACCGGCCCCGGTGAACGAGACGCTCAAGAGCCTCAACGACCTCGCCGGGTCGCTTCCGCTGAACGACGTCAGGGTCCTGATCGACGAGCTGGGCCTGGCGTTCGCCGGGCAGGGGCCACACCTCCAGCAGCTCCTCGACACCAGCGCCCAGTTCGTGTCGGCGTCCGACGCCGCCTTCCCTGAGACTCGCGCACTGATCCACAACGGCGGGGACGTGTTGCGGACGCAGAACGAGCTTTCCGGCGCGTTCAAGTCGTTCTCGCTGAACACGCGCCTGCTGGCCCGGCAGCTCCGCGACTCCGACGCCGACCTGCGCGACATCATCGCGTCCGGTCCGGGCGCGGCGGCCGAGGTGTCCCGCCTGCTCCGCGACCTGGACCCGCACCTGAGCCGGCTGCTGGCCAACTTCCTCACCATGGCGCGCATCGGCGAGCCGCGCCAGGCGGCCATCGAGGAACTGCTGGTCCGGCTGCCGCAGGTCGCCGGAATGGTGTCCACCATCGTGTCTGGAGACAAGCTGCGGGTCGGCTTCGCGAACACGTTCTTCAACCCGCAGCCCTGCACACGCGGCTACGGCAAGACCCGCTACCGCAACGGCCTCGACCTGTCCACCGCGCCCGCTTTCAACACCGGCGCCCGCTGCACCGAGGCGCCGAGCACCGGCATCAACGTGCGCGGCTCCGCGAACGCGCCGCGCAAGGGAGTTCCGGCGCCGGCCAAGCCGGGATCCCTGACCAGGACCGAGGTCACCGACATCTTCAGCACCTTCGGGCTGTCCGCCCCGGCGGACCCGGCCCAGTCGACCGACCTGCGCAGCCTTCTCGGACTGGGAGGCCCACGATGATCGGCGCCGCGGCGGCACGCCGTACGGCCACGCGGGCGGTCACGCTGCTCCGCCCGGCCGGGTACGTGTTGATCGCCGCGGCAACCCTGTTCCTCTGTGTGTCCCTCTGGTCGCTCGCCCAGGCCGGGCGGGGCGACGACAACGAGTACGCCGCCGCGCGGGACGAAGTGACCCGCACGGCCGTCCAGCACATCACGCTGCTCAACAGCATCGATCCCAAGCGCGCCGACCTCGACCTTGCGCACTGGTTGCGCGTCGCCACCGGGCCGTTCCACGACGCACTCAAGCACGACATGCCCACCGCACGCGCGAAGTTCGCCAAGCAGCAGGCCGCCTCCAACGCCAAGGTGACCGCACTCGCCGTCACCGACTTCGACCGCTCCGCCGGCAAGGCGACCGTCATCGCGTCCGTCCGGATCTTCACCGACGCCACGGGGGAGGACGGTCGGCGCACCGAGCAGCGCAAGCGCTACGAGGTCGGGATGCAGCGGGTCGCCGGCGGATGGAAGGTCAGCGAACTGAAACCGCTGCCCCCCGGGGGAAAGCCGACCGAGGGGAACGGGTCGTGAGCATCACCGAACAGGAACCGCGGACCCGGCAGGAACGCCCGGCACGACGCGTCCGGATCCCGCGCAAGAGACCTGCCCTGCGCCCGCTCGCCCCGACGTTCAAGCGGGCCGCCGGGCTGGGGTGGCCGGTGGCCCTCGCCCTGGCGATCTGCCTGTCCGCCTTCGCCGTCGACAGCTGGGCCGACAAGCGGAGCGAGGGTTCACCGGCCGCCAACCGGGCGCTCCTCGACAAGGCCGCCACCGAAAAGGTCGTCGCGGACGTCTCCGCGAAGATCGCGCGAATCTTCACCTACGTCTACACCGACCCGGCGGCCACCGAACGGGCCGCGAAGGAGGTGCTCACCGGCGACGCCACCGGCGAGTACAACAAGCTGTTCGGCCTGGTGAAGAAGAACGCGCCGGTCATGAAGCTCTCCCTCACCACGAAAGTCGCCAAGGCCGGGCTTATCAAGCTCACCGACGGAACGGCGGTCCTGCTGGTCATGCTCGACCAGGCGACCACCCGTGACGGCAAGCGGACCGGCCCGCCGGTCGCGGCCCAGCTCATCGTCACGGCCCGCAATGACAACGGCTGGCGCATCAGCGACCTCCGGGCCGCCTGAAGGAAAGGGGTGGAATCACGGTGACCAAGATCAAGACCGCCGATCCGAAGGCGGAGGAGCCCGAGGCCGAGGCCCCCGAGCCCGCCGACGACGCCGCACCGCCCCCTGAGCCAGAGGAGCCGGACGAGGTCGAGGCGTCCGAAGACGCGAACGACCCCGAGGCGTCCAAGAAGGAAGACGAGCCCGCGCCGCGCCGTCTTTCCAAGGACCCCCTGATCCGGGTGGCCTCGCTCGTGACGCTGATCGCGGCGGCCGCCGCCGCGTGGTTCGGCTGGTCGTACAACACGGCCGCGGGTAACGACGACCTGGCCTACGCCGCCGAACGCGACAGGGTTCTCGCCGCCGCCGACCAGGCGATCGTCAACCTCAACACCCTCGACCACCGCAACGTGGACGCCGGCCTGAAGGTCTGGCAGGACTCGACGACGGCCAAGCTGTACGACGAGATCGTCAAGGGCCGTTCGCGCCTGGAGGCCGAGGTGAAGAAGGCCGAGACGACGAGCTCCGCGAAGATCCTCGAATCCGGCCTCACCGAACTCGACACCCGCTCCGGAAAGGCGGCGGTCATCGCCGCCGTCCGCATCACCATCACCGGCGCCGAAGGCAAATCCTCCGACAACATCCGGCGTTTCGCCGGCCAGCTCACCAAGACCTCGTCGGGCTGGAAGCTGTCGGCGCTCGGCCAGGCTCCGACCGGAACGCCCTGACGGGGGAGGAGAAACGAATGGCAGCGATCAGCACCATCGGCCGGGCATTCCCGAGCACCGCGCGCATCCGCCTGGTCGTTCTCCTCGGTGCGCTGACAATGGCGCTGGGCGGTGTGGCCGCATGGTCGGCCGACCAGGAAAGCAGCCTCACCGGCGCGGCCTCCGCGGAGAACGCCGCCCTGAGCGACAACGCCCGCACCAGTGAGGTCAGAGGCCAGATCACCACGGCGGTTAACACGGTGTTCTCCTACAACTACGCCGACGTCGCCAAAACGGAGAAGGCCGCCCAGGAACTCCTTACCGGTAAGGCCGTCCAGCAGTACAACCAGCTTTTCGCGCTGGTTCGCAAGCAGGCGCCGGAGCAGAAGCAGGTCCTCACCACAACGGTCACCGATTCGGCGGTGAAGTCACTGACCGGCGACCGCGCCCGCCTTCTCGTCTTCGCCGACCAGCGCAACACGCGAACCGACAAGAACGAGACGAGCTACTCTGCGGCCGTCTTCGCCGTCGACGCAATCCACACCGACGGCAAATGGAAGATCACCACCATCGACACCCTTGGCGCCTGACCGCACCGGGGTCGGATACGGAATGGAGGAGCACCGACATGCGAAGCCTCGCTCAGAGGGTCATGACCGCCATCGCGGCCACGGCCACCATCATCGCGCTCACCGCCGTACCGGCATTCGCCACACCCTTCACAGGGTCGAACACCCAGGCCGTCGTGGCTTACGACGCGATGACCGGGTCCCTCCTGGCCTGCTCCTCATCAAGCCTCGCCGGTGACGCGCCGAGCCCCCCTGGGTCCCTCCTCGTGATCACCAGCGCATCCTTCTCGTCGTGCGTGGTCACCGGGTCGTTTCCCGTCAATGTGACTGCCATTAGCCTGCCGTGGGACTTCATCGCCGGCAACCCCCTGGACCAGTTGACTGGGTTTGCACTCGTCCTGGACGTGCCCTCCATAGGGTGCACCGTAACGATCAGTGCACCCGGAGATATCTCAGGCATTTACACGAGCGGCACTCCGAACATCCTGGACCTGGATGACAATGACCTTGTGGTGTCGAGTGCCACTGCAATGTGTCCCTCCTCCCTGTTCAACGTGGGCGACGCCCTTAGGCTTAAGGCCCAGTACGAGGTCTCCTAGATCATCACATCACATCGCATGACATGACGGACGGATGTGCTGTCGGTGCCGGCAGTCGATCTGGTGAGATGATTGTAAGCCGGTGATAATGAATAGTGATCGAATGCTAAGTGATTTACAATCGATTGTGGCAACTTCGATAAGGGTGAAAAAATGTCTACGCGGCTCTTGAGAAGTACGCTACTGGCAAGTACCTTCTAAGAAGAGTACGGCAGGACTGGGTGGTCTTGCGGTGAAGCTGAAGAAGTTCGGCTTCCGGGGTTCTGCTCCCGTCAACCCGGAGGAGTTCGTTCTGTAGAACGCGGTCGGTGTCCCTACGAGTAGAAGAAATCACCCCCTGAAGGGAACAGAACTGACATGCGAAAGATCACCCGAAAGGCCATGACCGCTACCGCGGCCGCGGCCGCCGCCGCAGCCTTCATCGCGGTCCCCGCCTCGGCGGCGCCGCTCACATACACCGTCTCGCTCCCCGGCGTGACCCCGCCCTCCCCCAATGAGCCCCTCACGGGAAAGAACGACGGCAAGGTCGTGGCTTTCAACACGACCACCGGCGCGGTGCTGGAGTGCGTCGATGTCGGCACGACAAATGCCCTGGTGGCCGACGGCGAAGTGAACGTCGGCACCGGCCTGTCCGGGACCGGCCTCGGCCTGGTGACAGCCGTGGACTTCAACAACTGCACGGTCAATGGCCAGACGGCCACGGTGACGGCGCAGAACCTGCCGTGGCGCCTCGACGCCACGGGCGCGGTGTCTGGGGGAGTCACCCCCGGCAAGCTGGTCGGCGTCAGCGTCCACGTCCTGGTCAACGGCCTCGCGTGCGAGGCAGACTTCCAGGGCCCGAGCGGCACGGACGGATTCATCGAAGGTACGCACACCAACCCGGCGAACCCGGGAGACCCCAGTGAGCTCACCCTGCCCTTCGGGGCCGTCAACAACCTCACGGCGGCCAACGTCACCCACCCACAGTGCCCCGCAAACCTAGTCGATGACGGCCACGGAGCCGCGCTCTCCGGCAAGGTCGACCTGAGGGGGGTCAACTCCACCCTTAACGAGGGGCCGACTGTCAGCTAGTGCCATGAGGTGACGGCACGGCTCTGAACGAAGCCGCACCCGGGCGCTCACCGCCCGGGTGCGGTTCCCCGTAGATCAAGGATGTGAAATGCACCAGGTGTTCCGAGGCGCCGCGCGGATCGCAGCGGTAGTGGGCCTTACCGTGGGTGGTGGCGCGTTGGTCGCCGTCCCGCCGGCGATCGCGGACATCGGTTCCGACATGGGGCTCGTTTGCTCCGGTAAGTCCGGAACGCACGAAGTGGCGTTGCGGATCGAAACGAGCGCCCCATCGTCCGGGACTGTCGGCCAACCGATCCAGCTGGGCACCATCAAGATCGACGTCGGTCTCTCTCCCGAGCTGGTGAAGGAAGTTTCGGCGACTTCCCCCGGCGGGGCATCGACATCGCCGGTGACGGGCGTTACCCCATTGTCCGCGACTTCCCCCGCGCTCGGGGGGGTCGCGGAGATTCAGGTCGCCGTCCGCGAGCAGGGCGGCGATCGGCGCGGTGGATGGCCGGCCTTCGCTCTGGCGGCCGCACCGCCGCGGGGTGACGGAGTCGTGCACTTGACCGGCAGTGGGGTAGCGCCGCCGGTGGTCCCCGAATCGCCGGGCGGGCTCTCATGGTCTGCCGGGACGGTGGACCTGTCGCTGGTGCCGGGTGACACGACGACGGGGAAGGACGCTGCGGAACTGGCGCTGCATTGCGTGGCGGAGAAGGAGACGGTGCTCGGGACCGTACGGGTGAAACGTGGGAGCGAGGTCACGGTGCCCGGCGCGTCCAGCGTGTCACCCCGTCAAGCCGCCGCCACCCAGGAGGGATTGTGCAAGGTAATCCCAGGTCGGGGTGAAGATCCACGGTACGCCGTCAGTGACGATTCCAAACTGGCGGAGATCTATGAATCCCCGCCAATTCCGAGCGTACTATACCCACCCACCTACGATGTAGGGACGATGTACTGCATCAAGGCCACGGGATTCTTCAATATCAAGAAGACTGGGCACGCCGTCCCTGTCGCTGTTGAGAACAATGCGCGGGCGCTGACCGCAGTTTATGGTGGCAACGGCGTATTTGGGCCGAACTGGGCAGATTATCACGGATACTTCGTCAACCACACCTACCCGACTCCCGCCACGATGCTGGGTTTCGGTTTCATGCCGACACGCGCGGTGGCGAGAACTGTTCAGGTCGGTGCTCCGGGGGCCGGAGAGACTGACCCGATCACGGGCAATCTTCGAATTATCCAGCGAGTTGCGGAGGGATTGGATCCGCCGGGGCTGTCTGTCGAAAGACAAGAGATCCGAGCCAGCGCGTATATTAAAATCAAAGCGGGCCAGGCTGAGGTAAATGGGGTGCCCCTCGATCTCGGTGATGAGTGCACGACAGGTCGGACCCTGCTTTCCGCTAATGGCTTCATGGGGAATCTGAGAACTGGGACAACTCAATTCACCGAGGGGCAGACGCTTATCGCCGAGGATTTCAAGATCCCCCCCTTCTCTGGTTGTGGAGTGACCGAAGACCTCAGTCCGATCCTTACCGCGAGTGTCTCCGGGGCGGGCAATTATGCGAATCTGGAATCAGGGGTTTGGTGCGGTATCATCACGGGCGACCATTGCGTGAATGATGCAGGCCCACTTCCGCACACCTTTAGCGTGGATCCGGGCGGGGCTGTCACTGCGGTCGCGGAACCGTTCGTTCTTACCAAGGACAACAACGGGAAGCGCTCCCAGTTCAGGTGCGAGTCGGCGACCATGCGGCTCGATATGGAACAAGGGCGCTGGCAGTCTCGCTTCAGGCTGGCCAAGGGCGACATGTCCCTCGACGGGTGCGAGGTCGAGACGTCGGATGGCATCGTCTATCAGGTAGGAAACGGGGGCGAAGTCACCCAGGACGGTCCGTTGTGGATGAACATGACCACTGATCTAAGCGGCAAACCGGTGATGAACATCAACGGGGTGCTGCTTAACGCGGTCGTGAACCTCGACGACGACAAGACGTGTACGCTACGGATATCCGACGAGCTGACACGTATCTTCCCCTTCCCTCCCAGAGTCTCCAACGAACGTCCTGGGAAGATCGTCGGGATCTATGACAACGGGACCTTCTCCATGAATGGACATACGTTGAAGCCATCGGTGAAGTCAACGTGTAGGCTTCCGGGGTTCACGGAGTTCGAGAACGTCTTCAACTCGCACTTCGAGGGTGATTTTGCGTTCCATCCGGCTCAGCGGATCAGTTTGCCCTGACCGAAGTTACGGTCGCCATGAACTCCTCGTTCTGGCGTGATGGACCGGTCGCACCGTTGCCCGCACCACCCCGGGAGACGATGGGGCCAGGCCGGCTCGCCGCAGGCCGTAACCGGCCTGCGGCGAGTACGGCAGCTCCGCCCCGCTCCCCGCTATGCGCTGGAGTCAGGGCCGGGCGAGGGTGGGATGAGGGTCGAGCGCACCCCTGGATATGCGGTCAGTGACAATATCGACCGCCCTCAAGGTGCCCATTCTGACATTCGCTAACAAGGCGAAAAGATCTTCATATTTGCACGGTGCAGCGTATTGAAGAGGCATTGTTTCGGTATTACTCTCCGATTGGGAATCAAGGATCGTTCTCATTGAGGGTCCGTTTCACGGTTCCGCGTCGGCTGGGATCACGCTGTGACTGTCCGGCGCTCTGTGTCCGCGTATCCCGGTAAGAAGAAAGGACAGACTGGTGAAGTTCACTCGTCTCCGGAGACGCAGTTCCCGGCTCGCGCTACCCGCCGTGGTCGGCGCCGCCCTGCTCACCTTCGGCCTGGCCTCGCCCGCTGCGGCGGCCAACCCCGACCCGATCCCGGAGAGCTTCGAGTTCTCCGATTGCCCGACCCTCCCTGAGGGTGCGTCGCCGTTCTTCTCACACTGCTGGGTAGCAGTGGTCACCAGCGGCACCTTCAAGATCGGCAACTTCGACCAGCAGATCGAGGAGCCCATCAGGATCACCTGGGCGGAAACCTTCAACACCGACACCTTCGAGAGCAAGACCATCTTCGGTGCGCTCGACGCGGAGAAGATGCTCGTCCAGCCCGGCCTGTTCGGTGACCCATTCCTGTCGGCCGTGTACGCCCAGGTCGAGTACGCCGGCGGCTTCGAGATTCCGACCAGCAGCACCTTCCGCATCAACATCGGGCTGAAGGTCCGGCTCATCAACCCGCTGCTCGGGAACCACTGCCGGGTCGGCAGCAACGACAACCCGATCTCGCTCAGCCTCACCACCGGCACCACCAACCCGCCGGCCCCCAACACGCCCATCACGGGAGAGAACGTCTCGACCGCGCGGGATAACCCGCTGCCGGTGGTGCTGCAGGCCCAGCACGTCGGCAACGCGTTCTCGGTGCCCGGCGCAGACGGCTGCGGGTTCGACCTCGGCGGCCTCAACTGGATCGTCAACCAGATCGGCGGATTCCCCTCGCCGGCCGGGACCAACACCATGATCCAGAACGAGTACATCGTGACGAAGCAGTACAGCCAGCTCTGATCCCGAGCATGGTCAACCGGCCGTGCCCTGCGGCGACACCGCGGGCACGGCCACCTGCTTCTCAGTCACATTGATTCGTAATGGACATGCCATGCGAGGACTTTCCGCAAGACGAGGAGTGCTCGGAGCGGTCGCATTGGCGGTCGCCTCCGTGTCCGCGCTGCTCCCGGTGAACGCCGCTACGGCGGCGGCCACGACATGGACGGTGACGCCCGGCGGGCCAGCGACCCTCTACGGCCCGATCTCGTTCGGCCCTGTCTCCTGCCCGAGATGGGGACTCTCGGGGTCGTTCAACTCGGGAAGCGGCCTGCCTCCCAACGGGCTGCTCTCAATCTCGTCCATAAGCGTCTCGGGCTCGTGCAGTGATGGGTCGAACTCCGGATCCGTCTCCCCCGGAAACCTCCCCTGGTCGTTCAATGCCGTGAGCCATCAGAACGGCGTGACCGACGGCAACGTCAGCGATGTGAGCCTGTGGCTGCAGTTCGGCTTCGTGTGCAGCGCGACCGTGACGGGACCGGCTAACGCGCCGGGAGCCATCTATGCTTTCTACAGCAACGGCTCCGCCCTGCTCACCCTTTCCGGTGGCAATCTGGAGGTCACGGCCGCGAGCGGCTGCGATCCAACGATGATCAAGGTCGGTGACCCGATGCCGGTCTATGCGAACCTTCATGTGACTCCTGTCCAGACGATCACGAGCCCCTGACATCCGCTCACAGTTCTGCGGTCACGACCGCTGGAGAGCAGCATGGAGACCACGGCATCGCGGACGAATAAGGAGTTCGAGCCGAGCCGTCCCTGGGTGATCGGCGCGGTTCTGCTGTGCGCAGTCGGGACGCTCGGGGCGGTCGCCAATTCGGCGCGGCCCAGGGGTGACGTCGGGCGTGCGGCCGGATTCGCGGACGTGCTCCGCATCAACCCGGGCGTGGTGTCCTCCGGGCAGGCCGTGGTCGTCGCGGTGGTGACGGGCGCCGGGCTTGTGGCGCTGTGGTGGTCGGTGCGGCGGAGTTGGCCTTGGCTGCTGGTCGTAGGCGTGGCTCTGGCGATCCCCACCGAGTTCGTGTACGTCGTGGCCCGGAACGAGTTGTTCAGCGATGCGGCCTGGTTCTACTTCGGTTCGGTCACAGCCGGGGCGCAGTTGGTGCTGCTGGGGACGCTGGCCGCCGGGGCCCGGCTGGTCCATATCGGCGCGCCGGGCGCAGGAGCGGTGCTGATCGGGGCGGGAGTGGGCACTCAGGTCTTCGGCGCGTCCACCGATGTGTGGATCGCGCACATCGCAATCGTGCAGCCCGGCGGTTTCCCGTTGGACTTCGCAGAGGCCGTCCAGGTCATGCTCCATTTCGCGCTACTGGCCACCGCGATCGGTGGGGCACTTCTGGCCCTGGCCCTTCACCACCGCTATGACGGACGCCCTGAACTGGCCGGGCCGTCCGGCGCCGAGCCCCGGATGGGGGCCCGCACGGCGTCCGCTGGCGCGGCGGCGACCCTGGGGTTCGTCCCGGTCGCCCACCTGGACACGGTCAAGGGCGGGTTCAGCGTCACCGCATGCTGGCTGCTGCTGGCGGTGGGCCTGGCGGCGGCGGCCCTGGCAGGGCTCCGCGCGGCGATCGGTACCGTCCTTGCGTCGGCGATCGTCGTAGGGATCTCCGGCCCGGCGAGCGCCCTGATCCAGTCGGTGGACGGACGTCCCGTCCGCATGTGGTTAATGGTGGCGCTCGGCGTGGTGGCGGGGGTTGCCGCCGCGTTCCCGTCCTGGCGCCACTGGGCGGCTTTCACCGGATGCGCCGCCTGCGCCTTGACACTCGCCGTGACCATGCTGATCCGTCCGGACGGCATGACGGTCGTCATGCTCACCCTCCTCGCCGCCACCGTCACCGTCGCGATCGCGTCGCTCGGCGTGTGGCTGACCCAGGACGGCCTTTCCGTGGCCGTCCTGGGCCCGCTGATGTTCGCGATTGTGATCGGTGCCTGCGGTCTGCTCGCCGACTGGCAGGGCACCGGCAGACGGGGACCGAACGCGGAACTGTTCCGCGAGCCCGGCCACCTCTGGCTCTACACCGTCCTGCTGCTATTGGCGGGCCTCGCCGTCATCGCCCTAGACCACTGGCGGACACGTCCCGCCCCAGACTGAACAGCCGTGACGGGGAAGCGGTCACCGGTCGCCAGAGTGAGCGGACGTGTTCGCTGCGAGGGTGGACTCCTCGTGGGTGCCGTCGCGGGGACGCGGCGGGTTCGGAGCGTCCTCCGGCTCGGCGTCGCGAGTGTCGGGGGGCGCGGTGTGCGGGACCTCGAACCAGACGCGCAGCCGGCCGTCGTCGAGTTGCTCGAAGCCCCACGACTTGGCGAGCATCGACAGGATGGGCAGGCCGCGTCCGTGTTCGCCGTGTGGGTCGTCCCGGTGATGCGGGACGGTGCTGCCGCCCTCGTCGGTGACCTCGATCCGGATGTTGGCCGTGTCCACGTAGGCGTCCACCTCCACGAGGTGCCCTTCGCCGTGGACGATCGCATTGGTGAGCGTCTCCGAGAGCAGCAGGACGCTGTCGTCGCAGGCGCTGTGCTCCGCCCCGAGCAGCGGTTCGAGTCGCCCCAGCAACCACCGCCGCCCGTTCACGACGTTCCTCGGGGCGGACGGAATGACGCACGTTCCCAGGTGCTTCATCGGGCCCGCACCGCCCACGCCACCCGCGCGGCGGTCTCCGCGACGTCCCCGGCCATGCACCACTGCCCGCCGAAGGCGTAGAGCCACCGCCCGCGATGGTCGACTGCCGCGACCCCGAGCCATTTGCGCGGCCACGCCCGCTCCGGAACCCACAGCACGGCCTCACCGCGCGACGGATGGACGAGCATAGAGGTGCATTGCTGACGTTCCCCCAGCTTGTATGACAGATCAGCCAGGAGGCTGAACCGCACCGCGTGCGGCCGCTGATCCGCTGACATCGTCGGACGCCCCTTCTCCAGGCACGAAGACGACCACGATTCACTCAGCTTTCTTCCGTGATCACCCATACACCGTGCGTGATTTTCGCTACGGTCAGAGCATGGAGCGGACGACGTGAGTTTGTAAACCCAGAAAAGTGAACTCGCTCAAAGAATCATGGTCCGCTCGATGGGCATATACCTAGCGGAGGTACGAACGTGGCAAGTCGGACAAGCCCCACGGTCCGCAGGCGACGACTCGCGTCTGAAATGCGGAGACTGCGGAGAGAGTCGGGAAAGACCCGCGAAGCGGCAGCCAAGTTCGCGGACATCGCCCCCGCCACGGTCAGCCGCATCGAGGCCGCCGTCCACGCGCCGAAGGTCGCCGACATTATGGCGCTCTGCAAGTTCTACGGCCTGGACGACGAGCGCACCGACGTCCTCGTCACCCTCGCGCGCCAGAGCCGCCAACGCGGCTGGTGGCACCAGTACTCCGGCTCCATCCCCGAGTGGTTCGAGGTCTACGTCGGCCTGGAAGAAGAAGCTGCAGAGATATCGGACTACGCCTCTGAGTTCATACCTGGCCTCCTACAGACGGAGGATTACATCAAGGCTTTGTTCCACGCCAGTCTTCGGACATGGTCAGAGAAAGAGATCGAGCGCCGAGTTGCGTTGCGCCTCAAGCGGCAGGAGCGTCTTGCCAGCAAGGACCCCCTCAAGGTGTGGGCGGTCCTCAATGAGGCAGTCATCCGGAGGCAGGTTGGCGGACGCAACAGCATGAGGAAGCAGCTCCATCACCTCATCGAGATGTCCCGGCTCCACCACGTCAATCTCGTGGTCTTGCCCTTCTCTGTGGGGGCCCACCCGTCCATGGACGGAGCCTGCACGCTCCTACGCTTCCCTGAGCCGGCCGACCCCGACATCGTGTACATCCAGTACCGCCTGGGAAGCGTCTATCTGGAGGACCCCTCCGACGTCGACGTATATGCCGACCTCTTCGATCACCTTCGCTCTCGGGCACTCAGCCCCGACGAGTCCCTTGCGCTGATCGCTGAGGTGGCTGACGATCTCTCATAACCCCCAACCGGACAGGAGTGCAGGATGATCGTGAAGCACTCATTCATACAGTGGCGCAAGAGCGGCTACAGCGCGGAGGAGGGCCACTGCATCGAGGTCGGTACTTGGCGCACGAGCAGTCACAGCACCCGACAAGGCAGCTGTGACGAGGTCGCGGACATTTGGAGTCCGAGTAGCCGCAGTGGCCAAGAAGGTCACTGTGTTGAGGTCGCTGCTGAGGAGACAGTGGTTCTGGCGCGGGACTCCAAGGATCCGGATGGACCGGTATTGGGCTTCGGAACTGGCGCCTGGAGTGTCTTCCTCGACACTGTGAAGAGCGGGCGCCTCGACCTCTCTTGACGGGAAACCTGGCGGCGGTCGCGATTGCCGCCGGGGCGCGTCTTGCCTCGGCGGTCGTCGATGCGGGTGTTTGCTCGCAGCGGGCGGACTCGAAAGCGGCGGCTCGCCATCGAGGGGTGAGCCGAGGTTCGACGCGCAGGCGTCAGGTGGGGATTCCGTCGAGGGTCTGGGCGGTTGCGCCGCAGCGCCCAGATGTGGATCTGCTGGAGGTCTGTGCATTGGTGACGAAGGCCATCTACAGCTGGTAGAAGATCGCCTCGGTGTACAGGTCTAGAAACCCCCTACGGGCGTCGTGGATCCCGATGGGTCTGGCCGCCCGTGTCAGCGTCTCCTTGTCCGGCGCCCACGCCCCTGATCGGGCGCGCCGCGCATGCCGTATGAGTTGGCCACGCTGACGCTGCGGCGGCCGAGGCCGACCTGTACGCCCCGCACAGTGCGCCGTCGGCTTGGCCCCGCCACCCGGGCGGTCGGCCGGTCACGGGCCGGCGCGGGCGGGCGTCAGTGGCGGCGTTTGGCGGCCCATTCGCGGATCTTGGCGATGCGCTTGTGGGGCTCGATGAAACCGGCGCGGGCCAGCGCGTCGACAACGGTGTAGAGCGATCCGTAATTCATCCGGAC
>NZ_JBEZGN010000066.1:0-29673 GCF_040650055.1 Spirillospora sp. NPDC048819 | reverse complement strand
AGCGCGATGAGGTGGTAGGCGGCGTACAGCCGATGGCTTCGGATGCCGTTGAGGAACTGCGCGGTCTGCGCGACCGTCCACACCGCCACGCTCGGGCGCTCCCCCGTCCGCCGCCACTGCTCGACCCGACCCGCAGTCCACACCACCGCACGCGGCCGCCGCGCCGATGGAAGCACCACCAGCGACGCCGGGTTCTCCTCGATCAACCCCGCCCGCAGCGCAGCATTCATCGCCGCACGCAACGTCGCCCGAATCCGGTGCAGCGTCGCCGCCGTAACCGGCCGCCCCCTCTGTTCGTGGTCGTGCGCGATCGTGGCCAGCATCCGCTCCACCTGCCCGACCGACACCTCCGCCACCAGCAGATCACCCAGCAACGGCTCCAGATAACGCTCCACGTGATCGGCGTAACCGGCCACCGTCGACGCCGCACCCGGATGGTTCGCCAACCACCGCCCCAGCCACTCCGCCACCGTCAACGCACTGCCCGCCGGCCCACGCAACCGACGCAACTCCTCCTCAGCCGCCTTCCGGGTGAGGAACCCGCCCCGCCGAACCCGCCGACGGATCCCGCCCGGACCGCTTCCCAGTTCCAGCCGCAGATACCAGCTCCCGTGGCTCCGCTCCATCGCCAGCCGGGGGCATCTGCCACCCACCGCCCGGCCCGAAACCCGATCTTCACACCCACACCGGCGGTACACGCCACCAGCACCTCGAACACGTCCCATCCGACCATCGTGCGCTCCACCGGACCACCCCAGGCGAAACAACGCCACCCGCTACGTCCACTCCTGCACGACAGCCTTGGACCTCGTCACAGAAGCCGGTACGGCTCACCTTCGGCAAACTGATCTCGTTGGGCTCGACAGTGGCCTGAACGACGCTCCCTGTCGAAGGGCGCTCGACGACTTGTCGACGGCGAGTGCGGGTCAGGAGCGTATTCGACGAAGGTCGGTTCGCCGCCGGATCGGGCTGAGCGTGGCGGGCGGCGAAGGCTTGGGAATGTGGAGTCGGCGACTCGGGCGCCTTGCCGCTCGCGTTCGTCGCCCGGACTCCAGTTCGCTTCTCAGGCGGTCCAGGTGGACGAGGAGCTCACCATGGAGCGGCCAGTCGGGGCTGTCGGCCCGCAGCATCTCGGTCAACTTGACGCGCTCTTCCCGCGCGGCGTCCAGGTGGGAGGCGAGCGGGTCCTCGAGGTCGGTGTTTCCTGTGGCGAACTGCTGCCGGCGCATTCGCCCGTAGGTGCCCAGCGCCGAGGCCAGGTGTCTCATGGTCGTGGCCAGCAGGGCGCGGGTTTCGCTCTTGGACAGGGGGTCCTCGCGCCACTGCTCAGGTTCGTTGGCGTGGTCGGCGAGGCAGCGTGCGAGGCCGCGGATGGTGACTCCGCAGTGTTCCAGTGCGACCAAGGTCTCCCGCAACGCCACCATTGACCGCAGCATTCCGACGCCCTGCGGGTTGAGGCGGATGCTCTCCTCGGCGTGTACGAGTTCGCCGTCCACGCGTTGAACTTCGCGGGTGAGAGAGCGGGCCTGGGAGAGCAATTCGTCGAAAGTGTGTGGCTCGGGGCGTTTTTCCACCGCGTCGGCGATGTCGTGGAGGTGACGGGCCATGGTGCCGCTGAGGTCCTCCAGCGCCTCCTCGGCTGCTTGGATCTTGATGGGCGAGGTCAGGATCCCGGCGACCAGGCCGGTGAGCGCGCCGACGAGGGTCTCCACGATCCGCCCCGTGGCCGCGGCGCCGGTTTCGAGGGACAGGATGAGCATGGCGCTGATCGGCACCTCGAGGATGTAGTTGCCGAGCCGCATTACGAATCCGCAGATCAGTGCGGCCGTGATGGCCAGGCCCAGGCTCCACCAGCTGAATCCCAGCTGGCTGGACAGCAGTGCTGCGACCATCACACCGACGACGACGCTGACGACGCGTTGCCAGACATGGTGGATGGTCTGGTACAGCGTGACCTGGACGACGAGGAGTGCGGTCAGAGGGGCGAGTACGGGCCTTGGGCTGGTAGCGGGCAGCCATGACGCGAATTGAAATGCAAGAACCGCTGTCACGGTGAGGCGGGCGATCACGATGGCCGTGGGCTGTGTGCGCAGCCGCTTCAGTCGCACTCGCACCGGCGTGACGGCAGTGCGGGCCGCCGCACGTATCCGCTGGTCGCCGCTCATCTCATGCCCCGGACGGCCGGTCATTTATTCAGGCGCTCGAACGCCAGGCGGACGGCCATCGCTCCCTCTCCCACCGCAGAGGCGACCCGCTTGACCGAGCCGCTCCGCACGTCACCCGCGGCCAGCACGCCGGGGAGGTTGGTCTCCAGCGGCAGGGCCTGTGGGCCGCCGGTGCGCACATATCCCTTGTCATCGAGGTCGACCGTGCCGGACAACCAGGCGACGCAGGGGTCGGCTCCGATGAAGACGAACAATGCGCGTACCTTGAAGCGGCGGACTTCTCCGGTCCGGTTGTTCTTCGTGACGACTTCCTCCAGGAGATCGTGACCGTGCAGTTCACGGATCTCGGTGTGCAGGAACACGTCGATCTCGGGGCAGTGCTCGATCCGGTCGATGAGGTAGCGCGACATGTTCTCGCCGAGATCTGCGCCCCGGACGAAGAGCAACACGCGGGTGGCGTGCCGGGCCAGGAAGACGGCCGCCTGACCCGCCGAGTTGCCGCCGCCGACGATGGCCACCGGCACGTCCCGGCAGTGCAGCGCCTCGACCTGGGTGGCCGCGAAGTACACGCCGGCACCGTCGTAGTCGTCCAGGTGCGGGACGTCCAGCCGGCGGTAGTGGGCGCCGGTCGCGATGACGACCGTGCGGCCGGACAGTTCGCCGCCTCCGTCGAGGTCGACGGTGTACCGGCCGTTGCCCGCCCGCAGCCCCGTGGCGGCACCGGGCACGTGAAGTTTGGCCCCGAATTCTCTTGCCTGGATGACTGCCCGTTCGGTCAGCTCCGCACCCGAGATGCCGGCGGGGAAACCGAGGTAGTTCTCGATCTTGGACGACGTCCCGGCCTGCCCTCCGGTGGCGATGGCATCGACGACCATCGTGTCCAGCCCCTCCGAGGAGCCGTACACGGCCGCGGCCAGCCCGGCGGGGCCCGCGCCGATGACGAGCATGTCGTGCGCCGAGGGGGCCGGTGCCGGTGGCGGTAGCCCGAGCAGCCGGAGGAGTTCGTCGTCGCCCGGATTGCGCAGCACCCGCTCACCGTTCAGGATCACGACGGGTGTTTCCGACGCCGGTACGCCGAGCTCCATGAGCAGTGATTCGGCGTCCTCGTCGTCCTCGACGTCGATCCACCGGTGCGGCAGTCGGTTGCGCGCGGCGAAGTCGCGCAGTCGCAGGCAGCGGGGAGAGAAGCGCGAGCCGATGATCCGCAGCCCGGCGCCGTGCTCAATGAGCAGGGAGCGCCGGATGAGGAACGCGCGCAGGACGAGGTCGCCGAACCAGAGTTCCCGGCCGGCCAGCTCGCGCAGCCGTCGTGGCGGCACCGCGATCACCTCACCGGGTTCCTCGACGCGGGCGGTGAGGAACGGGGGCTGACCGGTCAGCAGGCCGAGCTCGCCGAGGAAGCGTCCCGGTCCGTGCATTCGGATGATCTCGCCCTTGTCGAGCATCGCCACCGTCCCGGACACGAGCAGGAAGAAGTCGTAGTCACAGTCTCCTTCCGAGAAGAGGACGTCGCCGCGGCGGGTCGGGCGTCGTTCTCCGTATGCCGCGACCAGCCCGATCTGCTCCCGGTCGAGTCGGGGGTAGGCGCCGTACAGATCAGGTGTCTCTTCCAAGGGCTTCCCCCACCCACGTTCGGAGCGGACCGGCGAATACGGCGCCCGCTCTCCGGTCGATCACCTTCCCGTCGCGCATCAGCAGCAGCGTGGGAACGGCACGCACGGCGAAGCGCTCCTGTATCTTCGGCGCCCGGTCGATGTCGATTTTCACGAGCTTCAGCCGCCCGGCCATCTCGTGGGCGATGCGCTCCAGTACCGGGCTGACCGTGCGGCACGGCGCGCACCAGGCCGCCCACAGGTCGACGATGACCGGGACCGAGGAGCGTTCGGCAACCTCGGTGAAGTCCTCGTCTCCGGCGTCTGCGATCCACGGGAGCGGCCGGTGACAATTGCCGCAGACTGGACTGCCGTCGGCGGCGGCCGGCACACGGTTCTTCGTGCCGCAGTGCTCGCAACGGACGATCATCGGCCTCTCCCGCGGGTGTGGGCGGCGTGCGCCGTACGGGTCAGCCCTTGACCTCGATGTGGCGGTCCTTTTCGGTCGTGGCCTTGGGGACCGTCACGGTGAGCACGCCGTCGCCGAGGTTCGCGTCGACCCGCTCGGCATCGATGTCACCGGGCAGGTACACGCGGTACTCGAACCGGCCGGTGCGCCGCTGCTTGCGGTGCCGCAGCCCACGACTCTCCTGCTCCTTGACCTCCCCGGTGATGGTCAGCTCCCGGTCGTGCAGCGATACGTCGATCTCGTCCTTCTTCAGGCCGGGAAGTTCGGTCTCGATCACGTAGGCGTCGTCGGTCTCGCTCACGTCCGCCGCGGGCGCCCAGGGCATCTCCGTGGCGGTACCGGCGAAAACCGCGTTGACCAGCTGTTCCATCTGCTCGTAGAGGGGGTCGAACGCCCGTGGCCTCGGGTTGAGCATCGTGTCTCCGGGGCGGCGGATGCTGGGCAGTGCCATCGTCTGATCCTCTCGTTGGACGTTCTCTGATTTGCGACGTTGCCCGTCCGGCCGGTCCGGCACATCCTCAGAGTTGACAGGTCCGGGAGGGTGCGGCTCCCGGTCAGCCGACTTCCCGGATGTCGGGGTCCTCGAGATCGAGCCATCGGTCCACGGCCCGCAGGACCTCGGCGCTGATCTTGCCTTTGGAGTAGAGCCGGCGCAGCTTCTCGCGCTGCGTCCGCACCAGTTCGCGGCGGAGGCCGAGGACGTCGGTGACCTCCTCGTCGAGGTCCTCGCCGAACTCGGTGCGAATCTGGTCCAGGAGATCCTCGTACAGCTGGCGGAAGGTCCTGGCGGTGCGATCGTCGACCTCGCCGTTCTCGATGAGCTCGTCGAGCCGTGCCAGGGCGGCGTCCACTACGGCCTTCCGCGCCTCCTGGTACTCGATCCGGACCTGGTCGGACTCGGCCAGGCCGAGCCGTCTCAGCAGGCCGGGCAGCGTGGTCGCACACCCGATCAGGGCGATGAACACGACGGCGCCGATCACGAAGAGCCGCTCGCCGCGCCGGTCCGGCGGCAGGCCCGGTGCGGACACGGGCAGGGACAGCACGATCGCCAGTGAGATCGCGCCTCGCATGCCGCTCCAGCCGATCACGAGCCGGTCGCGCCAGGGCAGATGGTCGAAGGCGATGTGCCGGCCGGGCAGGTACCGGGAGAGCGGGAAGACGAACTGCGTCCAGGCCAGCCGCAGGGCCACGATGACGGCCGTGACCGCCACCGCGCCGAGGATCGCCGACGACCATGCCGCGCCGGTCAGCCCGCGCACGATGACGCGTATCTCAAGGCCGAGCAGCACGAACAGCGCCGACTCCAGGAGGAAGACCAGCACCTGCCAGAACAGCTGCCCGGGCAGCCGGGACGCCGGCTGGAGCATGCCCTCTCCGCGGGTGCCGAGGTAGAAGCCCGCGCAGACGGCGGCGAGTACCCCGGAGAAGCCGAGCTCCTCGGCCGGGACGAACGCGAGGTACGGCGTCAGCAGGGACACGATGATCTGGCTGCCGGGATCGCGGATCCGGCGGCGGAGGCGGGACGCGATGAAACCCACCGCGAGGCCGTACGCCACACCGCCGGCGACGACCTCGGCCAGCCGCGCGATGCCGTGGCCGACGGTGAAGGGCGTCGTCAGCGCCTCGACGGCCAGCACGAAGGCGGTGAGCGCGACGGCGTCGTTGATGAGGTTCTCCCCTTCGACGATGGTCACGATCCGGCCCGGCGCGTTCAGCCGCTTCATGATCGAGATCGCGGCGACGGGGTCGGTGGGGGCGACGGCGGCGCCGAGGGCGATGGCGGCCGCCCAGCCCAGGTCGGGCAGGATCCACCGCAGGACCGCGGCGACTGCGAGGGTGGTCACCGTCGTCAGGCCGATCGCGAGCGCCGTGATCGGCACGGCATCCGCCTTCGCCTCGCGCGGGGCGCTGAAGAAGGCGGCGTAGTAGACGAGCGGAGGCAGGAAGCCCAGCAGCACCACTTCCGGTGGCAGCTCGATCTCGGGCATACCGGGCAGGAACGCCGCCGCTGCGCCGAGTACGACGAGAAGGATCGCGTCGGGCACCCCTATACGCGCGGCCAGGGCCCGGGAGAGCAGTACCACGGCCGTGATGGCCAGGCCGACGATGAACAGGGATTCCGGACCCATGATCGCGGCCTTCCCCGGAGAGGCCCCGTCCAGCCGAACACGCAGGTAGGGAAATGTCCAAGCGGAACTGATTCTCCGGTGACCACTGCCGGGTCACCTCGAGGGCGCTCAGTGTCGGCTGCTACCCGTACTGAGGATACGAGGCGCCTGGCGGCACGCGCAGGGTGGTGGGCGTGACCGAGGTACCACTGCTGGGTTCGAAGCTGGAGGTGCCCGCCCCTCCACCGGGGCTGGTGGAGCGTCCACGCCTCGGCCGCGTTCTCGACACCGGGCTGCGACGGCCGTTGACGCTGGTGAACGCTCCGCCCGGCTGGGGGAAGTCCGTGCTGCTGAGCTGGTGGACGAGGGCGACGGACCTCCGGGTCGGCTGGCTCGGCGTCGAAGACGGGGACGACCCCCGGTTCTGGTCCTATCTGCGGGCGGCGCTGAACTCTGCGGGAGGATTCGCGGGCGACGCCCTGCCGTCGCCGGACGAGGCGCCCCATGAAGTGTTCTTGGCCCGGCTGGCGGCCGTGCTGGCCGGATCTGCCGAACCCGTGGGCGTCGTCCTCGACGATTTCCATCGGATACGCGACCCGCGGGTCCTCAAGGGGCTAGAGTATCTGGTCCAGCACGCCGGGCGGGCACTACGGATGATCATCGTGACGCGCGGTGGCCCGGGACCTCCACTGGCGCGCTTGCGGCTCGCCGGCGCGGTCACCGTGCTGGAGGCCGCGGAGCTTTCGTTCACCATGGCGGAGACCGTCGAACTGCTGGCCGCACTGGGCCTGGAACTGCCTGGCCGATACACGCGCATGCTGCTCCAGCGCACAGAGGGCTGGCCGGCGGGCCTGCGGCTCGCGGGGCTGTCCATGCGAGGACACTGTGATCCGCTGCGCTTCGTCGACGGGCTGACCGGCGCCCACGAGACCATCGCGAGCTATTTCGCCTCGGAAGTGCTGGACGGTCTCGACGGCGGGCATCTGGAGGTCCTGCTGTGCGGCTCTGTGCTGGAACAGCTCACCGGCAGCCTGGCGGACGCCCTCACCGGCCGATCGGACGGTGAACGGATCCTGGCCGAACTGTGGGATGCGGGCGCCTTCCTCGACCCGGCCGGTGACCGGCGCTCTTCGTATCGCTGCCACCGTCTTCTCGGTGAGTTCCTCCGCCGTGAGCTGGCCAGGCGTGCGCCACGGCGAGTCCCCGACCTGCATCGGCGCGCGGCCGCCTGGTACGCCGCACGAGGCTCGTCCCAGGAGGCGCTCCAGCACGCCCTCCTGTCCCTGGACTGGCGGATGGCCACGGACCTGCTGGCCGACCACTGGCCCGATCTCGTTCTGTCGGATTCGGACCCACCGCTCTGGGCGTCCGACCCCGCGCCGCCGGAAGCGGCGCTTCGCGATAACCCGGATCTTGCGCTGGCCTGCGCAGTGAATCAGCAGATTCTCGGTGATCGGCGAGGAACCGACCGCTACCTGCGGCTCGCCGACGACCACGCCGCCGAGGCCGGCGATGACAAGGCCGCGGCGATCCGCCTGACACGGTCGGTGGCGGCGGGGGACGTCGCCGCGACGTTCTCCCAGGCGTCACGGCTCCTCGCGCACCGGGAGGACGGCGAAGGCGCCCGTTCCGTCGCCCTTTCCGCACTCGGCACGGCCCGGCTGGCGACCGGGGACCTGCGCACGGCGGAAAGGGCACTGGACGACGGGCTGGCCGCGGCCGAGCGCGCCGGCCTGGACCGGGCCCGGGCGGTGTGCCTCAGCAGGCTCGCCGTGGCCCGTGCCCTGCTCGGCGAACTCCATCTCGCGGGGCAGACCGCTCAGGATTCACTCGGCTTCACCGCGGCACCCGGAGTTTGCGGGTACGCCTATCTCGCGTTGGCGATCACGCACCACGAGTGGGGCGACGGGAACGAGGCCGCGCGGTACCTGGAGCTCGCGGAGAGTTCCGGTGACCGGCTGCTCGCCGCGCTGATCAGCATCGTCCGGCTGTGGTCGCTTCAGGCGGGCGAATACCGCTCCCACGCGGACGAGGTACTGCGCGAGGCCCGCCACCAACTCACCGGCTGGGCGGCGCCGACGTACATCGCCCACCGGTTCACCGCTGCCGAGGCGGCGCTGCGGACGAGCCTCGGGGACACCGGCACGGCCGCCCGGCTCCTGACCGACAAGGCAGGGGCATCGAGCGGCTCGGCGCCGCTGGCGGTGGCGCTCGCGCGCATGCAGCTGAAGGACGGCGATCCGGACACGGCGATACTGACGGCCGCCGGCGCGCCGAACGGTGAATTGGGGCTCAGCCTGGAAGCGGGCCTGCTGGAAGCGTTGGCCGCCGACCGTCTCGGCCATGACCGGCACGCGTCCACGACCCTGGAGAGGACCCTGCAACTTGCCGATCATGAGCGGTTCAAGGGTGTGTTCCTCCGCGAGGGCCGGGCCGCGCGGCGGCTGCTGAGCGCCCACCTGGACTCGGGGACGGCTTGCTGGCCGTTCGTCATGGAGATCGTCGGATGCGCCGCCGAACGGACGGACGGCCCCGTCGCACCGCTGACCGAGCGGGAGCTGACGGTGCTGCGGTATCTGCAGAGCGTCCTGACGACCGAGGAGATCGCGGCCGAGCTGCACCTCTCGGTCAACACCGTGAAGACGCACACGCGCCACATCTACCGGAAGCTCACCGCCTCCCGGCGCCGGGAGGCGGTGCGCAAGGCCCGGGAGGCTCAGCTTCTCTGACCGCCGCCGCGACCGCCCTCTGGCCCGCTGCGGCGGCGGTTGCGGAAGGCCCGGAGCAGGCGGAGCGGGAACAGCCCGATCAGCGGGGCGCGCCTGCCGAGATCCTCCCGGTCCTCCCGGTCGAAGGCACGGGCGTAACGGGCGGCGTCCAGGGCCGTCTCGTACTCCTTGGACCCTCCGGCACCGCATCCCCGGTCGCAGGTCCACACCAGCGTGTTCCCCTCACTGGTGAACCGCGGACGATGGCCGAGAAGGCGGCAGGCGAGCGTCATTCCTCGTCCCTCCCCGAGTCTCCGGGGCCGTACCTGTTGCGCGGCAGCCGCCGCAGGCGCCCCTCCCGGGTCGCCTCATCCAGGGCGCGCCTGAACCGGCCGGGGCCCCAGCCTCGGGCGCCGACCCGCTCCGCCAGGTCGCGCCGCTCCACCGGGCCGTCCTCGGTCGCGTGGGCGAGGTCGTCGATCTCACGGTCGAGTTCCTGCTCGGCGACCGCCGTCGACCGGCTCGGAGTGCCTGTGGTTCCCATCATTCCTGGCGAGTAGGTCTGCGAGCCCCCAGGGCCGGGACGGAAGCGCTGCGGCCCCGTCATCTCGCGCTTGCGGCGCCGGGCTGCACGCTCCCGGGCGCGGCGATCGCGTTCGGCGGCCAGGCGCCTGTCCTCCGGCGCCAGTTCCCGCTTCAGTTCGGACCGCCGGAGGCTCTCCTGCTCCTGCGGTGTGGCGGCGTCGGCCTCCTCCGCGGTCAGCGGACGGGCGATGTTCTCCAGGGACTGCTGTTCAGCGCGGACACCGAAGATCAGCTCGGCGAACCCGCCCAGCATCATCGCTCCGCACCCGATGAAGAACCCGAGAGCGACCAGGTCCAGCCGGCCGCTGCCGATGAACTGGCCGAAGAGCGCCGGGCCGGTGATCCCGCCGATCGCGGTGCCGACGGCGAAGAACAGGGCGATGGCGAGGGCGCGGGTCTCCATCGGGAAGATCTCGCTGACCGTCAGGTAGGCGGAGCTGGCCCCGGCCGACGCGACGAAGAAGCTCAGCGCGACGAGGATGATGAACGTCGTCGAGGTCAGCATGTCCGCCATGAGCAGGGCGGCCGTCGTCGCGATCAGCGCCGCGGAGCCGAAGTAGGTGCCGGCGATCATCGGCTTGCGTCCGACGGTGTCGAAGAGGCGTCCGAGCACCAGCGGCCCCATCAGGTTGCCGAGCGCGAACGCGGCCATGAAGTAGGGCACCGTGCCGGACGCGATGTCGAAGAAGTCGCTGAGGATCGTGCCCAGGTCGAACGTGACGGCGTTGTACATGAACGCCTGCCCGACGAACAGCGAGAGCCCGAGCACGGTGCGGTTGGGGTAGCGCTTGGCCGTCACGCGGGCGATCTCACCGAAGCTGATCGACCTGCGCTGGCGCACGGTGATGCTGTGCGCCGGGGGCGGCAGCGGCTCCCTCATCTCAGCCCGGACCTCCCGTTCGATCCGGTCGACGATCCGTTCCGCCTCATCCGCACGTCCATGGATGAACAGCCAGCGGGGGCTTTCGGGGACGTTCCGGCGCACCAGCATGATCCCCAGCCCGAGGACTCCGCCGATGGCGAAGGCCAGCCGCCAGCCGAGATCCGCCGACAGCAGGGCATCGTTGAGGAGCAGCACGCTGCCGAGGCTTCCGATGGCCGCGCCCAGCCAGTAGCTGCCGTTGATGGCGAGGTCCACCTGGCCGCGGTTGCGGGCGGGGATCAGCTCGTCGATGGCCGAGTTGATGGCCGCGTACTCACCGCCGATACCGGCGCCGGTGAGGAAACGGAACAGGAACAGGTACCACGCCTCGGTCGCGAACGCGGTCGCCACGGTCGCCACCAGGTACAGCCCCAGTGTGAGCATGAACAGTTTCTTGCGTCCGAAGCGGTCGGTGAGTTGGCCGAAGAAGAGCGCGCCCAGGCATGCGCCGGCGACGTAGAAGGCCGCGGCGGTGCCTATGTCGCCGCTCGAGATGTCGATCCCGCTGCCCGGCTCGGTCATCCGGGCGGCGATCGAACCCACGATCGTGACCTCCAACCCGTCCAGGATCCAGACGGTGCCGAGGCCGATCACGATCTTCCAGTGGAACCTCGACCAGGGCAGGCGATCCAGCCGAGAGGGAATCTGAGTCTGGATCGTGCCCGTTTCGCTGGCAGTTGTCATTTCTTACCCCCTTGAAAGGCAGGTCGCTGCCATCGACCAGCGTCCGGACAAGGGGGTGAGCGGGCATCGCCCAGGCCGGGTGAACCGGGCCCATTCCGGCATCACCCTGACCGGGTGACGCGTTCTCACCCGGTCCAGCGCGACGCTCTGGAACGGAAGGTCCTCCTCATCCGGAAGGCAGGCTGACATGAGCGCTACGGGATTCCCGACCTTCGACAAGACCATCGACAAGACGAATCGGGTGCTGAAGGAGATCGAACATGCCTACGGGTGGCCAAAGGAACAGCGGAACGTGTCCTATGACGCGTTGCGCGCGGTGCTGCACGCCTTGCGCGACCGGCTGACCGTGGACGAATGTGCGCATCTGGCCGCCCAGCTGCCTTTGCTGGTCCGCGGCGTTCACTACGAGGGCTGGGACCCCAGCCGGGTGCCGGTGAAAATGAACAAGGAGGAGTTCCTCCAGCGCGTCCGGGGCGGCTTCCCGCATGAGGTCGGCGGTGATATGGAGCGGCTGGTCTCCACCGTCCTGCAGGCGCTGCGGCAGTACGTCACAGAAGGCGAATGGGAGGACATCAAGTCCAGCATTTCCCGGGATCTGCGTCCGCTCATTCCGGTCTAGGGGGTCGGCGGGCAAGGGGCGACCCGGCCTCCGTGCCGTCGTCAAGCTCCTTGGAACGCGCGTCGGGAACGTCGTCGGAATGTTCGAGGACCTGGCGTGCCAGCTCGACGCGCGAGCGGACGTCGAGTTTGCGGAAGACCTGCCGCAGGTGGAATGCGACGGTGTGGACGCTGATGAACAGCTGATCGGCGATCTTCTGGTTGGTGAGCCCCTGGGCGACGAGCCCGGAGATCCGCTGCTCGGCCCCGGTGAGGCTGGCCCAGCCGCTCGCGGGCCGGTCTCGGCGGTTCCAGTGCCGGCGGCGTTCCCCCATGCGCCGTAGGCGCCCCCGGATCCGGGCCGCGTCCCGCTCGGCGCCGGCCGCCACGTAGCAGGACAGGGCCTCGTCGAACCACTGGATCGTCCGGCCGCGCGCACCGTCCGGTCCGCCGAGCAGGATGCCGAGGTCCTCGTAGGCGGAGGCGCACGCCCATCGGTCGGCGTGGTCGGCGGCGGCGTTACGCAGGAGGCCCGGGTCGCCGTGCAGCAACCCGCGAGCGTGCTCGGCGGCGGCGGCCAGGCTGGGCAGCCCCGGGTTCATCCCGGCGAGCCGGTCGGCCGCCGCGACGACCTCCTCGGCCGGTCCGGCCTCACCCGCCGCGACCGCCGTCCGTACCAGCCAGGCCGCCGCCGTCGGGTCGCAGGTGAGGGCCCGGCTGTGCTCGGCCAGTTCGTCGAGGAGCCGACTCAACGCGGTCATGGCGGCCCGCGGCCCGTCGCAAGCCTCGGTAACCTGCGCCCGGATCAGCTCGCTTCGGGTCAGGTCGAACGGGGCAGGTGCCGGGCCGCCCGCGTCCTCCTCACCGCGGGAGTGCTCGATGGCCGTTTCAAGATCGCCGGAGCGCAGTGCCGCGACGGACAGCGCGGACCGGGCGGAGGCGCTCAGCAGGCGCGCGCCGACCGCGTCGGCCGCCTCCAGAGCCGCCCTCGCCTCGCGGATCGCCTCTTCTGGGCGGCCCTCCGCGAGATCGATGCGTGATCGCACGATCGCCGGTCCGGCCGCCCAGCCGTCCCGGCCGATCCCGTCGGCCCCGCCGGTTCCGAGCACCATCGTCCGCCGTGCCTCGTCCATGAGCCTGACGTCCACCAGCAATGCGGCCAGGACCAGGCCGGGATGAAGTCGGCAATCCCGTACGCCGTCGTTGGAAGCCTGCCGCACGCCCATCCGCGCGAGGCCGAGCGCGTCGTCCAGCTCGCCCTTGTCCCAACCGTTCAACGCGAGGACGATGAGCGCTCCGGCGAGCAGGCCCTGGCCGGGCGCGTCACCCGCCTTGACGAAGGCTTTGGCCCGGTCCAGTACGCCCGCGCTCTCGGGCAGGCCGGTGTCGGCTTGCAGGAGGGCGAGATCGGCGCGGTCGCGCACCTCGTCCGGCAGATCCGGCATGTCCAGCACGGCCCTGGCCGTGTCCGACGCCCTGGCGGCCTCGCCCATCGGCACCAGGACCAGGGACAGCGCGGTCAGCAGTTCGGCGGTGGACGGGCCGGACGCGCAGTGGTCGAGCGCGGCCTCCGCGAGTTCCGCGGCTTCCACCAGGTCACCGGCGGCGACGAGCGTGCGCATCGCCGTCATCGTGCGTGCGAACCACTGCGGGTCGGCGAGCTCGGTGAGATCGAGCGCCCGGCGTATCAGCTCGGCGGCGACCGCCGGGTGGGTGTCGAGCATCTCCGCGCTCGCTCGGTCCAGGTTTGGGAGGACCTCCGGGACGCCTGGGACGGCCCCCGCCATGAGGTGGGCCGCCGCGGCCTTCACCCGACCGCCGTGCTCCAGCAGCGTCCTGCCGATCTGTACGTGCAGCGCCTGCCGGACGGGATCGGGTATATCCGTGATCACCGACTCGCGCACCACGTCGTGCCGGAACGCAAGAGCGTCCTCATGCGTGGTCAGCAACCCGGTCGCCAGCATCGCCTCCAGTGACGGCAGCAGGTCGGCGGGGGTGACGCCCAGCAAGTCGGCGGCGACCAGTGGGTGGAACGCGGGCCCCAGCATCGCAGCGACCTCAAGGAGCCGCCGGGCCGCCGGATCCAGATCATGCAGCCGCTCCTGGATGACGAGGCGGACCCGCTCCGGCATCCTGGACGTAACGAGGTGAGCGTAACCGTGGGAGATCGCCACCCCGCCCTCGTCGCTCAGTCCGTTCATCAGCTCGAGAAGCAGTAGCGGATTGCCGCCCGCCCCGCCCGCGAGCACGAGCAGGTCGGGATCGGGGCGCGCCCCCAGAGCGGCGGTGACCAGGTCGGAGACGGCCTCACCCGGCAGCGGGCGGAGCTGGACCAAGACCGCGCCGGCCGCCTGCAGCCGAAGGAACAGCCGATCGAGCTCGGCGCCACCGGAGCCGGTGCGGCGCGCGAGTATCCAGCACACGGGAGACGACGCCAGCCGGATCGGCAGCGTCCGCAGACCGAGGATCGTGGCCGGCTCGGCCCATTGAAGATCGTCCAGCACGACCAGCAGCGGGGTGGTGCGGGCCCGCTGCTCCAGCGCGGCCTGCAGCCGTTCGGCCGACCGGTCCTGTCCGCCGGCCGTCGGCGATCGCGGGCCGGGCTCGTCGAGCACCGGCAGCAACAGCTCCAAGGCCGCGGGCCGACACAGTTCAGGGGCCGTGTCCGCCACCACCGCGAAGCCTCTGCCGACGGCCGTCCGGGCGGCCTCCTCAAGCAAACGGGTCCGCCCGATGCCGGGCTCTCCCTCGACGAGCATGACCCTTGGGCCGTCAACGCGCGCCAACAACTCGTCGATGCTCACTCGTTCCCGTTGGCGACCAAAGGTCGTGCCCCGCGTCGGCGGCCTCCCGTCCATACCGGGAACGTCCCCTGGATGCGCCGGAACGATACGTGACCGTCAACCCGGCAATTCCCTTCTTGCGTCATCACAAACCAAGATCGGGCAAAGGCGGGTCAAGTGCCAGAGCCGGTCAACGGCATTCCGGGTCACAAGAGCAGATCGAAGATCCGCTGGACCCCTTGCCACTGCAGGGTCTGCGGGTTGCGCCGGTCCGGATACATGATCCGGAAGGCCTGCGACAGTGCGTGGGTAAGGCCGCCCGCGATCTCGGAGAGTTTCTCGTCGATGATGTCGCTGACCGCGAGATCCAGTGGTGGCCGCCTCGCCAGCAGATCCAGGATCGGTTCGACCTCGATCTCCTCGTCCAGCCGGCGGAACCGGTGAATGCTCTCCTGCAGGCCCTTTGTGATCGGCAGGTCGAACGGCTCGATGATGTCGCGTCCGTTCGCCTTCGCCTTCGCCTGTCCGATGAGGAGCAGGTCGTACAGCTTGGCGTCGAGGAACTCGTGGTAGCGCCGCAGATCGTTCTTATCGACGTCCAGCCCGGCGGCCGCCCTGAAGAAGCGCTCGAACCTGCTGATTCCCATCACAGCCATGCAGCCACCTCGCGTGTCGTCTCCTGCCGAAAAGGAGGAAAAGGAGTCCTCTTCAGCCTTCCCGCCCGAGGGGATCGTCACATCGTCAGATCTTGTAGGGCCGACTTCGTGCGACCAGGCCGTGCGCCCGGGCCAGTCAGGGGTCCGACCTGCGTGCTCGCCCGCCCGGTCGCCTCCCGTTCACGGCGCGTTCACGGATCCGCCGCGGCAGGCGCCGAGCACAGACCTACACGGTCGGTGGATGCGCCCGACCACCTGATGACGCAGCGTCGGTCATTGAGGCGTTGCCATCTCCGGCAACGGTGCACGTCATCTCACCGGAACAGCCCGTGAGAACCATCGGAGGGAACCTGATGGCCAGAGCAGTCGGCATAGACCTCGGCACCACCAACTCGGTCATCGCGGTGACCGAGGGCGGTGAGCCCCGGGTCATCCCCAACGCGGAAGGCGCACGGACGACACCGTCCGTGGTGGCCTTCACCGAACAGGGAGAGAGGCTGGTCGGGCAGTTGGCCCGGCGGCAGGCGATCCTGAACCCGAAGGGCACCATCACCTCGGCGAAACGCTTCGTCGGGCGACGCTACGACGAGATCGAGACCGAGAAGGACGCGGTCTCCTTCGATGTGGTCGCGGGGCCCGACGGGACGGCGCGCTTCGACGTGCGCGGCAAGCAGTACGCGCCGGAGGAGATCTCGGCGCTGGTGCTGCGCAAGCTGGCGGACGACGCCGGCAAGTCGCTCGGGGAGAAGGTCACCGAGGCGGTCATCACCGTGCCCGCCTACTTCAACGACGCCCAGCGGCACGCCACGAGCGACGCAGGCAAGATCGCCGGGCTCGAAGTCCTGCGCATCATCAACGAGCCCACGGCGGCGGCGCTGGCCTACGGCCTCGACAAGAAGACCAACGAGACCGTGCTGGTGTTCGACCTGGGCGGCGGCACGTTCGACGTCAGCCTCCTGAGCATCGGCGACGACGTGGTGGAGGTCCGCGCCACCTCCGGGGACGGCCATCTCGGCGGCGACGACTTCGACCGCCGGATCGTCGATCACCTCTCCGACGAGTTCCAGCGGGAGAACGGGATCGACCTTCGCGCGGACCCCCAGGCCCTGCAGCGTTTGTTCGAGGCCGCCGAGAAGGCCAAGGTCGAGTTGTCCACGGTGACGCAGACACAGATCAGCCTGCCGTTCGTCACGGCGGACGCCAGTGGCCCGAAGCACCTCAACACCTCGATGATGCGCTCCACGTTCGAGCAGATCACCGCAGACCTGATCGAGCGCTGCGTCGGCCCGGTGGAACGGGCGATGAGCGATGCCAAGGTCACCGCCGACGACATCGATGAGGTCATCATGGTCGGCGGGTCCACCCGGATCCCCGCCGTGCAGAGCCTCGTCCGCCGGCTGACCGGCGGCAAGGACCCCAACATGTCGGTCAATCCCGACGAGGTCGTGGCGCTGGGCGCGGCGATCCAGGCCGGCGTCCTCAAGGGCGAAGTCAAGGACGTCCTGCTGCTCGACGTCACCCCCCTGTCGCTCGGCGTGGAGACCATGGGCGGCGTGATGACCAAGATCATCGAGCGCAACACCACCATCCCCGCCCGCCGCACCGAGACGTTCAGCACCGCAGAGGACAACCAGAACGCGGTCGACATCGTGGTCCTGCAGGGTGAACGGGAACGAGCCGCCGACAACCGGGTGCTGGGTCGCTTCCGGCTGGAGAACATCCGCCCCGCGCCGCGCGGCGAGCCGCAGATCGAGGTGACGTTCGACATCGACGCCAACGGCCTCCTCAACGTCTCGGCGCGTGACCAGGACACCGGCGCAGAACAGCGCATCACGATCAGCCAGAGCTCCAACCTCGACGAGAGCGAGGTCGAGCGCATGATCGCCGATGCGGAGCAGAACCGGCAGGAGGACGCCCGGCTGCGTGCGCAGGTCGACGCGCGCAACGAGCTGGACTCGGCCATCTACCAGGTCGAACGCCGCCTCGCCGAACTAGGTGACGCGGTGCCCGTGCACGAGAAGGCGCGGGCCGAGGGGCTGATCGAAGACGCCCGGCAGGCCATCAAGGAGGAGGCGCCGCTGGACCGGCTGCGCACGCTCACCTCCGAACTCCAGCAGATCCTGCACGGCTTGGGAGCGGCCACCGGAGCGGGCGCGGGCGAGCGTCCCGCTGGGGCCACGACGGAAGGCTCGGACGAGGATGTCATCGACGCCGAATTCACGACGGACTGAGCAGACCGGGCAGTCGGCCGGCCAGGACCGGCCGACCGATCAGCCCGAGCACGCCGACCAGCCCGAGCAGGGCCACGGACGGGGAAAGGCCGCCGAGGCGGCCGATCGGGATTCCGGCGAGGTCGAACGGCTCAGGGCGCGGGTCGAGGAACTCGAGGATCTGCGGCGGCGCGCGCTCGCCGATCTCGACAACCTGCGCAAACGCATGACGCGTGAACTGGAGGCGCAGCGCCGTGCCCAGCGGGCGGAGGTCACCGCGGCGTGGCTGCCGGTTCTCGACGACCTCGAACGCGCCCTCCAGCACGCCGAGTCCGACCCGGCGAGCGTCATCGAAGGCGTTCGCAGCGTCCGGGACAGGGCCGTGGCGACGTTGCGCGACCTCGGCTACCCGCGCCGCGACGACCTGGGGGTCCCGTTCGATCCGACCCGGCACGCGGCGGTCGCCGTGCGCACCGACCCCGACGTTCCGCCCGGCACGGTGGTCGAGGTGCACCAGCCGGGCTACGGGGACGACGAGGACCAGTTGCGTCCGGCGCTGGTGTCGGTGTCGGCCAAGGCCGGTGACTGATGGCCGTCCAAGATCCGTACGAGGTGCTCGGGGTCTCCCGGGACGCCGACCAAAACGAGATCCAGCGGGCCTACCGCAAGCTCGCCCGTGCCCATCACCCCGACATCAACAAAGACCCCGGAGCCGAGGAGAAGTTCAAGGACGTCTCCGAGGCCTACGCCATCCTGTCCGATCCGGAACAGCGCCGCCGCTATGACGCCTTCGGGCCCGACTTCCGACGGGTTCCGGAGGACGTCGACCCGGACATGTGGGCGCGCTCCCGGGCGGGTGCCGCCGCCGGACGCGCCGGCCCCTACGCCACCACAGGCGGCGTCTACACCGGCGGGTTCGGCGAGGACATCGACCTGGAGGAGCTGTTCGGCGGGATCTTCGGCGGCCGCCAGCGCGGCGGCGGCCGCTGGTCCTCCTGGTCGCCGTCACGCGGCGCCGACCAGGAGGCCGAGATCGAGGTGAGCGTCGAGGAGGCGTACCAGGGGACCAGACGCACCATCACCCTCGACCGTCCGGAGGGCCCACGGAACCTCGAGGTCACCGTTCCCGCCGGTGTGACCGACGGCCAGCGCATCCGGCTGGCCGGCCAGGGCGGGACCGGCGACACCGCCGGAGACCTCTACCTGGTGGTGCGGATCACCCCACATCCCCGCTACCGCATCGAGGGGCGCGACGTGTACACCGACCTCCCGCTCGCTCCGTGGGAGGCCGCCCTCGGCACGACGGCGGGACTGCAGACGCCAGCCGGCGAGGCCAAGGTGAAGGTGCCCCCCGGCACGTCCAGCGGGCGGCGGCTCCGGCTGCGCGGCCGCGGGCTGCCCAACCCCCGCGGCACTCCGGGCGACCTGTTCGCCGAGGCCCGCATCGTGGTGCCGCCCGAGCCGTCCGAAACGGAACGCCGACTGTTCGAGGAGCTCGCCTCGGCGTCGCCGTTCGATCCGAGGAGATCGTAATGGAACATCTGCTACCCGGCACGGTGTACGCCATCATCCCGGCCCGCCCTCGGCGGATGGATCTCGACACCTTCGCCGACGCCGCCGGAATCCATCCCGAGCTGGCCCGCCGCCTGGTGCGTCTCGGCCTGCTCGACCCCGAACGCGATCCCTCCGGCCGGCTCTGGTTCCCGCCCGCACAAGTCGCCGCGTACGCACGCCTCGAACGCCTGCGGACGGGACTCTGCCTTAACTACGCCGCGCTGGGACTGGTGGTCGAACTACTCGACCGCATCGCCGAACTCGAGCGGGAACTGCGCACCCAACACCACACCGGAGGCCGAACGTGGACCCGAACCGCCTGACCCAGAAATCCCAGGAGGCCCTTCACGACGCCCAGACCAAGGCCCTGCGCTTCGGGCACGTCGAAGTGGACGGCGAGCACCTGCTGCTCGCCCTGCTCGACCAGGCCGACGGGCTGATCCCGCGGCTGCTCAGCGAGGCGAAGGCCGATCCGGCACGGTTGCGCGAGGCGCTGGAGGCCGAGCTGGGCCACCGCCCGAGCGTGAGCGGCCCGGGCACCGAGCCCGGCAAGGTGCTGGTGACCCAGCGGCTCTCCCGCCTGCTCGACATCGCCCAGCAGGAGGCCGAACGGCTGAAGGACGACTATGTCTCCGTGGAGCACCTGGTCATCGCACTGCTGGAAGAAGGCTCGGCCACAGCGGCGGGCCGGCTGCTGGACCGGCAGGGCATCACCAGGGACTCCTTCCTGGAGGCCCTCACCCGGATCCGCGGCCACCAGCGGGTGACGTCCGCCATGCCCGAGGTCGCCTACGAGGCGCTGGAGAAGTACGGCCGGGACCTGGTCGCAGACGCCGCGGCAGGAAAACTCGACCCCGTCATCGGCCGGGACGCCGAGATCCGCCGTGTCGTCCAGATCCTGTCCCGCAAGTCCAAGAACAACCCGGTGCTGATCGGCGACCCCGGCGTCGGCAAGACCGCCATCGTCGAGGGGCTCGCCCGGCGCATCACCGACGGCGACGTCCCCGAGGGCCTCCGCGACAAGACGATCTTCAATCTGGACATGGGCTCGCTCGTCGCGGGCGCCAAGTACCGGGGCGAGTTCGAGGAACGCCTCACCGCCGTGCTCAACGAGGTCAAGGCGGCCGAGGGCCAGATCCTGCTGTTCGTCGACGAACTCCACAACGTCGTCGGCGCGGGCGCCACCGAAGGGGCCATGGACGCAGGCAACATGCTCAAGCCGATGCTCGCCCGCGGCGAACTTCACATGATCGGCGCCACGACGGTGGAGGAGTACCGCAAGCACATCGAGAAGGACGCGGCCCTGGAGCGGCGCTTCCAGCCCGTTCCGGTGAACGAACCCACCGTGGAGGACACCATCTCCATCCTGCGCGGCCTGCGCGAACGCCTCGAGGTCTTCCACGGCGTGAAGATCCAGGACGCCGCCCTGGTCGCCGCCGTGACGCTCAGCCACCGCTACATCTCCGACCGGTTCCTGCCGGACAAGGCCATCGACCTGGTCGACGAAGCGTGCGCCATGCTGCGCACCGAGATCGACTCCCTGCCCGCGCCACTGGACGAGCTCACCCGCCGCGTCACGCGCCTGGAGATCGAAGAGGCCGCACTGTCCAAGGAGGAGGACGCGGCGAGCAAGACCCGCCTGGAGAAACTCCGGAGCGAACTGGCCGAGCTGCACGCCGAGGCCGACTCCATGCGCGCTCAGTGGGAGGCCGAGCGCCAGACGCTCCTCAAGGTGCAGGCGCTTCGTCAGGAGATCGAACAGGTTCGGCAGGAGGCCGATCGGGCCGAGCGCGACTACGACCTCAACCGTGCCGCGGAGTTGCGGCACGGCCGGCTGCCCGAGCTGGAGCGGCGGCTGCACGCCGAGGAGGATCGGCTGGCCAGCAAGCAGAACGGAGGCCGGCTGCTGCGCGAGGTCGTGACCGAGGAGGAGATCGCGGCGATCGTGTCCCGCTGGACGGGCATCCCGCTGAGCCGTCTGCAGGAAGGCGAGCGAGACAAGCTGCTCAGGCTCGACAAGGTCCTGCACGAGCGCGTGGTCGGGCAGGACGAGGCCGTCCAGCTGGTGTCCGACGCCATCATCCGCGCCCGCTCGGGCATCAAGGACCCGAGCCGCCCCATCGGCTCGTTCGTCTTCCTCGGCCCCACCGGCGTCGGCAAGACCGAACTGGCTCGCACTCTCGCCGCGGCCCTGTTCGACACCGAGGAGAACATGGTCCGCATCGACATGAGCGAATACCAGGAGCGGCACACCGTCAGCCGGCTGGTCGGCGCGCCCCCCGGTTACGTGGGATACGAGGAGGGGGGCCAGCTCACCGAGGCCGTCCGGCGCAAGCCCTACTCGGTCGTGCTGTTCGACGAGATCGAGAAGGCGCACGGCGACGTCTTCAACACGCTGCTCCAGGTGCTCGACGACGGCCGCCTGACCGACGCGCAAGGCCGCACCGTCGACTTCCGCAACGCCGTCATCATCATGACGTCCAACATCGGGTCGGAGCATCTGCTGCAGGGCGTCACCTCGGAGGGTGACATCGAGCCGGACGCACGTGACCGGGTGATGGGCGAGTTGCGCCGCCATTTCCGTCCCGAGTTCCTCAACCGGGTCGACGACATCGTCCTGTTCAAGCCGCTCACGCTGCCACAGATCGAGCAGGTGGTGGACCTGATGTTCAACGACCTCCGCTCCCGGCTCGCCGACCGGCAGATGCGCCTGTCGATCGATGAGGACGCCCGGCGGCTGATCGCCGAGCAGGGCTTCGACCCGGTGTACGGCGCCCGCCCGCTCCGCCGCTTCATCGCCCGGGAGGTCGAGACCCGCCTCGGCCGCGCGCTCATCGCGGGGGACGTCCGGGACGGCGCGACCATCCACATCACCGTCGCCAACGAGGAACTGAACGTCCGCTACGAGAACCCGGAGTGACCGGCCGGGCGCGCCGGCCTATTCGCGGCGGACTTCGCCCGGTTCCTTGTCCGTGCGGAATCCACGCCAGCTCGGGTGCCGCAGTCGGCCATCGCCGGTCCACTCCGTGAAGACGACCTCACCGACCAGCTCCGGCCGCACCCAGCGGGCGTCCCGCGCATGCTGAGGGGGCACGTTGGGAACCGGCGGGTCATCCTGCCGCAACGGTGCGAGGCGCTCGGCGAGGTCGTCCAGGATCGCCTCAGTGAAGCCAGTGCCGACATGACCGGCGTATCTCAGCCGTCCACCCTCATCGTTGACGGCCAGCAGGAGCGCGCCGATCCGGTCGGTGCGGCGGCCCTCACCCGGCTTCCAGCCGACGACGACCACTTCCTGCGTCCGGATGTTCTTCGTCTTGGTCCAGTCCCGATGCCGTCTCCCCGGCCGGTACGGGGAGTCGACACGCTTGGAGACCACACCCTCCATGCCGAGACGGGACGACTCGGCGAAGACGTTCGCGACATCGTCGTGGGAAGTGGTCGTCTTCCATCGCGGCCCGTACAGCCCGAGCCCCTGGAGAACCCGGCGCCTCTCGGCGTAGGGCAGGGCGATCTGCGACTCATCGCCGCAGTGCAGCACATCGAAGATCATAAAAGAGACGGGGTTGGACTGGGCCAGGGCCTGGATGCGGTGCGGCTGACGCAGGTGCATCCGTGGGCCGAGCGCCTTGAACGACGGCCTGCCGTCCGGTCCGAAGGCCACGATCTCCCCGTCCAGCACCACCGGCACGTCGACCGTGGCGGCGAGCGGGGCAAGTTCGGGCCAGGCGACGGTGATGTCCCTATCGTTGCGCGACATCAACTGCAACCGTTCGTCGCGGATATAGGCGACAGCGCGGACTCCGTCCCACTTCAACTCGGCCGCCCAGCCTTCCATGGTCGGCAGTTCCCCCAGCACGGCCAGCATCGGCGAATACATCGGCAGGCTCCCCATCACCACGACCTACCACCAGCGGGCGGCGGGATGCTGGCCGACTGCAATAATCGGGGAAATTCCGCTTTCGTCCGTCCAAAAAAACAGTCGGCGAAGGTAGAGCCTTCCACGTGGATACGGCCGCTCCCAGCGCGGATCCGCGCCAACGTCGGCTGTGCCCTGCTCGCCGGGAAGTGTCCGGGACGACGCGGTCATATACTGGGCCCCAGCGGGCAGGCGTGACACCGGTTCGCCGCGGGGGACTGGACCGTAATGCGTCGCCGGTCAGCACCACGGGCACCAGCACGATCGTCAGTACGAAAACGGCCGCATAAAGGCACAGCACACCAATCAGCAACGTAGCCGGAGTGAACCTTTTCAACGTGCGTTGAGCCCCGATCCACAGAAGGCGAGCGGGCGCGGCGGCACTACCTGCAGGTCCAGGGGATCGGTGATGCCGGGGCCTTACGGCGACGGCGCGGGCTGGCCGAGGCCGCCGTGCTGATGGGCCTGCCTTGACCTAGTTTCCCTTCTTGTCCGGAGAGCGGCGACGGGCTTGGCGTTCACGTTCCCGGGCGCTGTAGGTGGCCTGCCGTACCGCTTCCTCGGTGTCCAGGCTTGAGCCCAGGGCGCCGGCGACGATGCCCATCGACGTCGCCAGCCACACCAGCTTGGCGTAAGAGAAGGCGTCTGCGGGATGGCTGAGCTGGGAGGAGAGGTAGCTGGAGTCGATGACGACGAACGCCGTTCCCAGGGCGGCCACGTACAGCAGCATGTACATGCAGCTCACACCTATGGTGAGGGTGAGCAGTGTGGAGGCGTTGTACAGCACGGCTTCCTGGCGGTTGCGGCTGCCGGCGGGCGGGTCCCACAGGTGGTTGTAGAACAGCAGCCAGGCGACCATGGCGCTGATCGCGAGCACGGTGATCAGTGCGAGTCGGGCGGGTGCCAGGGCATCGGCCATGTTCCAGATGCTGGAGTAGAAGATGCCGAACGCCGCGGTCGCCGCTGCGGCGGCGGTCGCGCTGGCCAGATGTGGCACCAGCCGCCAGGGGCGGTTGTTGCGCACCATTCCGAACAGCAGCCTCGCCCGTCCCCGCATCCCGATCAGTACCAGCGAGGTGTCGATATCGGCTTGCGGTGCGTGCTCTTCGCGTACCGGTGAGGCCCATTCGCCGGGGCGGCGCAGCAGCCGTCCCCTGCGGGAGCGGGCGACGGCCTGGGCGGCGGCCGCCGCCCGGGCGCTCTCGCGCTGCTCGCCGCCTTCGGGCCGGTACATCCGCCGCACCAGGTACAGCAGTGTTTCGGTCACATGCCGCCGCAGCCGCAGGCCGCCGATGGCCGGCAGGCTGATCAGCGCCACCCCGTTGCGTGTGCTCAGGTCCGCGACGACGGGGGGGCCGTCGAGCGCTCGGGGGAGGTCGGTGAGGTACACCAGCAGGTCCCATTCGGATTCGGGCATGCGCCGGGCGGCCTCATCCAGCAGCGGGAGTGTGCCGTCCTCGTCCAGCGGCAACTCCTCGTGGGCCACCTGCACGTGCCACTGCACCGTGTCGGTGACCCGCTGGGGCAGCAGTGCTTCCAGCCGCTGCGCTCCGATCGCTTCGGCAATCTTACTGGGCAGCCCCGGATCGGCCACCACTCCCAGCCGCAGCCGGCCGCCGTCGGACGACCGGTCCTGTTCCGCACTCGGCACGACGTCTCCTTCGCTAGCTTGCGGTCCTGCGCGCGGCCCGCGAGCCGACGGCCTGGCGGGCAAAAATGGGGACGCTCCTGATCGCCCGTATCCGTAACCGCCCGTACCCGAGATCGTCTGCGCCTCACCGGAGGCTTGGCTGTAGCAGTCCCGGCCTCCCGACGCTGCCGTGTGCAAGGGGGCGTTGACCTTGGATGTTTCGCGCCGGTCGGCGGTTTCGTTGGCGCTGGCGGCCGCCAACGGGCGGTCGGGTTGAGGCCGCGGGGCGCCGGGGCGATGCTGCCCGGGTCAGATGGCCGCCCGCGTGCGCGGAGGCCGACAGGGCTGGACGCCCGGTTCCTTTCCCGGCGCCGGCCGGTCTGGTGACGGTGGCGGAGCAGTCCTGGGCGATCTGGTTCACGGCGCGCCGCAGGGTGTGAGCGACGTCGATGCGGCGGTCCAGGCCGGTCCGTTCCAGAATCCGGCGGCACACTCCTGGTGGCCGGGCGACGATCAGATCGCCGTGGCAGGTGCGGGCGGCCTTGCAGATCGCGACCAGCGCGCCCAGCCCGGCGGTGTCGCAGAAACTCACCTGGTCCAGGTCCACCACGATCCGCGGCGGACCGGCCGCCGCCGCCGAGATCACCTGCTCGCGCGGCGCATCGGCGGTGAAGCGGTCGATCTCGCCCTCGACATGCACGACCATGCAGTACCCGGCGCTCTCGCCCCGGAGCCCCGCAGCCGGTCTTCGGTCCCTCGCCCCCAGGGATCAGACATCCGCATCGCCTCCGCCTTCTCGCCGATCCGCATCAAGGTCCTGCCGCCTACCCCCGTGCCGCCAGATCATCCATGGTCACCGAAAGAGATTAATGGAGCGTGATCTACGGAACTCTGCAGTGGTCGAGGCGTTGCGTTCTTCGGACGTTCAAGTGGGCGATCTGGTCTGGTTCGGATCGGTGGAGGCAGTGGCTTCAACGGGCGGGCGTTGGCGATGCCCTGGTGAGGCCGATGCTCGTTGTAGAAGGTCTCGAACTCGCGGAGGGCGTGGAGCACGACGAACCCGTGCCGCTGGTTCCAGATCAGCGTTCGGTCGAGCAGTTCGCGGCGGCAGGTCTGCACCCACCACTTCATCACCGCGTTCATCCTCGGCATCCGTACCCCCCGTCAGCCCCCGTCCCACGCGGCCCACCACTTCTGACCAGGACAAACACGAGATTGCCCCGGTTTGCCTCCCCACCCGGTTCGCCCCGCTTCGTCCCTCTGTCTGCTCGATGTTCGCACGCGGGCTTGGGCTGGGCTCATCGCGGCTACGTCTTCTCCCGCATCGATGACCGAAACCGCGCCAAGCGCCTCGTTGGCTCGCCCAAGTGTCGGCGGTGTTGCAGCCGAACGAGAGCTCGCGAAGACCGGGGGCGGTCTGGGGCTCCCTAATGTTATGGGGCCACTGACGAAACTCCCCGACCAGCAGCGAGGCGGGTCTCGTCGAGCTTGAATTTCACAACAATCAAGATCATCTTTCATTTGGCGCGAAGCAGAGCACTACTGCCTTGCCGTAGCTGCGAGCCGACCGCGCAAAGGACGGCCGTGGCGGTGCTGGGCGCGCCAGCATGGGCTCACGTTGGGCCCATGCCTGACTGGTTGCCCTCGTCGAGCAGTGCCTTCAGTGGCAGGTCAGCTGTGGTATCCGACCGTCGCGCCGGGTGGGCGGGGTCCACGGGCCCTGCGGGTCTCCTTCCTGGTGTTGACGAGACGGTTCGTGCTGGTCAGGGCGCCGAGAGCATCTGCAGGCGCAGCCACTTGGGCTCCCAGCGGCGGGCGGGGCGATCACCGAAGGCGAACATCTGGGCCCAGGCGGTCAGGTCGGCGGCGAGCGCGACGAGTTCGAGCCCGACCGGCTGGCCACGGCACCATGCAGGGGCAGGTTGCGCAGGCGCCGGGGGCGTGCTCGCCGGCCGGTGCGCGGGCGGACGGGTAGGCCTTGCGGACAGAGGAGGGCCCCGATGGCCACAGCGTGCGGATTTGGGCGAGCCGTCACCGGACGCCCCCTCACCGCCCCACCGGGCGGCTCGTCGTGACCAGCCAAGAGGAACAAGCCACCGTCTCCAGCCCGCGCAGCACGATGAGGTGGTAGACGGCGTACAGCCGATGGCTCCGGATGCCGTTGAGGAACCGGGCGGTCTGCGCGACCGTCCACACAGCCACGCTCGGACGCCCTCCAGGCGCCGCCACTGCTCAACCCGACCCGCAGTCCACACCACCGCACGCGGCCGCCGCGCCGATTGAAGCACCACCAGCGACGCCGGGTTCTCCTCGATCACCCCCGCCCGCAGCGCGGCATTCAACGCCGCACGCAACGTCGCTCGAATCCGGTGCAGCGTCGCCGCCGTAACCAGCCGTCCTCTCTGTTCGTGGTCGTGCGCGATCGTGGCCAGCATCCGCTCCACCTGCCCGACCGACACCTCCGCCACCAGCAGATCACCCAACAACGGGGTTAGATAGCGCTCCACGTGATCGGCGAAACCGGCCACCGTCGACGCCGCACCCGGATGGTTCGCCAACCACCGCCCCAGCCACTCCGCCACCGTCACCGGACTGCCCGTCGGCCCACGCAACCGCCGCAGCTCACACCCCAGTCGAGACAACACCACCTCGACCAAGGCAGACGTCACCAATGCCACCCGCTACGTCCGCTCCTGCGCGATACCGGCGACCAGGCCATCGGGCCCGGCGGGCAGCCGTCCGGGCCTCGCCGGACCACACACCCCGCAATCTTGGCGAGTGTGCGAGCAGGTTACGGGGGTGCGGCGTGGTGAGGCAGTCCGCCGGGCGCGGTCGGGCGTGCGCTACCGGCAGAAGCCGCCGTGAGGTTCCCGCCGCTGTTGGGGCCATGGGGTGCGGGCCCGTGCGGCGGCCGCCGCGGCGGGGACGGTGCCGCCGGTGGCTTCTGCGCGGCGTGCTGGGTGCGCCCCGCGTGCTCAGTGGCGGCGCGGCGGGCGGGCAATGTGCGCGGAGACGGCAGGGCGGTATTGGTCAGCGCGCAGAGCGGCGCCGGCCTCGGTGGTCAGGCCGGCCGCGCGTTCGGGAGCGGTGCCCTTCCGCCTTTCCGCCGCCCGCAGGCCCGCGGGCGGCGGACAGAGCGGCGGCCTGGTCGGCGAGGGCCTCGCGGTGGCCGCGGGCGGTGCCTGCCCCGGGATCCAGGGGTGGGACGATCACCCTCCGAACGCAGGAGAGGGTGATCGGTTCGGGCGACCCCATTTACGACTGCTCCGGTGGGTCCGGTGGCGGCAGGCTGCGCTCAGATCGTTCGGACCAGACCTCACGGTCGGGTCGCAGGTCCAACAGCAGATGAAGGACGGCCAGAGCGGCGTGCTGACGACGCTCGGAACCAAAGATCGCAACCATGGTGATGGTGGGCGATGAGCGAGACCAGCACGGCAGCCGCCGCGACGATGAGCGTCGCAGCAACCGGTCCGACGGTCAGATAGGCGCCCACGGTGGCCGCCAAGGCCAGCGTGGTATTCACGGCACGCGGAACTCTTCCCACAAAACAGGGCCTCCCTGGCTACTGAACTCCAAGGAGGCTCATTTTCTATAAGAGTCACCCGCCGAACCCTGAACCAAACCCTCTTCTCAAGATTTCTGTCCGCCCGGCCGTCCCAGGCTGGATTACCAAGGGACGACCTTCGGGTTGATGAACCTGCGGACCACCCCACCGAAGAGGAGGCCACAAGGCCCGCCTGCTCCTTGACGATAAATGGTCTCATCCGCTTCCTGAACCGGGTGAGGTCCGGGAGTGCAACTCGGCCCATCCGTCGTCACGGACGTGGGCCTGGCACCGGTGGCCCAAGTTCGCCTGCCCGGAACCGACCTCCATGACTCCGGCCTGCGAGGCACGAACCTGCAGGGCGCGAACATAGCGAAGCGGACCTGCGGGGCCATGAACCCTGCACTCACCGAAAACTCCGTCCGTACAGATCAGGCGAGACCGCCGCCGAGCAAGCCACAAGATCACCACCGACCCATGGCGGCTCGTTGTCGGCTCGGCGGTTTTAAAACGAATCGGCATGCAGTAACATTGGACAGCAGGGAAATCGGGCGAGATGCGGACGGTTCGGCATACAATGACACTGTGAAATCCGTTCCGACACGACAATTTCGGACTTTTAATCCGTAGGCTGTGGGTTCGAGTCCCACGCGACCCACCACCCCTGACCAGGGAAAACACCCTCCTTCGGGCGCGCTGGGGATCATGCCTGGGGCCAGGATGAGGCCCTCCTGGGGACGAGGATGCAGACACAGAAGCCCTGCAAAGGGCTCCTCTTCCTCAGGTCGTCGTTCGGGCAGGTTGGATCCCGCACCGACCGGTCGTCGGGTGCGGAAACGGTATGTGGTTGTCCTTTCCCGGTCGAAAATCTCATGTGGGGAGCCGAAGCTCTGCGTCGCGTGCGAGCCGCTACCACGCGGGAGACTGCGCGGCCGGTCTAGCCCGGGTCTCGCACGCGTGCGCACGTTCATCCTGCTGGTGCGCTTTCGGGGCAGCCGCGCCTGTCCGTTGCGCGGGACGCACCGCTTGCGGCGGGTCGGGCCTTTGCCGCGGCGGCGGTTGGTGCCGGGCACGATGCCGGCGGCGTGCATGAGCAGCGCGGCGGTCTTCTCGGCTGCGGTGTGGGCGACCTGGGGTAGGACGCTGGTGTAGGTGTCGGCGGTCAGCACGATCCTGGAATGCCCCAGCATCTCCTGCACCACCTTCAACTCCACCCCCGCGGCCAAGGCCAGGGTCGCGGCGCCGTGCCGCAGATCGTGCAACCGGATCGGCGGCATGTCCTGCTCAGCGATCAACCGCTGGAATTGATGCGTCAGCCACCCCGGCGACACCGGCTCACCGTTGAGATTGGTGAACACATAACCGCTGTCGCGGTACTCCTCGCCGAACGCCTCCTGCTCGGCCCGTTGCCGACTCCGGTGAGCCCGCAACGCTGTCACGGTGGTGCGGTCCAGCGCGATCACCCGGTTGCTGTGCGGCGTCTTGGGCGCGCACGCGGTCAGCCGGCCGTTCCTGCGCTGCACCTGCCGGCAGATCACCGCGGTTCCTGC
>NZ_JBEZGN010000065.1:0-30185 GCF_040650055.1 Spirillospora sp. NPDC048819 | reverse complement strand
GGGGCGCCGCCCCCCCCGGGGCCCGCCCCCCCCCCCGCCGCGGGGGGGGGGTTTGGGCCCCGGCCCGCCACCCCCGCCGCGAACTCCCCGGCCAGGTGGTGCATGTGCCGCTCGCCGAGGGCGTACAGCACGGCGTCCTTGTCGGGGAAGTACTGGTACAGCGACCCGATCGACACCCCCGCCCGTTCGGCGATCTTGTTGGTGGTGGTGCCGGCGTAGCCGAGACGCCCGAAAAGCTGAGCCGCCGCGTCCAGGATCGCCTCGACGGTCTCCCGGGAACGCAGCTGGCGCGGCCTTTTGCGCGGCGTGGAGATGGGGCCTCCGAATGCGAGTTGCCAGACACTGAATATTGCTCACATTCTAGGGGCATGTTCACCTTCACCGTGGATCCCCAGGCCGTCCTCGACGAGCGCGCCCGTCAGTTCACCGCGCTGGGCGTCCCCGCCGGCGCGGTCGCCCGGGCCAGGGACCGGATCGGCGAGATGTGGGGCGACGGCGAGGACGGCTGGGGCCCGGTCTGGGCCGCCGAGGCCGAGCGGGCCGGTCGTGAGCGCGGACCCCTGGCCGAATCGCTGTGCTGGGGCGCCGCCCGCTTCCCCTGCCTGGCCACCGAGGCCCGCCGCGACGCCCACCGGCGGCAGCTGGAGCGGTATCTGGACGCGGCCCCCCGGTTCCGCGCCCGCTTCCGCCGCCGGATCCTGCACGTCCCCCACCCCGGGGACGGGACGGGCAACGCCACGACGCCGGTGCCCGCGCACCTGTTCCGCCGACCGTTCGGCCGCCCGCGCGGCGTGCTGATCCTGTCCGGCGGCGTCGACACCTGGAAGATGGACCTGCACCGCCTGGCCGTGACGACCGCGCTGGCCACCGGGTTCATCGTGGCCGCGATCGACATGCCCGGCACCGGGGAGTCCGAGCTGGTGCTGACGCCCGGCGCCGACCGCGTCCTGGCCGCCCTCGCCGGTGAGCTGCGCCGCGAGTACGGGCTGCCGACCGGGTTCCTCGGCCTCAGCTTCGGCGGGCACTGGGCGGCCAAGCTCGCGCTGCTCGGCGAGGTCGACGCCGCCGTCGACCTCGGCGGCCCCACCGGCGCCGCGGCGACACCGGTGGACGTGCTCAACCTGCCCTACGGCATGACCGGCATCCTCGGGAACGCCCTCGGCCTCGACGCTCCGCCCGGCCCCGGCCGGGCCGCCGAGCTTCTGGACGCCTTCTCCCTGCGCGGCCAGGGGCTCCTGGACCCCGGCCGCGCCGGGCGCGCGGCGCCGCTGCTGGCCGTCAACGGCGCCCGCGACCAGTACATCCCGCCCGGCGACACCACGGGCCTGGCCGGACGGCCGGGCACGGCCGTGTGGCTGGTGGCGGGCGCCACGCACTGCGCGCCCGAGCGGTTCCGCGTCCTGATGCCCGCCATCTGGGGCTGGCTGGCGGCCCGCCTGTCCCCCGGCCCCGCCGCCCGCGCCGCCGAAAGGGCGCTGCGGCTCCCGCTGACCCGGCTCATCGCCGGCGGGCCGGCCGCATGAGAACGGGGCGCCCCGGGAAGGTCCCGGGACGCCCCGCAGTGGCGGCGGACGCTCAGACGTTGACGCCGAAGTCGGAGGCGATGCCCGACAGGCCCGAGGCGTACCCCTGGCCCACCGCGCGGAACTTCCACTCCGCGCCGTTGCGGTACAGCTCGCCGAACACCATCGCGGTCTCGGTCGAGGCGTCCTCCGACAGGTCGTAGCGTGCGATCTCGCTGTTGTCGGCCTGGTTCACCACCCGGATGAAGGCGTTGCGGACCTGCCCGAAGCTCTGCTGCCGGCCGTCGGCGTCGTAGATCGACACCGGGAACACGATCTTGGCGACGTCGGCCGGGACGGTCGACAGGCTCACCTTGATCTGCTCGTCGTCGCCCTCGCCCTCACCGGTGAGGTTGTCACCGGTGTGCTCGACCGACCCGTCCGGGCTCTTGAGGTTGTTGAAGAACACGAAGTGCTGGTCCGACAGCACCTTGTTCTCCGCCGAGCACACCAGGGCGCTGGCGTCGAGGTCGAAGTCGGTGCCGGTCGTGGTCCGCACGTCCCAGCCCAGACCAACCACGACGGCGGTCAGTCCGGGGGCCTCCTTGGTCAGCGAGACGTTGCCGCCCTTGCTCAGACTGACTCCCACTGTGTCTACCTCCGTATCGGCCTCTGCGGGTGCGAATCACCCGCGCGCGTTTCGTCTGTCTTACGAGAACGGTAGCCACCTCACGCGGGTTCCCCCGCCTCCTTGGCAAATTCACGGCGTGGCGTGCTGATTTTCCCCGGCGCCGCGGTCCTCACCCGCCGCCGAGGAACGCGGCGGGCGCGCCGATCGCGGCTGGCAGCCCGAACGCGGCGGCCAGTTCCGCGGCGCGCGGCGCCAGCTCGTCGCACGCCGCCCGCCGCGCCGCCCACAGCTCGTCGAGCATCCCGGGCGGCACGACCCCCTCGTTCAGCAGGTCGGCGGCGCGGCGGTCCAGCCGGTTCAGGGCGTGCAGGCGCAGCACGGGCCGCAGCGCCGGCGGCCCCGCGTCCAGGGCCGAGACGCAGATCTCCAGGACGATCCGGTCGGCGCAGGCCGCCGCGGTCCGCGCGGCCAGCACCAGGTTGGCGTTCCACGCGGTGAACGCGTCCTCGCCCGAACCGCGGGCGTCCCGCACCCGCGCGGCGAGCCGGTCGCGCATCCGGCGCTCGGCGTCGCGGGCCAGGAACAGCCACACCCGCGGGGATTCCAGGTCGCCGCCGTCGGGCGGCCCGGCCCCCGGCTCGGGCGGGGCGTAGCGGTCCAGTTCGGCCATCGCGCGGGCGGTGTCGTAGAGGATCAGCTCGTTGTCGCCGCCGGCGCTGGTGTAGGCGTGCGCCAGGCCCCGGTAGGCGTTGAGGCGCTCGGCGGCGGCGAACCCGGGCGCGCCGCTGTGCACCCGGCACGCCGACACCGTCTCCTGCGCCTGCGCGGTCGCGGCGGCCTTCAGCAGCGCCAGGTCGCGGTCGACCGCCGACCACGGCGCCCACGCGGTGTCGGGCCCCCCGTCCCCGGCGGCGGGCTCGGCGGAGGTGCGGCGGGACTGGACGTGCGCGGCGACGGCGGTGAGCGCGTACCCGGACGCCAGCGCGCCCAGCACCGCCTCCTGCTGGTTGCGGTAGTCGGTCAGCGGGCGGCGCGGGGCCAGCCGGCCGAGCGTGGCGCGTCCCGCCGAGTGCGCCAGCAGCGTCCCCGCCGACGCCCGCGTGATCGCCGCCGACGCGGAGATGACGGCGCGCCACACCGCCGGGGCGATGCCCATCGACCGCGTCAGCCGCGCCGCCGGCGACCCGGCCGGGTCGTGGAAGGCCCCGCCGGGCTCGATGCGGGCGCCGTCGCGCAGCCACGCCTCGTAGGGCACGGCCAGATCGTCCAGCAGCACGGCCGCGTAGTCGACCTGCAGGCCCGTCGTCTCGGGCGCCGCGACGATCCGTACGCCGGGCGGGACGGCGCCGTCGGCTCCGCGCAGCGGCACCACGAACACGAACACGCCGTGCTCGCGGCCGCCGTGGACGAGGGTGGCGTAGACGGCGGCGGTCTTGGGGACGCGGGGGTGGGCGGTGTTGGTGGGGAACTTGGCGGCGTGGGCGTCCGGCGTGGTGAGCACGAACCCGCCGGTGGACGGGTCGTGGCGGGCGACGGTGCGCGGCGACAGGTGGCTGTTGCTGCGCCCCACCTCGGTCATCAGCAGCGTCCCGAACGAGGTCATCGACTCCAGGTCGTCGCGCGCCGCGCGGGGGCCCTCCTGCCCGGCGCCGAACCGCAGGATCGGGCCGAGCGCCAGGGTGTAGTGCAGCAGCATCACGTGGAACAGGGCCGGGTCGGCGATCGCGGCGCGTTCCAGCAGCGCGCACAGCGCCGGCGGGTCGTCCAGCAGGTCGGGCGCGGGCGGCGCGGCCAGGCCCGCCCGCCGCAGCCTCTCGTAGGTGAGCTCTTGGCGGTCGCGGGCGGTGAGCCCGTCGGGGTAGGCGAAGAACTCGTCGGGGACGGCGCCGTCCAGCCGCGCCCGCGTCTTGGCGTCCAGGGACGTGCACCGCACGAAGCCGAGCAGGCCCGCGTCGGGGACGGCGCCGGCGGGGGCGCCGCCGGCGGGGGCGCCGCCGGCGGGGGAGTCCATGCCGGTGAAGGTGTTCATCGCGGTTCCTCCGTCAGGCTCGGGGGCGGGCGGCGGTCACGGGCGCGCTGGGGCGCGGGCCGGGCGGGTGGTCGCGCAGGGGCGTCAGGGTGCGCGCGCCCGGCAGCGTCAGCCGGGCGCACTGGCACAGCGCGTTCCCGGCGCCGGCCTCGGTGAACACCGTCGCGCCCGCCTCGCGCACCGCCCGCAGCGTCTGCGGGAGCCGCACCGGCTTGACGATGCAGTCGGCCAGCGCGCGGTGCAGGTCGTCGCCGTCGCGGTAGGCGCGGCCCCGCACGGGCGAGTGCACCGGCAGCTCCATCGGCCGCTGGGGGAACCGGCGGATCATCGTGTACCACTCGTCGTCGGCGCCGGCCATCGCGGGATGGTGCGACAGGTAGGGGACGGCGAGCCGCACGGTCCGCACCCCCTTGCCGCGTGCGGCGTCCAGGACCTGCTCCAGGGGCCCGTCGGGGCCGGCCACAACCGTCACCGACGGCGCGTTCAGGCACGCCACCACGACCTGGGGGGCGGCGGCGGCCTCGATGCAGGCGCGTGCGCCGTCCTCGCCGGCCTCCAGCAGGGCCAGTCCGCCGCCGCGGCCGCGCCGCGTCAGCACCCCGACGAGGCTGACGGCCATGCGGGCGCCGTCGGCGATCGCGAACGCGCCCGCGCTGACCAGCGCGGCGATCTCCCCGAAGCTCTGCCCGACCACGTGGCCGGGGTGCACGCCGGCGGTGCGCAGGACCCGGTCGACGGCGACCGAGGCGGCGTATCCGGTGAGCTGGGCGACGCCGGGCGCGCGGGCCGCCGCGCGGTAGGCGCCGGGGTCCTCCAGCAGGATCGTGCGCAGGGACGGCCACCCGGTGCGCGGCAGGCCCTCCTGGACGGCGTCCAGGACGTCGGCGACGGCGCGCGCGGCGGCCCGTCCGGTGCGGGCGAGCGCGGGCAGGTCGGGGACCCCCGCGGCGCCGGTACCGGCGAAAAGGAACGCGCACACGTCGTCGGGCTTGAGCTCCTCGGCCGGATGAAGATGAGAGAACGACACGCGGGGGTCTCCTTACCTCGAAGGAAGGCTCTCTTTTCTTTTTGGATAAAGGCCGCTTTATTTATAGTTATGGAACATAAACCCTGAAATGGGATTATTCGCTCATGGGATCCGTCTGGCAACCGTCAGTGGCACGAGCACCGCACGAACTCCCCTCACACGGCGTCCACTCCCAGGGCATCCATCCGCACGTGGTCCACCCGCACCGGGTCCATCCGCACGGGGGGCTTCGGGGATGGGCGATCCGCGGAACCGGCGCGTACCTTCCCGCCCGGCGGGTGCACAGCGAGGAACTGTCCCGGTCGATGGGGCTGGATCCGTCCTGGATCGAGGAGCGCACCGGCATCCGCCACCGGCACGTCGCCGGGCCCGGGCAGGCCGCCTCGGACCTGGCCGCGGCCGCCGCCGGGCGCGCGCTGCGGGAGGCGGGACTGGACGCCGGCGACATCGGCCTGATCGTCCTCGGCACCTCGACCCCCGACGAGCTGGGGCCCTCCACCGCCTGCCGGGTGCAGGCGCTGCTGGGCGCGCGCCGCGCCGCCGCGTTCGACGTCTCCGCCGCCTGCACCGGGTTCGTGTTCGGGCTGCAGGCCGCGGTCGGCTGGCTCGCCGGACGCCCCGAGCCCGCGCCGCACGCGCTGGTCATCGGCGTCGAGGTGTACTCGCGCTTCGTCAACCCCGCCGACCGGGCCACCGCCGCGCTGTTCGGGGACGGCGCCGCGGCCGCGGTGATCGGGCCCGTCGCGGCGCCGTACGGGATCGGCCCGGTCACGCTCGGGTCGGACGGCTCCCGCGCCGGGGACGTGCTCATCCCCGCCGGAGGCAGCCGCTCCCCCGCCGGCGCCGGCACCGTCGCCGGGCTCGGCCACACCATCCACATGGACGCCCGGGCCGTGCGCGGCTTCATCGCCGACGTCTTCCCGCGGATGGTGGCCGAGGCCGCCGAGGACGCCGGCATCAAACCCGCCGACCTGGCGCTGGTCGTCCCGCACCAGCCCAACCCGCGGCTGGTCGCCTCGCTGGCCGGCGAGGCCGGCCTCGACCCGGCGCAGCTGGCGATCACCGGGCAGGACGTCGGCAACATCGGCGCCGCCAGCCTCCCCTACGCCCTGGACCGGGCCGTGCGCGAGAACCGGATCGCGGCCGGCGACCTGGTCCTGCTCGCCGGGTTCGGCGCGGGCGTGACCTGGGGGCACACCCTCATCGTCTGGCCGCCCGACTGACCCCCGTCCCCGGGCGCCCGCCCCGGCTCCGTGAAACGGCGGACGACCCGGGCCGGGTGGCCTCGGGTCGTCCGCCGTTCGCGGTGCGGGCGGCGTCACCGCCCGGTGCGGCCCCGCAGGGAGCGCAGCACCCGGCGGGACTCGGCGCGGCGGTCCCGGACGACCGCGGCGAGCACGACGGCGTACGCGGCGGGCAGCAGCGCCCACGCGGGCTCCAGCACCAGGATCTGGGTGAGGGCCGCGCCGCCCATCAGGCCGATCAGGCCGGCCGCGGCGAGCCCGGCCAGCCGCGGGACCACCAGCGCGACCGCGCCGGCGGCCTCGACGGCGCCGGTCACGTACCGGAACCACTGGCCCCAGCCGATCTCGTTGAAGGTCTCGACCGCGTCGGCCTGCCCGGCGAACTTCGGCAGCGCCGAGGCGAAGAACAGGAACGCGGCGATGAAGACCTGCGCGCCCCACAGCACCTTGCGCACGCGGCGGCGGCTCCCGGCGGGGACGTTGCCGGTGGTGGCGTGGTGGGCGGCGGCGTGGTGGGTGGTGGGGATCTGGGTGGCGGTCATGGCGGTGGTCCTTCCGTGCGTGTGTCTCATCGGCCTTTCACTGACGCGTCGCACGGGCGCCCGCCGGATCGACATCCCCCCGGGATTTTCTTCGAGATTTTTCTGCGGCGGTATCGGCGCAGGTGAGAGGCGTCCGCCGGGCCGCCGTCACCACGGGGACACGATGAGGGCCTGCACGGCGAGGGCGGTCGCGGCCTGCGCCGCCAGCCAGGCCCGCGACGGAGGCCGGTGCAGGGCGGCGGCGGTGAGCAGCCAGGCGGCGAACGGCACCCAGATCCGCTCGACCTCGCCGCGGGTCACGCCGGAGACGTCCAGGGCGAGCACGCCGACCAGCGCCGCCGCCGCCAGCGCCGCCACCGCGGCGGGCGGGGACGCGGACCTCGCCCGGACCGCGTCCCGCAGCGCGCCCAGCGCGCGGGGCAGCGCGTGCGCGACCGCCGGGCCGGTCAGCAGGCCCAGCACGGCGAGGTTGGCCAAGGCGAAGTAGGCGTAGGAGCGCTGCGCCGACCCGCGGCTGACCAGGTAGGTCTCCAACGTGGCGCGGACGCCGTCGGGCCACCAGAACCCCAGCAGCGTGAACACCGCCGGCGCCACCACCAGCCCCGCGCCCAGTGCGGCGAGCACGCGCGGCCCGGGACGGGTCAGCACCAGCACCGCCAGCGGCACCGCGAACAGCGGGAGCAGCCCGTAGCTCAGATACGGCAGGCAGCCGAGCAGCAGCCCGCCCGCCCAGCCGGCGGCCAGCGCCCGCACGCCGGCCCGGCGGGCCGCCATGGCCGCCAGTGCCGTCCCCCACGCGCCCACGGCCAGGAAGAACGCGTCCATGGCGGTCGCGATCCACAGCGCCGCCGGCGCCAGCGCCAGGAACGGCACCGCCGCCCGCGCCATGGCCTCGCCCGCCGCGCACCGCACCGTCACAACGATCGCCGCCACCGCGGACGTGCCCGCCGCGATGATGAACGCCGCCGCCCAGCCGGTGCCGCCCAGCCCGGCCGCCTCCAGCGCCCACAGCACCAGCGTCGGCAGCGGCGGATGGCCCCGCACGTGCGTGGTGTAGCCGCCCAGGCGCTCGGTGAAGGTCTGCAGCCACAGCAGCGGGTCGGGCCGCACCTGCGCCAGGCCCGCCGGGTACTCGGTGGGGGCCTCCAGCGGGGCGGCGAGCGCGTCCCAGCCGCCGGTGGCCGCCAGCGCCACCGCCCACGCCGCGGCGACCGTCCACGCGGCGGGCGGCAGCGCCCGCCACGGCAGCCGCGCCGCCAGCACCGGCAGCGCCGCCACGGCGGCGGCCGCGACCGCCGCCGCGGGCAGCAGCTCCCAGGCCGGCGGCCGCCCCCGCGCCCGCGCATGCAGCGGGGGCAGCCGGTCTTCGGTCGCCAGGCCGGCGCGCCGCAGGTACCAGCCCACCGCGAACGCCGCCGCGATCCCGGCCGCCCACGCCGCGACCGCGATCCACCCGGGCCGCGCCCGCCGCGCTGCGCGCTTCCCGCCCGCCTGGGGCTGCCTGCGGACGCCGGTGGCGGTCACGTCCGCCCCCGGTCCGCGGGCCGCGACCGCCCTTGGCGGCGGGCGGCGATCGCGCGGGCGGCGATCGCGGCCGCGGCGGCCACGGTGATCGCCGCCAGCACGATGGCGAGGTTGCGGTCGTAGGGCAGCGGCAGGCGGGACGGCTCGTCGGCGCGGCGGCCGCGGCCCAGGACGAGCGGCAGCGCGACGGCTGTCGTGCACGCCGCCGTGATCAGCGCCGCGTGCACGACGCGCCGGGAGGCGGCGGGCAGCCGGCGGGTCGCGAGCCCGGCCGCGAGCACGACCGGGACCAGGACGCCGTCGTGCAGGATCGCGGCGCCCGCGAACCACGCCAGCCACGCGGCGGCGTCGAGATCGGTGACGACGCCGCGCACGCCCACGGCGATGAGCGCCAGGCCCGCCGCGGTCACCAGGATCCTCACTCGACCACCACCCGGTGCACCCATTTGGTCTGCATGACGCCGGGGCGGTTCGGGGCGATCAGACGGCACGGATACCCGTGGTCGAGGTGGAGGGGCTCGCCGTTGAGGCCGAGGGCCAGCAGGGTGAGCGGGTCGCGCCAGTGCGGCGGGGCGACCTGCGAGGTGCGGTAGATCCCGCCGCGCTGCAGCGACTCGATCCGCACCCGCGCGCCGGCGGGGGCGCCCGCCATGGCCAGCAGGTCCCGCAGCCGGACGCCCCGCCAGGCGCCGTCGGCGCTCCAGCCCTCCACGCACGCGATCGGGAGCCGCGCGGTGTGCTGCGGGAGGGCGCGCAGGTCGTCCAGCGAGAGGGTGAGTTCGCGGGCGACGCGGCCGGTGACGGTGAGCCGCCAGCCGGGGTCGCGGGCCGGGGCCGTCACCCCGGCGGCGGCCGCGGACCTGTTGACCGGCAGGCCCTGCGGCCCGGTGCCGGGGCGGCGCGGGGCCAGCACCGCCAGCCGTGCCAGCGGCGTGAACGCCTCCCCCGCCGTCGTCGCCGCGATCACGCCGCCCGCGCCGGCGACGGTGAGCAGGAACGCGCGGCGCCCCACCGCGTCCTGCGGGCGGGTCATCACGGTGCGGCGCGCCTTGGGCCACTGGTCGGCGGCGTGGACCAGCAGCGCGCCGATGACGATGTAGGCGGTCCAGTAGTGGGCGGTGGTGAACAGGAACGGGAAGGCGTACCAGTAGGCGATGTTCAGCACCCCGGTGACGAACTGGAACAGGGCCCCGCCGACCAGCGCGAAGACCGCCAGCCGCCGCAGGCCGTGCGCGGCCGAGCGGACGGGCGGCCACTGCCACAGCTTCGGGTAGACCGTCCACAGCTTGGCCAGCAGCAGCGGCACCGTCGCCAGCCCGCCGATGACGTGCACGCCCTGGCTGACCCGGTACAGGTTCACCGGACGCGAGGGCCACTGCGCCCACGCGGGCGGATGCTGCATGAAGTGGCTGATCAGCCCGGTCGCGAACGCCGACAGGAAGCTGACGCCCAGGGCCATGCCCAGCCATGCCGCGACCCGCTCGTCGTGCAGGCGGCTGCTGAACCGCGCCGGCAGGGACGTCAGGACCGCCGGGGGCCGGGGTCTCACGAGCGCAGGGCGACGAACCACCGGTCGGCCTCCTCCCAGAGTTCGGTCACCGTGGCGGCGCACGCGGCGGCCAGCCCGGCGGCGGCGTCGGCCGACACGTGCGCCCAGGTGAACCATTCGCCGACCGAGCGGCCCGACCGCAGCCGAAGCGGCTCGGTCCGGGACCCGGCGCCGGGCGGCTCGACCTCCATCAGGACCTTCCCGCCGGGCGCCGGCAGCGCCAGGACGCGGCGCAGCAGCGCGGCGGGGTCGCCGCCGATGCCGATGTTGCCGTCGGCGAGCAGCACGGTCCGCCAGCGGCCGGCGCCGGGGACGCGGCCGAACACGTCCCGGCACAGGGCGGGCCCGCCCGCGGCGACCGTCAGCGCGACCGCGGCGGGGGCCAGGTCGATGCCCAGCACCGGCAGGCCGCGCCGGGCCAGCTCCACGGTGAGCCGCCCCGGCCCGGACCCGACGTCGAGGGTGGCGCCCTCGCAGCGGGCCAGCAGCCCGCCGTCCCCGGCGCGGGGCGCCAGCCAGTCCTGGACGGGAAGGGGGCGGCGTCGGCCGTCGGCGTGCTCGATCTCCACCGGGCCGCTGCCGCGCAGCGCCTCCTCGTACAGTTCGCCGATCACGCCGCGGCCGCCCTGCCGCCCAGGGCCCGCACGGCGGCCGCGAACCGGCCGCCCGGAGCGCGGGCGGCGACGGCCCGGGCGTCGGCCGGGGTGTCGACGTCGGTGAGGCGCGGCAGGAACCCGGTGTCCAGCCGGGCGGCGCGCAGCCGCGCCAGCAGCACCGCGCCGGTGTAGGACCGCGACATCGGGACGCCGCGCAGCAGCCGCGCGTCGGGGCGCCGCAGCCCCAGCAGCCAGAACCCGCCGTCGCGGGCGGGGCCGACCACCGCGTCGTGCCGGGCCAGGCCGCGCCGGGCCCGTTCCAGCAGCGCGGGCGTGACCTGCGGGGTGTCCATCCCGATCAGCACGAGGGGGCGGCCGGCGAAGGCGTCGTCGAAGGCGTGGGCGAGGCGTTCGTCCAGGCCGCCTCCGCGCTGGGCGATCACGGTGAAGCCGCCGGGCAGCCACGGGCCGGGCGTGCCGTCCAGCGCGAGGGTGCGGCGTCCGGCCGGGGCCGCGGCGACGGCGGCGAGGGTGTCGTGCAGGGACGCCTCGGCCAGCGCGGCGGCCTCGGCGGGCGTGTACGCGGGCGTCAGCCGCGTCTTGACCCGTCCGGGGACGGGTTCCTTGGCGATGACGATCAGGTCGGCAAGCGGCGCCTGGCCCGCAGTGCCGTCCGCCGGGCCGTCCGCCGGGCCGTCCGCCGGGCCGTTCGCGGGGGTGTTCACGGGGCGACCTCCGTCAGGACGCGGCGCATGTCGCGGACGGCGCGGACCGTCCCGCCGAGCGTCCCGGTCACCTTCGACTCGCCGGTGCGGGGCAGGTAGGCGACGTCGACCTCCCCGATCCGCCATCCGGCGCGGGACGCGCGCAGCACCATCTCCAGCGGGTAGCCGAACCGGCGGTCGGCCAGCCCGAGCGCGAGGAGTCCCTCGCGGCGGGCGGCGCGCATCGGCCCCAGGTCGCGCAGCCGGGTCCCGGCGCGCCGGTTCAGCGACCGGGCAAGGACGGCGTTGCCGAGCCGCGCGTGCGGCGGCCACGCGCCGCGCCCGGACGGCCGCCGCCGTCCCAGTACAAGACCCGGCCGCCCCGGGGCCTCCAGCCCGTGGAGGGCGGCGACGAGCCGGGGCAGTTCGGCCGGGTCGAGGGAGGCGTCGGCGTCCATCACGCACACCACGTCGGTGGCGGCGGCCAGCAGGCCCTCGTGGCAGGCGGCGCCGAACCCGCGGTCGGGCGCCGCGACGACGCGGGCGCCGTGGGCGGCGGCGACGCGGGCGGAGCCGTCGGTGGAGGCGTTGTCGACCACCAGCGGACGGAAGCCCTCGGGCATCCGGGTCAGCACCCAGGGCAGCGCTTGGGCCTCGTCGAGGCACGGGAGAACCACATCGATCACGTTGGCGACGCTACTTTCGGTGACGGGCGGACGACCCTTACGAACTGGTGACGGGCCGGCGGGCGAACTCGGCCATCCCGTCGGCGAACGCGACCGACGGGGAGAACCCCAGCTCGCGGCGGGCGCGGTCGGGGCGGGCGACGATGTGGCGGACGTCCCCGAGCCGGTAGCCGCCGGTGACGCGCGGGGCGGGCCCGCCGAACGCGGCGGCGAGCGCGCCCGCCATGTCGCCGATGGTGCGGGGCTCGCCGCTGGCGATGTTGTAGGCGCGCAGCCCGCCGGGTTCGGGCGGCCCGGCCGCCAGGCGTTCCAGCGCCAGCACGTTGGCGCGGGCGACGTCGCGGACGTGCACGAAGTCGCGGCGCTGCGCGCCGTCCTCGAACACCAGCGGCGCCCGCCCGTCCGCCAGCCGCGACCGGAAGATCGCCGCGACCCCGGCGTAGGGGGTGTCGCGCGGCATCCGCGGCCCGTACACGTTGTGGTAGCGCAGCGCGGCGGCCGAGCCGCCCGTCGCCCGCGCCCACGAGGCGGCCAGGTGCTCCTGGGCGAGTTTGGTGTCGGCGTAGACGTTGCGGGGGTCGGGCGGGGTGTCCTCGCCGACGGCGCCGGGGGTGAGCGGCCGCCCGCAGGACGGGCAGGCGGGCTCGAACCGTCCCGCGCGCAGCGCCTCCTCCGCGCGCGGCCCGGGACGCACGGCGCCGTGCCGGCCGCAGGTGTAGGCGCCCTCCCCGTACACCACCATCGAGGAGGCCAGGACGAGGGCGCCGACGCCGGCGCGGGCCATCTCGGCCAGCAGCACGGCGGTGCCCTGCACGTTGACGGAGGTGTAGCCGGGCAGGTCGGACACGTCCACGCCGAGGCCGACCTTGGCGGCCTGGTGGCAGACGGCGTCCACACCGCCGAGCCGCCCGGCCACCGCGGCGGCGTCGCGGACGTCGGCGGGGACGCCGGCCGGACCGCCGGCGGGGCCGCCGGGCCGGGTGTCCAGGCCGCGGACGCGGTGCCCGGCGGCGGCCAGGGCCTCGGCGATGTGCGAGCCGATGAAGCCGGCCGACCCGGTGAGCAGTACGTTCATGCAATCGAACGTAGGACGCGCCGGCCGCCCGGACGTGCGTGAACGGCCCCGGCGGGCCACCTTGTTCGAACCTCGTAAGATCTTCAGCCCCGGGGGGCGACGAGCGGGGCGAGCAGCCCGGCGGCCTTGTCCACGTCGGCCTCGGTGGTGGTCAGGTGGAACGCGCAGCGCAGCCGTCCGGCCCGGACCGCGGCGATCACCCCGCCGGCGCGCAGCACGTCGGCGGCGCCGTCGGGGACGGCCACCGGCACGATCGCCGAGTCGCCGGGCGGCAGGCCCAGCGCCGCCCGGAAGCGGCGCGCCAGCCCCACGTCGTGGTCGTGGATCGCCCGGACGCCGACCCGGCCGAGCAGTTCCAGGGCGGGGGCGTGCCCGGCCCAGCACTGCCAGGCCGGGGACAGGTCGAGCCGGCGCGCGTCCGGCGCCAGGCGCAGCGGCAGCCCGTAGACCGAGTCCCAGACGTCGTCGCCCGCGTACCAGCCGGCGCCGATGGCGGGCAGCGCGTCCAGGGCCTCGCCGGTGCCGGTCAGGAAGCAGGTGCCGCGGGGGCCGAGCAGCCACTTGTAGCCGCCGCACACCAGCCAGTCGACGTCGCCGGCGGGCAGCGGCAGCCATCCGGCGGCCTGGGTGGCGTCCAGCAGGATCCGGGCGCCGTGCGCGCGGGCGGCGGCGATCAGGTCATCGATGGGGGCGATGCGGCCGTCGGCGGACTGCACGGCCGACACCGCGACCAGGTCGGTGCCGCCGTCGACCTCCTCGGCGATCCGCTCCAGCGGGACGGACCGGACGGTCAGCCCCGCCCGGGCGGCGAACGGCCACAGCAGCGAGGTGAAGTCGCCGTCGGCGGCCAGGACCGTGGACCCGGCGGGCAGCGACGCCGCGACCAGTCCGACGAAGTAGGACACCTGCGGCCCGCACGCGACCCGCGCGGCCGGCACCCCGAGCAGCCGCGCGAACGCCTCGCGGGAGCGGGTCACCGCCTCGTCCAGCGCCCCGGTGGTCATCAGCCCGGCGGCGCGGTCGCGTTCGGCGGCGAGCATCGCCTCGTGCGCCGCGCGGGGCGGCAGCCCGTAGGTGGCGGTGTTGAGGTAGGCGACGCCGGCGGTGAACTCGCGCTGCGCTTCGGAGATCGAGAGGGTCTGCTCGGTCGGTGGGCTCATGGACCGATCGTCGTCCATCACCCACCCATAGGGCAAAGTACGGTTTTCTGGGCGGCCCATCAGTGTGATTGATATCTTGCGGTCATGCTCGACCTGCACCGGGGACGGATCCTGCGCGAGGCGGCGCGGCTCGGGTCGATGACCGCCGCCGCCCGCGCCCTGGCCTACACCCAGCCCGCCGTGTCGCACCACATCGCCCGGCTGGAGGCCGAGGCCGGCACCCCGCTGGTGATCCGGCACGGCCGCGGCGTCCGGCTGACCGAGGCCGGCCGGATCCTGGTCGGGCACGTCGAGGACGTCCTGGCCCGGATGGCCGACGCCGAGGAGCAGATCGCCGCGATCGCCGGGCTGCGCGCCGGGCGGGTGCGGATCGCGGTGTTCCCCACCGCCGCCGGCGGGCTGCTGCCCGACGCCCTGGCCGGGCTGCGGGCCCGCGCGCCGGGCGTGTCGGTGACGCTGCTGGACGCCGAGCCGCCCGAGGCGCTGGCGGCGCTGCGCGCGGGCGAGACCGACATCGCGGTGGTGTTCCGCTACGCCTACATGCCGCCCGACACCGACTCCCGCTTCCGCGAGATCCCGCTGTGCGAGGACCCGCTCCGCCTCCTGGTCCCGGCGGCGCACCCGCTGGCCTCCGCGAAGCGGCCCCGGCTGGCCGACCTGGCCGGGGAGACGTGGGCGTCGGGCTGCTCGCGGTGCCGCGACCACCTGCGGTGGGCGTGCGAGAAGGCCGGCTTCACCCCCGACATCGCCTTCGCCACCGAGGACCACGTCGCGATCCAGCGGCTCGTCGCCCGCGGCCTGGCCGTCACGACGCTGCCGGAGATGGCGCTGGGCCTGCATACCGAACCGGGCGTCGCCCGCCCCGCCGTCCCCGGGGTCGGCGGGCGCCGCGTCACCGCGCTGGTCCCGGCGGGCCCGCGGCCGCCCGCGGTGGCGGCGCTGCTGGACGAGCTCACCGCCGTCGCCGCGGCCCCGCGCGGCCGCGCGCCAGCGCAGCTAGGACAGGTACCGGTGCAGGTCGGTGAGGCGCCCGGCGGCGGCCACGACGGCCTCGGCCAGGACGGGCAGCCGGTCGTCGCCGAAGCGGACGGACGGGCCCTGTAGCGCGACGGCCGCGAAGACGCGCCCGTTCCCGTCGCGGACCGGCGCGGCGACCGCGCGCACACCCGCCAGCCGCTCCTCGTCGTTGACCGAGTAGCCCCGGCCGCGGACGCGGTCCAGATCGGCGTCCAGCTCCTTGCGGGTGGTGAGGGTCGCGGGCGTGTAGCGGCGGAACGGCTCGTCCACCGCGACCAGGCCGTCGCCGAAGGCCATCAGCGTCTTGCCCATCGCGCACGCGTGGATCGGGTTGCGGTCGCCCGGCGGCTGGTCGTAGCGCAGCGGATGGGTGGAGGGCAGGTGCAGCATCACCGCGACCTCGTCGCCGGCGCGGACGCCGAGGCTGACGGCCTCGCCCGTCCCGTCCCGCAGCGCGGTCAGCTCCGGCTGCAGCAGGGTCGCACCCATCCGCTCCAGCGCCAGCCGGCCCAGGATCGCGGTGGTCGGGCCCAGGAAGTACCGCTCGGTCGCCGGGTCCTGCCCCAGCATCCCGGTGGCGTGCAGGGCGTGGACGATGCGGTGCGCGGTGCTGACCGACAGCCCGAGCCGGTGCGCGATCTCGGTGGGCGTCTGCCGGGCGGCGTCCTCGAACGAGCGGAGCACCGCGACCGACCGGTCCACCGTCTGCGTGCCGGGTTTGGGGTGCTCCGGCCGGGGCGGGAACGGGCCTTCCGGACGCTCGCTCATCCGGCCACCGGCCGGCCGGGAACGTTCTCGGTCTCCTCCACGCCCCCATCCTCCCACCGAGCCCGGACGGGCGGCCCGCAGGGGCGTGCCATAGTGGGCGCGTGACACTCCAGATCCCGGCGGGCAGGGCACGCACGAGCGGCGCACGCGGGGCGGGAGGCCCGACGCTTTCGCTGACGGCCCGGCACGGGGTCGGGTTCGCGATGAACCCGTGCGCGAGCCTGCTGCGGCTGTACGCCGAGGCGGGCCCGGTGGCGGCCGTCGGGTCGCGGCGCAGGCCGCTGGTGCACCTGTTCGGGCCGGACGCCAACGCGTTCGTGTTCGCCAACTCCGGCCTGTTCCGCTGGCGGGAGGCGTTCGACCTGCTGGTGCCCGTCAACGGGGAGACCGCGCTGATCGTCAGCGACGGCGCCGACCACCGCCGGCGGCGCCGCCTGGTCCAGCCGGCGTTCCACCACCGCCGCGTCGGCGCCTACGTGGAGCGGATGGCCGCCAACACCGACGCCGCCCTGGACGGCTGGCGTCCCGGCCGGACCCTGGACGCCTACGCCGAGCTGAGGTCGGTGATCCGCCGCAGCACCGTCGAGGTCCTGTTCGGCGACCGGCTCGCCGCCGACGCCGAGGTGATCGGGCGGCGGCTGCAGGTCGCGCTGGCCGGCATCGACCGCAACTTCATCCTGCAGCTGATGCTGCGGTCGGTCCCCAACCCGTACTCGCGGCGCGTGGCCGCGTCCCGCGCGCTCGTCGCGCGGCGGGTGGACGAGGAGATCGACCGGCGGCTGCGCGAGGGCGCCGCCCACGACGACGTGCTCGGCATGCTGATGGCCGCCCGCGACGAGGACGGCACGGGCCTGACCCGCCGGGAACTCCAGGACCAGGTCATCAGCCTCATCTCCGCCGGGTACGACACGACCAGCGCGGCGATGGCGTGGGCGGTGTACGCGCTGCTGACCCATCCGGGCGCCGAGGAACGCGCCCGCCGGGAGGTCGCCGACGTGCTCGGCGACCGGCCCCCGGCCGCCGGTGACCTGCCCGCGCTGACCTACCTGGACGGCGTCGTCAACGAGACGCTGCGGCTGTTCCCGCCCGCGGTGCTCAGCGCCCGCGTGCCCGTGGAGGACTTCGAGTACGCCGGGCACCGCGTCCCGGCGGGCGCGATGGTGTTCTACTCCCCCTACGTCACCCACCGGATGCCGGACGTGTGGCCGCAGGCGGGACGGTTCCGTCCCGAACGCTGGGACCCGTCCTCGGACCTGCACCGCCCCACCACGCCCGCGACGTACCTGCCGTTCGGCGGCGGTCCGCACCGCTGCATCGGCTCGACCCTGGCGATCGTCGAGCTGAAGACGATGCTGGCGTGCCTGCTGCGCCGCACCCGCCTGCGGCTGGTGTCGCCCGCCGCGACGCCGACCAGCGTGACCGCGATGCGCCCGCGCGGCGGCCTGCCCGTCGAGGTCCTCGCCCCGCCGGCCGGGCGCTGACGCCGCTCCGGCCGGGGCGGGCTTCAGCGGGCGGCGGTCGCGCGTGCCAGGCGCGCGGCCATCGCGGTGAGGCGTTCGGTGAGCTCGGGCGGCCCCTCGACCTCGAAGTCCAGGTCGAGGTAGGCGATGCGCAGCGCCGTCCATTCCAGGGAGTCGGCGGTGGTGCGCAGGACGCAGGTGCGGTCGTCGACGGGCTCGACCTCGGCGCCGGTGACGCGGAACCGGTCGGCGAGCTCATCGGCGGAGGCGTGCACGGTCAGCACCGCCTGCCGCAGGGGCCGGGACCGGGCCCGGGACGCGGTGACGAACGCGGCGGCGTCGGCGGCGGGCAGCTCGCGCGGCGGGCACCGGACGCCGGTCGGCTGCGGGGAGCCCAGCCGGTCGACGCGGAACGTCCGCCAGTCGCCGCGGCCGGTGTCGAAGGCGACCAGGTACCAGCGGCGGCCGGCCGAGACCAGGCCGCGGGGTTCGGCCGTGCGGCGGGTGTCCTCGCCGTCCGCGCCGCGGTAGGTGAAGCGGAGCCGTTCGCCGTCGCGGCACGCGGCGGCCAGGACGGTGAGGGTCTCGGGGGCCGCGGCCGGCCCGGCGGGCGGCCCGGTCAGCGGGGTGGTGGCGGCGTGCAGGGCGCTCACGCGGCGCCGCAGCCGGGCGGGCAGGACCTGTTCGAGCTTGGCGAGGGCGCGCACGGACGCCTCCCCGATGCCCTCGACCGCTCCCCCGGAGGCCGCCCGCAGCCCCACGGCGATCGCGACGGCCTCCTCGTCGTCCAGCAGCAGCGGCGGCATCGCCGTCCCGGCCTCCAGGGCGTACCCGCCGGCCGCGCCGAGCGTGGCGTGCACGGGGTATCCGAGGCCGCGCAGCCGCTCGACGTCGCGGCGGACGGTCCGGGCGCTGACGCCGAGCCGTTCGCGCAGCTCGGGCCCGCTCCACGAGCGGCGGGTCTGCAGGAGCGACAGCAGCCGCAACAGGCGTTCGGACGACATGCCACCAGTATGCGCCGCGAACGAGGCCGGCTCCTGGCCGCTTTGGGGCCGGGCGCGGGCTGGAGTGAGCGGGGGCGGCGCCGTCATCGGCGGGGCCGCGCATGGCGAACCTCAGAGACGTCTCGTTCGAGGCTCGGCGGCCCAGGGGCGAGCCCGCGCGCTACCGGCCGGGGGCGAGGCGGGCGGGGAACCCGCCGGTGGCGATCGGGCCCCACCGGTCGACGGTGACGCGGATGAGGGACTTGTCCTGGCGGCGCATGGCCTCGCGGTACTCGTCCCAGTCGGGGTGCTCGCCGGCGATGCAGCGGTAGTAGTCGACCAGGGCGTCCGCGGCGGCGGGCATGTCGATGACCTCGGCGGTCCCGTCGACCTGCACGTAGGGGCCGTTGAACTCCTCCGACAGCACGCACACCGACACCCGCGGGTCGCGGCGGGCGTTGCGTGCCTTGACGCGCTCGGGGTAGGTGGAGATCACGATGCGTCCCCGCTCGTCGACGCCGCACGTGACCGGCGACATCTGCGGGCGCCCGTCGGAACGGACGGTGGACAGCACCGCGTGGTGCCTGGGGCGCAGGAAGTCGAGCAGTTCGGAACGTCCGACGCGGTTCTCGGTGGCGATCGAAGGGGCCATGCCCGCAACTCTAGAGAACCCGCCGCCGATGAGTTCGCGCCCGGCGGCCGGTCGACCTTACAGAACCGCACCGGGGAGAAGGAGGACGACGATGACCGACCGTGAACCCGTGGAAGCCCGCAACCTCGACATCTACGGCGGCGGCGAGCTGGCGTGGGACACCGCGCGCGACGCGCTGCGCGCGGCGCTGCCGAAAATGGAGACGCCGGTGTTCCTGGGGACCGTCCGGCCGGACGGCCGCCCGCACGCGGCGGGCATCGGCGCGCTGTGGCACGAGGGCGACCTGTACTTCACCAGCGGCCCCGGCACCCGCAAGTCCCGCGACCTGGCGGCGAACCCGGCGTGCACGATCTCGGTCCGGGTTCCGGGCGTGGACCTGGTGCTGGAGGGCGAGGCCGAGCGCGTCACCGACCCGGCCGTCCTGGAGCCCGTCGCCGCCGGGTACCGGGAGGGCGGCTGGCCGGCGCAGGTGGACGGCGACGCGCTCACCGCGCCGTTCAGCGCGCAGAGCGCGGGCCCGCCGCCGTGGTACCTGTACCGCCTCGTCTTCCACACCGTGGTCGGGGTGGGGACCGCCGAGCCGTTCGGCGCGACCCGCTGGAGCTTCGGCCCCTAGACGATGCCGGCTTTTTGACGATGCCGGCCTTTGACGATGCCGACTTTGGTCTACCGGCCGTGAACGTTCGGGCGATGGCCGGGGCGCCGGCGCCTCCGAGACTGGAGTCATGACTGGGGGCATCTCACTGAGCGGCGCGCCCGCGGGCCGCTGGACTCTCGACCACGGCGGCCACCGGCTGGAGGTGGAGACCGGGCGGGCCGGGTGGAACCGGTTCGTGCGCCTGTACGTGGACGGTGCGCCTTCCGGGGAGGCCGCGGCCGTCCGGAAGGCGACGCTGCCGTACGGGGATCTGGTGGTGGAGGTCGGGTTCGGCTACCTCGGTCTCGTCGACGGGCAGGCGGCGCGCTGCGAGCTGGCGGCGCCCGCACCCGCCGGGGGCGGCGGCGAGTGCGGAGACGAAGGCGGGAAGGGCGGGAGGGCGTGCGCGCGGGAGAGGGCCGCGTTCGTGCCCGCGGAGGGGACGCGGGCGGCCAGGCGGGAGGAGCTGGCGCGCACCCGCCCGGTCCTGTACGCCTCCCGGCACGTGGTGGCGGCGGCCGGCAGGGTGGTGTTCCCGCTGCTGGGCGTCACCGCCCTGCTGAACGTGCTCATCAGGATGGTCCCGTGGCCGCACGTGCGGCTCCCGGACGTCGACGCGCCGTCGATTCCCTGGCCCGGCATTCCCTGGCCGGACGTCCCGTGGCCCGATCCGCCGGAGGCGCCGGCGTGGCTGCGGGCGGTCCTGGCGACCACGAAGTTCTGGCTGCCGATCGTGATCGCGGCGGGCGTCGCGGTGCGGGAGGTGCGGCGCCGGCGGTCAGCCGCTGAGCAGCGCGAAAAGGCCGGCGCAGGTGAGGGCGACCATGACGGCGGCGACGGGGAGCTGGCCGTGCAGGGCGCGGGCCGGGGAGCGCAGCGCGAGGTCGTGCGCGGCGACGGTGCCCGCGATGTGCCCGAGGACGATGGCGTTGACCTGGACCTGCGCGGTGAGGGTCGGGCCGGCGAGGTCGTGGTCGACGCGGTTGCCGGCGGTGCCGAACAGGTCCAGGCCCGTCCCGAACGGGTCGCCGAGCAGGATGAAGGTCGTCTGGCCTTCCAGGACGAGGAACGAGAAGTAGTGCGCGACGGTGTAGCCGAGGGCGATCGGCAGCAGGGTCGCGGCGAACCGGCCCGGCAGTGCGGCGGGGTCCTGGCCGGTCAGGCGCGCGCTGAGCCGCAGCGCCGCGACGTACAGGGCGGCGACGGCGGCGATCGCGGCGGCCAGCCCTAGGGTCCCGGCGGGGACGCTGGAGGGGTCGACGTTGTCGCGCCAGTAGGTGGTGCGGGTGACGCCGTCGAACCCGGTGGAGCCGATGAGCACGCACGCGGCCGCGGTGAGGCCCGGTTCGGCGGTGCCGGTCATCAGGCCGGTCAGCGGCGTGCGCAGGACGAGGGGCCGGGCGGGGCTCGTCGCCCCGGCGGCGGGCGGGGCCGGGAGGGCGGGCGTCCCGCCGCCGCGCCGCCCGAGGGGCGACATCCGGGCCAGCAGGGTGGAGTAGGCCTCGAAGCCGTCGCCGCGGGTGAACCAGTCGCGGCCGAACCACCAGGCCAGGGCGAGGTTGACGGCCGCGTAGGCGAGGATGAGCGCGCCGACGGCCCGCGGGTCGGACCGGTTCGGCGCGACCAGTTCGAGCCACACGAAACCCGTGAGCCATGCCGCGGCCGGCCAGTACCCGAGCCGGGGCGGCAGCGCGCGGCGGCCCGCCGGGGACGTGCGGGTGGCGCGGCACAGGGCGGCGTGCAGGGTCCGCAGCGGGTTGACGCGCCGCCAGACGGGCCCGAGCAGGACGCTGGCGGGGACGAGCCCGACCCAGAACGTCACGTACAGCGCCCACGGCGCGAGGTTGGCGCCGGTGGCGGGCGGTCCGGCGAACGCGACCGCGACGACGAGGGCGGCGGCGGCCAGGGCGAGGACGCGTCCGGTGCGGGTGAGGGCCGCCGCGTCCAGGACGCGGGCGAGCGCCGGGGGCAGCGGCCGCCCCGCGGACGGGTGCAGGCGCGGCCGTTTCCACGCCAGGGTGAGGGCGAGGAACGAGGCGGCCACGGCGATGCCGCCGCCGGCGATGGCGGCGACGGCGTCCAGGGGCAGGTCGGTGCGGCCGCCGAGCCCGTGCGCCAGGACATGCCCGGCAGGGACGTGGGGGGCGGGCACGTGGTGGGCGGGGTCCACGGTCAGCCGACCTGGAGTTCGAACACGCGGCCGCCGGCGTGGTGCAGCTCGGCCTCGAAGACGCCGGGCGTGTCGGCGGTGAACCGCAGGGTGGCGGGGCGCCCGGGGGCGAGCGCCATCTCGCGGTCGTAGCCGTGCAGGTGGAATTCGTCGGCGCGGTCGCTGGTGACGGTGATCTGGACGGTCGCGCCGCGCGGGACCTTCACGCGGCGCCGCGCGGTGTGCACCTTCCCGGCGGCCACGGTCGCGGTGACGGTGACGACCGGCGGTCCGGTGCTCCCCGGGGCGGCGGGCGCGCCGGAGGCGGCGGTGGCGCCGCCCCGGGCGCCGTCCGCGGGCGGGGGCTCGCCGCAGCCGGCCGCCGTCACCAGCGTCACGGCGGCCGTTCCGGCCACGGCGCCCGCCATGAGTGCCCTGCGCATGCCCGCGCCCCTTCCGTCCCGGTGTCCCACACCACAGATTGTGACACTAGACAATGACACATTAGTAGATGGCATACTTCGGGGGGCGGGGCCGCCGCGCCCCCTTCTCTGGTTTCCTGCGGCGAGGGAGCGCACCGGTGCTGGATCACCTGACGGGCAAGGGGGCGGGGGCCGCGCTGCGGCTGGCCGCCGAGACGCCGGCGAAACCGGCGGGCGGCGCGGCCCTGGACCAGATCCTCATCGCCTCCGCCGGCGCCGCCGTCCTGACGGCCGCGCTGCTGGTGCTCGGGTGGGGGCACCGCAGCGGCCGGATCACCGTCCTGGCGCGGCTGGCGCGGCTCGCCGAGCGGGGCCCGGGACGCGGCACCCCCGGCTGGGCGGCGCTGCCGACGCCGGTGGCGATGCTGTCCCTGCTCACCGCGCTGCTCGGCATGTACTGGGACATCTCCCTGCACATCTCGCACGGCCGGGACGAGGGGCCGCTGGCCAACATCGCCCACTACCCGATCCTCATCGGGCTGTTCGGCATCTTCACCGCCGGTGTGCTGGCCGTCGTGCTGCCGAAGGGCGAGCGTCCCGGCGCGGCGTCGGTGCGGATCACGCGGGACTGGCACGCCCCCGCCGGCGGGGTGCTGCTGGCGGGGGCCGGGTTCTACGCGCTGCTGGGCTTCCCCCTCGACGACGTGTGGCACCGCATCTTCGGCCAGGACGTGACGCTGTGGGGGCCGACGCACCTGATGCTGATCGGCGGCGCGGGGCTGTCGCTGGTGGCGATGATGGTCCTGGAACGGGAGGGGCGCCGCGCCTTCCGGGGGCCTGAGTCGCAGCAGCCGCCCGGCTGGGTCCGGTACGTGCGGCGGTCCATGCACGCGGGCGGGCTGCTGATCGGGCTGTCGGTGTTCCAGGCCGAGTACGACTTCGGCGTGCCGCAGTTCCGGCTCGTCCACCAGCCGCTGCTGATCGCGCTGGCGGCGGGCTGCGCGCTGGTCGCGGCGCGGCTGTGGGCCGGGCGCGGCGGCGCGGTGTGCGCCGTCGCGTTCTACATGCTGGTGCGCGGAGGCGTGTCGGTGCTGGTCGGCTGGCCGATCGGGGAGCTGTGGGCGTCGGTGCCGCTGTACTTCGCCGAGGCGCTGTGCGTGGAGGCGGCGGCGCTGCTGCTGGCGCGGCGCCCGCTGGCGCTGGGCGCGGTGGCGGGGGCGCTGATCGGCACGGCCGGGTTCGGCGCCGAGTACGCCTGGAGCCAGGTGGCGTTCCGGCTGCCGTGGACGCCCGACATCGCCGCCGAGGGCATGGCCATGGCGGTGGCCGGCGGCGTCGCGGGCGGGCTGTGCGGGGCGCTGCTGGCCGAGGGCCTGGAGGGGCGGGCGCCGCGGCCCGCGGTGGCGCGCGGGATCTTCGCGGGGGCGATCCTGGCGGTGGCCGCGGCGGTCGCCAACGGCCTGCTCATCACCGTCCCGCCGGACCGCACGGCGACCGTGACCCTCACCGTCCTCCAGCCCCCGCCCACGACCAGTCAACCGACGAGCTCCGCCCGGACGGCCGGTGCCCGGATCGAGTTCTCCCCGGCGGACGCGGTCGACGGCGCGGCCTGGGTGACGGTGACCGGCTGGCAGGGCGAGGGCCTGCACGTCGACCGCCTGGTGCGCGAACGCGAGGGCGTGTACCGCACGACCGAGCCGATGCCGCTGCACGGCCAGTGGAAGACGCTGATCCGCGTCCACGACGGGCGGACGCTGGCGGGCGTCCCGATCTACCTGCCCGCCGACCCGGCCATCGGCGCGCGGGAGGTGGCGGCGCCGGCGGAGTTCACCCGCGCGCTGCAGGGCGAGCGGACGATCCTGCAGCGGGAGCTGAAGACCGGCGTGCCGGGCTGGGTGTGGGCGGCGTGCTCGGCGGTGGTGCTGCTGTGCACGCTGGCGCTGGTCCTGTCGCTGGGCTGGGGCGTCGCGCGGATCGCCCGCCGCCTGCCCGGGCCCGCCTCGTCCGGCGCGCCGCCGGAGCCGGGGACATGAGCGCCGCCGGCGGGGTGCTGGCGGCCCACCCGGTGATCACGGCGGTCCCGTTCTTCGTGCCGACGTTCATCGTCGTCGCGGTGATCGCCGTGGTGATCTGGCGCGACCGCCGCCGCGGCGACGACCCCGCCGACCCCGGTGATGACCCCGCCGAGGACCTCGCGGGCGGTCCGGCCGGTGACGCGGGCGCGACCGCGTCGGACGGGCCGCCGGAGGGGCCGTAGACTCTGCGGTCATGAGCGACCGGCCCTCACCCGCCGCATACCTGTCCGGGCTGTTCTCGCTGGAGGGCAGGGTCGCGATCGTGACGGGCGGCAGCTCGGGCATCGGCCGCGCCATCGCCGGGGCGCTCGCCATGTCGGGCGCGTCCGTGGTGATCGTCGCGCGGCGGGAGGCGGAACTGGCCGCGGCCGTCGGCGACCTGGAGGGCCACGGCTGCCGCGCCGCGTCCGTCAGCGCCGACCTGGGCACCCGCGACGGTGTCGCGAAGGCGGCCGAGGACGCGGCCGCCGCGTTCGGCGAGCCGGACATCCTCGTCAACTCCGCCGCGGTGAACCTGCGCCCGCCGATGGACGAGCTGGGCCAGGACGTCTGGGACGCCACCATGGCGGTGAACCTGGACGCGCCGTTCCTGCTCGGGCAGCGGTTCGGCCCCGGCATGGCCGAGCGCGGCTTCGGGCGGCTGATCCACATCGCCTCGCAGCAGGCGTTCCGGGCGTCGGTGACCAGCGGCGCCTACGGGGTGTCCAAGGCGGGCCTGGTCGCGCTCGCCCGGTCGCAGGCCGAGGCGTGGTCGCCGCGCGGCGTCACCGCCAACACCCTGGTGCCCGGGTTCGTGATGACGCCGCTGAACACCCGGATCTCCTCGGATCCGGCGAAGGTCGCGGCCCTGGCCGGGCGGACGCTGGCCGGCCGCAACGGCGTGGCCGGCGACTTCGCCGGCGCGGCGGTGTTCCTGGCGTCGGCGTCGGCCGCCTACGTCACCGGGCAGTCGATCTTCGTGGACGGCGGCTTCTCCGCCCACTGACGCCGGGTCCGCTAGCCGAACAGGCCGGTCGCCCCGACCGCCTCCGCCGGGTCGGCGGCGTGGACGACGCCGCCGAGGGGCCGTCCGTCCTCGTCGTGGACGCGCCATCCGGCGAGCTGCACGACCGGGACCGCCGACCGCCGCATCGCCAGCGCCAGTTCCGACAGCGTCCCCCACGACCCGCCGACGACGATCACGGCGTCGGCGGCGTTGACGACGACGTTGTTGCGGGCCTGGCCGAGGCCGGTGGGCAGCACGACGGTGAGGTCGGGCCCGGCGGCGGACCGGTCGGCGGCCGGGAGCACCCCGACGACGATCCCGCCGGCGCCGCGGGCGCCCGCGGCGGCCGCGGCCATCACCCCGCCGTGCCCGCCGCAGACGACGACGGCGCCGTGCGCGGCCAGGAGCCGCCCGGTCTCGTGCGCGTGGTCCCATTCCCGTTCGGTGCACTCGCCCGGCCCGCACACCGCCACCTGGACCGGCACGGCCCGGCTACCGGGCGCCGTGCCGGGCGGCGATCTCGTCGATCGTCGCTGCGAGCGCGAAGTCCTTGCCGGTCAGGCCGCCCGCGCTGTGGGTGGACAGCGCGAACGTCAGGGTGCGCCAGCGGATGTCGATGTCGGGGTGGTGGTCGGCGTCCTCGGCGGCGCGGGCGACGTCGGTCACCACGTCGATCCCGGCCGGGAACGAGGGCGCCTTCACCGTCCGGCGGATCTCGTCGCCGTCCCTGCTCCAGGCGGGCAGGTCGCGCAGGCGGTCGGCGACGGCGGCGTCGTCGAGCGTGTCGGCCATCGGGATCACTTCCTGTTCGTCGGCGAGGATGACCTCTCCCTTCCGAGTACATCACGCTCCGCCGTCCGCCCTGCGGCCGCCGGGCGGACTCGCACGCGGCGGCGCCCGGTTCAGGAGGCGCGGCCCTCGGGCGGGTCGTCCGCCGGGGCCTCGACAACGGCCTCGACAACGGCCTCGACCGTCACCTCGATCGGCGCCTCGGTCGTGACCTGCGCCCACACGTCGGCGGTGTCGGCGGTGGCCCGGACGACGACGGTCGCGCCGGTGGCGGCGGGGGCGGGCCGTGTGGCGGTGGCCCAGGTGGTCTTGGCGACGTCGACGACGACGTCGCGGGACACCTCGACGATCATGCCGCGCAGGGTGTCCTTCATGGCGAGCTTGAGGGCGTCGCGCAGCAGTTCGCGCAGGACGGCCTCGACCGCGGCGGTGAGGGCGCGGGACGCGGCGCGCAGGGCCAGGTCGCGTGCGGTGCGGGCGACGGCGCTGCCGGCCGCGGCGGCGACCAGGTCCCCGGCGCCGCGGGCGGCGTCGCGCAGGGCCGGGTCGGCGGCGGCGCGGGCGGCCACGCCGGCGGCCGCGTCGGCGAGCGGGGCCAGCTCGGCGGATCCGGCGGCGTCGCGGGCGCGGTCGCGCACCGCGGCGGCCAGGTCGCGGGCGGCCTGCTCGGCGGTCTCGCGGACGACGCGGGCGACGACGTCGCGGCCGGCGATCATGGCGGCGTCGACGGCGGCGTCGGCGACGGTGTCGATCGCGGCGTCCACGACGGTCCGGGTGGCGGCCTGCACGACCGGCGCGGACGCGGTGCGGCCGGCGAGGTCCAGGGCGGCGTCGGCGGCGGCGCGGGCGAGGGGGCTTTCGGCGGCCAGGCGGCGCGCCGCGGCGGCCATGGGGTGGCGCGCGGCCTGCTCGGCGAGGGTCATCGCGGCGGTGGCGGCCTCGAACGCGCCCGCGGTGGCGGGGTTGGCCGCGGCGGCGGCGCGGGCCTCGGTGACGGCCCGCTCGGCCATGGCGGTGGCGGCGCCGACGGCGGCGTCGCGGGCGGCCCGCTCGACGGCCTTCATCACGGGCGTGCCCGACACCTGGTCCAGGATGCGGGTCGCGGCGAGCGCGGCGGCGTCGCGGGCGGCGGCGGCGACGGGTTCACCGGCGGAGGCGGCCGTCCGCGCGGCGTTCAGGGCGGCCGGGGCCAGCCCGTCCCAGATCTCCTCCAGCCGCTCCGCCGCGGCCCGGTCGGCCCGGCCCGCCCGTTCCGCGAGCCCGGTTCCGTCGTCGAGTCCGGGTTCCCGCTGCTGCCTGTCGTCGTCCACGGCCACACCCCCTTGTCACAATCCGCCCCCAAATCACCATAACTTCCGAACACCGTCTCCGGTTCCTGCGCCCGGCCCCGGTGCCGCGGGACGCGCGGTCAGCGGGCGCAGGACGGGCAGGGCAGGCGGGTGCGGCGGGCGTAGGCGCGGGCGGCGACGGCCATCCCCGCGCCCCACAGCAGGTAGGCGGGGACGGCGACCCAGAAGAACGCCTCGGGCAGGGCGAGGCCGCCTTCGGCCGGGAACGGGTTGCGGCCGTTCAGCCGCTCCCAGAACATCTGCAGCAGCATCAGCCCGAAGTAGACGGTGAGGCCGCCGGAGATCGCGGCGCCCGGCCACAGCACCAGCCGGCGCGGGACGCGGCGCCCGCCGAGCCGGGGCAGGCGGCGCGGCCACGTCCGCCCGAAGGAGTGGACGAGGGCGAGCGGCAGCAGGCTCCCGCCGAGCACGAACCCCGCCTCGAACAGGATCGCCGAGGCGCCGCCCGACAGCGGCGATTCCCCGAACCCGACCGCGGCCTGCGCGATGATCCGGGTGAGGCAGCCGGCGACGGCGAGGTAGGCGGCCCAGTACGCCCACGCGGGGGTGTGGGCGAGGGCGCCGGGCGCGGTCGTGGCCCGCCCGCAGGCGGCGCAACCGGCGCGGGTGCGGCGCGCGTGCGCGAGGGCGGACAGGCCGGTCATGATCCCGGCGGCGACGCAGGCGGCGCGGCTGAGCGCGCCCAGCGGGTAGAAGGCGATGCCGAGGCCGGGCAGGACCGCGCCGATCACGTCGAGCAGCAGCAGCGCACCGGAGGCGACGAGGCAGAGCGCGGCGGTCCAGGCCGCCGCCAGCAGCGGCCGCCGGGGCAGCCGTCCCGCGCCCGGATGCGCGAGCGCGAGCAGGACGGCCGCCGCCGCGCCGCACAGCGCGACGCTCGCCCAGCCGGTGAAGGCCACCAGGTCGGTGTCCACGGGCGACATGTCGTCCGGCCGGTGCCCGGACGCCCAGTGGGCGCGCAGCGCGCCGTAGGCGGTGACCCAGGCGAGCGCGATGACCGGGAGGCGGCGCTGCAGGGCCCGCCGGCCGGGCGCCCGGCGGGGCGTCCCGGTGTGGTCGGTGAAGGTGGTGGCCATGCCCCGATCCTGCGGGCCGGGGGCCGGGCGGCGCCTCCCCGCCGCGGCCGATCCCCCTCCCCCGCGCGGGGGATCACCGGGCGGTCCGGGCGCGCCCGCGGCGGCGGGCCGCCGCCGAGAACCGATGGCGCCGAGAACCGATGGCGCCGAAAAGGGGTGGCGCGGGGACCGGGGCGGCGGATAGGGTCGCCGACGGAACCACGAGGGAGGTGAGGATGCATGGCCGTCGTTGCGGTGGCTGCTGCCCGCAGCTTTCAGCCTGTCCTCATTTTCCGGGCCGCCGGCTGATCCCGTCCGCATCACCTTCGCGGAGCGTGCGCGCCGGGGCCCCTTCACCGCAAGGGTTCCAAGACATTGTCCTTCGCATCCGCGGGGTCGTCCCCTCTTGCCGCCTACGGCTGGGACGAGACCCTGGAGAACGAGTTCACCTCTCATCGCGCGGCGGGGCTGATCCCCGCGCGCGTCGCCGCGGTCGACCGCGGCCTGTGCGACGTGGTCGCCGGGGACGGCCCGCTCCGGGCCGGGACCGGGCCCGCCGCCTCATCCGATGACCCGTCGGCGGCGCCGTGCACGGGCGACTGGGCGGCGCTGCACCCGGACGGCCCGGACGGCCGGCCGGTGATCGCGGCGCTGCTGCCGCGCCGGACCGCGATCGTGCGGTCGTCGGCGTCGCGGGACTCGCGCGGCCAGGTGCTGGCCGCCAACGTCGACACCGTCGCCGTCACCGTGTCGCTGGCCGCTCCCCTGGACCTCGGCCGCGTCGAGCGGCTGCTGGCGCTGGCGTTCGAGAGCGGCGCCCGGCCGGTGATCGTGCTCACCAAGGCCGACCGGGTGCCGGGCGCCGCCGCGGCCGAGGCCGAGGCGGAGGCCGCCTCCGCCGCGCCCGGCGTGGACGTGGTGGCGTGCAGCGCCGCGACCGGCGACGGCGTGGACGTGGTCCGCGCCGTCCTGGCGGGCACGGTGGTGCTGGTCGGCCCGTCGGGCGCGGGCAAGTCCACGCTCGGCAACGCGCTGCTGGGCGAGCGGGCCCTGGCGACCGGCGCCGTCCGCGACCGGGACGGCAAGGGGCGGCACACGACCGTCCGGCGGGAGCTGCTTCCGCTGCCGGGCGGCGGCGTCCTGATCGACACGCCGGGGCTGCGCGGCGTGGGCCTGTTCGATGCGTCCGAGGGCCTGCGGCGCACGTTCGCCGACATCGGGGACCTGGCGGCGCGGTGCCGGTTCGGCGACTGCGCGCACCGCACCGAGCCGGGCTGCGCCGTCCTGGCCGCGATCGAGGACGGGACGCTGCCGCGCCGCCGCCTCGACAGCTACCGCAAGCTGCAGCGGGAGAACGACTGGATCGCCTCCCGCGGCGACGCCCGGCTGCGCGCCGAGCGGGAGAACAAGCGCAAGGCGATCACCCGGTGGCAGCGGCAGACGTACAAGGAGCGGGGCCGGGACCGATGAGGTTCACGACCGCGGGCGGCGTCGTCGGCCAGGCCGCCGTCCAGCTCGCCCGGACGGCGGGAGCGCGGCGGATCATCGCGGGGGCGCGGTCGCCGGCCGCGCGGG
>NZ_JBEZGN010000064.1:0-31567 GCF_040650055.1 Spirillospora sp. NPDC048819 | reverse complement strand
GGGGGGTTTTGGGGGGGGCGCCCCCCCCGGGGGGGGGGGGGGGGGGGGGGGGGGGGGGGGGGGGGGGGCCCGCGCCGCCCGGCGGGGGGGGCCCCCCCCGCGCCGGTGTCAAGGTGTGGGTTGCGTTACAGGTACTGGCCGGTGTTGGCGACGGTGTCGATGGATCGGCCGGCTTCGGAGCCCTTGGTTCCGGAGACGAGGGTGCGGATGTAGACGATCCGTTCGCCCTTCTTGCCGGAGATGCGGGCCCAGTCGTCGGGGTTGGTGGTGTTGGGGAGGTCTTCGTTCTCGCTGAATTCGTCGACGCAGGCGGCGAGGAGGTGGTTGACTCGCAGGCCTTTTTGTCCGGTGTCGAGGAATTGTTTGATGGCCATTTTCTTGGCGCGGTCGACGATGTTCTGGATCATTGCTCCGGAGTTGAAGTCCTTGAAGTAGAGGACTTCCTTGTCGCCGTTGGCGTAGGTGACCTCCAGGAAGCGGTTCTCCTCGGTTTCGGTGTACATGCGCTCGACGGTGCGCTGGATCATGGCCTCGACGGTGGCGTCTTCCGAGCTGCCGTGCTCCTTGAGGTCGTCGGGGTGGAGTGGCAGTCCGGTGAGGATGTACTTGGAGAAGATGTCCTTGGCGGCTTCGGCGTCGGGGCGTTCGATCTTGATTTTGACGTCGAGGCGGCCGGGCCGCAGGATCGCGGGGTCGATCATGTCTTCGCGGTTGGAGGCGCCGATGACGATGACGTTCTCCAGGCCTTCGACGCCGTCGATCTCGCTGAGGAGCTGCGGGACGATGGTGTTCTCGACGTCGGAGGAGACTCCGGATCCGCGGGTGCGGAAGATGGAGTCCATTTCGTCGAAGAAGACGATGACGGGTGTTCCGGCGGATGCCTTTTCGCGGGCGCGCTGGAAGACCAGGCGGATGTGCCGTTCGGTTTCGCCGACGTACTTGTTGAGGAGTTCGGGGCCCTTGATGTTGAGGAAGAAGCTCTTGCCCTCCTGGCCGGTCTTCTCGGCGACCTGTTTGGCGAGGGAGTTGGCGACGGCCTTGGCGATGAGCGTTTTTCCGCATCCGGGGGGTCCGTAGAGGAGGACGCCCTTGGGGGGCCGGAGCTGGTGTTCGCGGAAGAGGTCGGCGTGCAGGTAGGGAAGTTCCACGGCGTCGCGGATCATTTCGATCTGTGAGCCGAGGCCGCCGATCTCGTTGTAGGAGATGTCGGGGACCTCTTCGAGGACGAGTTCTTCGACCTCCGCCTTGTGGATCTTCTCGTAGGCGTATCCGGACCGGGGTTCGAGCATGAGGGAGTCGCCGGCGCGGAGGGGTACTCCGCGCAGTGGTTCGGCGAGTTTGACGACGCGTTCCTCGTCGGCGTGTGCGATGACGAGGGCGCGCTGGCCGTCGTCGAAGAGTTCCTTGAGCATGACGACTTCGCCCTGCTCTTCGAACTTGAGCGCTTCGACGACGTTGAGGGCCTCGTTGAGCATGACCTCTTGGCCGCGTTGGAGTTCGTCGACGTCCACGGCGGGGCTGACGTTGACGCGGAGTTTGCGTCCGCCGGTGAAGATGTCGATGGTTCCGTCGTCGCGGGCTTCGAGGAAGACTCCGAATCCGGAGGGTGGTTGTGCGAGCCTGTCGACCTCCTCCTTGAGCGCCACGATCTGTTCGCGAGCCTCTTTGAGGGTCGCTACGAGACGCTCGTTCTGACCGGTTACGGCGGCCAGGTTGGCCTGTGCCTCATGGAGGCGTTCTTCCAGCACACGTACTTGGCGCGGGGATTCCGCGAGCTTTCGGCGCAGCACGGAGATCTCCTCCTCCAGGAAGGAGATCTGCGTTTGGAGGTCCCTGACCTCCTTTTCGTGCTGCGCCTTGCGCGCCCCAGCATCGTCACGAGCGGCCACGCCCCGTCACCTCCTCACGAAGAGAGCCGACGACCTACTGAGACCCTACCTATCTGGAGGGCTTCCGTAACCTGCCCATTCGGTGTTCGTGTCGTGCGGGGGTGTTCGGGGAGGGTTGGGAGGGGTGCTGTGGGGGCGGTATGGGGTGTGCGGTTACGGGCCCTGGACCTGGGGGTTCGTGGTTTCGGGCGTGTCGTGGCGGGGGTTTGCCGAGTTCGGTGGCGTGTGGGTTGGGACACGGGTGTGTCGGGGCGGTAGGGGCCTGCCGCGGGTGTGATCTATGCCTCGGCGGGTTGGCCGGGCGTGGCGTCGCCGGTGTCGGCGGTGGGGCCGGCGGGGGCGGGGTGTGCGCCTTTGGCGGGGCGGCGGCGGCGGGTGGGCGGGGTGACGCCGTCGGCGAGGCGGCGGGCGGTGACGAGGAAGCCGGTGTGGCCGATCATGCGGTGGTCGGGGCGGACGGCGAGGCCGTCGACGTGCCAGGTGCGGAGCATGGTCTCGAAGGCGTGGGGTTCGGCGAAGTTGCCGTGGGCGCGGAGGTCTTCGACGATGCGGGACATCTGGGTGGTGGTGGCGATGTAGGCGCAGATGATGCCGCCGGGGATGAGGGCTTTGGCGGCGGTGTCGATGCATTCCCAGGGGGCGAGCATGTCGAGGACGACGCGGTCGATCTCGGTTTCGGCGAGGGCGTGTTCGAGGGGGCCGACGGTGAGGCGCCAGGCGGGGTGGGGGCCGCCGAAGAATTTCTCGACGTTGGCGCGGGCGATCTCGGCGAAGTCGGGGCGGCGTTCGTAGGAGGTCAGGAGGCCGTGTTCGCCGACGGCGCGGAGCAGGAAGCAGCTGAGGGCGCCGGATCCGGCGCCGGCCTCGACGACGCGGGCGCCGGGGAAGATGTCGGCGGCGGCGATGATCTGGGCGGCGTCTTTGGGGTAGACGACGGCGGCGCCGCGGGGCATGCGGAGGGTGAAGTCGGTGAGGAGGGGCCGGAAGGCGAGGTATTCGGTGCCGCCGGTGGCGCGGTAGACGGTGCCTTCGGGGCTGCCGATGATGTCGTCGTGGGGGACGGAGCCTTTGTGGGAGTGGTACTGCTTGCCGGGTTGGAGGGTGATGGTGTTGATGCGGCCTTTGGTGTCGGTGAGCTGAACCTGGTCTCCGGGCCGGAACGGGCCGTGGGGTGTGCGGCCGGGCGTGGGTGTGGGGCCGTTCGGCCGGGGTTCGCTCATGGAGGTCAAGGCTAGCGGCGGGCGGGTGTGGGGCTGACGGCTGCCCGGGTCGTGCGGGGTGGGGCCGGGGGTGGTGTCAGATGCCGGTGAAGGCCTGGTCGACGTCGGTGGTGGCGAGGACGCCGTAGACGCGGCCGTCGGGTTCGACGAGGAGGTACTCGGAGGCGGGGGCGCGGCGGAGGGCGTCGAGGAGGTCTTCGCCGGTGATGTCGGCGGGGAGGGTGAGGTCGTCGTGGACGCCGCGGGACAGGTCGCCTGCGGTGACCCAGGGGCGGCGGTGTTCGGGGGTGGCGGTGACGGCCTTTTCGTTGACGAGTCCGAGGGGGCGGCCGTCGTGGTCGGCGATGACGATGGCGCCGGCGTGGTCGTGGTGGGCGCGGCGGATGGCTTCGGCGAGGGGGGTGTCGGCGGTGACGAGGGTGGCGCGGCGTGCGAGGCGGCGGGCGGTGAGGTGGGGGATGCGGTCGCGGACGTGTTCGGCGCGGATGGCCTGGGTGGCGCCGACCCAGATGAAGGAGGCGACGAGGGCGGACCAGAGGAGGGCGAGCCAGCCGATGCCGGTTTCGCCGTCGCCGGTGCCGGTTCCGTAGGTGGCGAGGTAGGCGCCGGCGACGAGGCAGGCGATGGCGACGGCGCGGCCGACCCAGCCGGCGATGATGCCGCCGTTGCGGCTGTGTCCGGTGGCTTTCCAGACGGCTGCGCGGACGAGGCGTCCGCCGTCGAGGGGGAGGCCGGGCAGGAGGTTGAAGACGCCGACGAGGAGGTTGGCGAAGGTGAGGGCGTCGACGAGGAGGAGGGCGACGTCGGGGAGGGGGACGAGGGCGTGGGTGAGGAGGCCGAGTCCGGCGAGGACGAGGTTGACGAGGGGGCCGGCGAAGGCGATGAGGAATTCGCGGCCGGGGGTGGGGGCTTCGCGTTCGATGGCGGTTTCGCCGCCGAGGACGTGGAGGGTGACGGAGCGGACGGGGAGGCGGAAGGCGCGGGCGGTGACGGCGTGGCTGAGTTCGTGGACGAAGACGGAGCCGTAGAGCAGGACGGCGTAGGCGAAGGCGACGAGGTAGCTGAGGGGGCGTTCGACGACGTCGTGGACTTGTCCTTCGAACATGACGGTGATGAGCGCGGCGACGAGGAACCAGCTGGGTGAGACGTAGACGGGGATGCCGAAGGGGCGGCCCATGAGGAGGCCGGGGCGGGTGGTGCGGCCGTCGTCGGGGCCGGGGTCTCCGGCGGGCGTCTTTCCCTCGGTCGGGGGCGCGCTGTGTGTCACGTGACCGATGCTACGGCCCCGGTCGGGCGGATCGGCCGGTGGTGGGCGGGTCGCGGTGCGGCGGGTGCGGGTTTTCGTCGGGGGTGTCGCCTAGTGTGCTGTGCCATGACGACGACCGAGGCGGGTAGTGCTGCGTCCGTTCCGTCCGGGGCCGGCGGCGGGGGTGCCGGTGGCGTGGCGGAGGCCGGTGGGGCGGGTGTGGCGGTGGTGGGGTCGTTGTCGCCGTCGCGGGCGGGCGATTTCATGACGTGTCCGTTGCTGTACCGGTTCCGGGTGATCGACAGGTTGCCGGAGCGGCCGAGTGCGGCGGCGGCGCGGGGGACGCTGGTGCATGCGGTGCTGGAGCGGTTGTTCGATCTTCCGCGGGGTGGGCGGACGGCGGAGGCGGCGGTGGAGCTGCTGGGGCCGGAGTGGGAGCGGCTGCTGGTGGAGGAGCCGGAGCTGGCGGAGTTGTTCGCGGACGGGGATGCGGGGGACGCGGAGCGGTCGGCGTGGCTGGAGCAGGCGCGGCGGATGGTGGAGCGGTACTTCACGCTGGAGGATCCGCGGCGGCTGGAGCCGGCGGAGCGTGAGCTGTTCGTGGAGACGGTGCTGGATTCGGGGTTGAAGCTGCGGGGGTACATCGACCGGGTGGACGTGGCGCCGGGCGGTGATGTGCGGATCGTGGACTACAAGACGGGGACGGCGCCGCGGGCGGATTTCGAGGCGCGGGCGTTGTTCCAGATGAAGTTCTACGCGCTGGTGCTGTGGCGGTTGCGGGGGCGGGTTCCGCGGCTGCTGCAGCTGATGTATCTGGGTAACGGCGAGGTTCTGCGGTACGAGCCGGACGAGGCGGATCTGCGGGCGACGCAGCGGAAGGTGGAGGCGCTGTGGCAGGCGATCCGGCGGGCGATGGACACCGGGGAGTGGCGGCCGCGGGCGGGGCGGCTGTGCGATTGGTGTGATCACAAGGAGCGGTGCCCGGAGTTCGGGGGCACTCCCCCGCCGTTGCCGGTGGTTCCGGTGTCCCGGCCGTCCCCGGCGGATCTGGAGGGCGCGGCGGGGCCCGGTGCCGCCGCGCGGGAGCGCGACGACCTGTAGCGATGCGATCACGGTGGGTGTTGCCGGGACGGCCGGTTGCAGGGTGCGGGCGGGCGTGTCCTCCTTGGGGAGGACTGCGGATCCGCGTTCAGGAGGGGCCGCGGCCTGGTGTGACCTCCTAGGGTGAGAGACGTGTCACCCCGCATCCGTGGTCTTCTTGCCTTCCGCGCCTGGTTGAAGGCGCGTCCTCAGGCGGCCGACGCTTTGTTCGCGTTGGGTCTGCTGCTGGTGGGGCTGCCGCAGCTGTTCCTGGAGGAGCTTCCGACGGGTGCGGATTACGACCACTTCCGTGACCCGGACGTGTGGAGCGGGCTGCTGGTCGTGGTGGTGACGATGTCGCTGACGTGGCGGCAGCGGCATCCGCTGCCGGTGCTGGCGTTCATCATCGGGGGCGAGCTGGTGATGGCGGTGGCGGGGTATCCGCCGTCGGTGCCGGACGTGGTGGCGTTCCTGATCGCGGTGTACAGCGTCGCGGCGCATCGGGGGCTGGCGCAGAGCGCCCTGGGGGGCTTGGCGGGGTTCGTCTACTTCCTGGTGTATCTGATCCTGCTGCCGGTGCCGACGTCGCTGCCGGTGGTGGTGACCGATTGCGCGCTGGTGGTGGGGGTGTGGGTGCTGGGCCGGAACCTGCGGCTGCGGCGGGCGTATTTCGCGGAGCTGGAGGACCGGGCGGCGCGGCTGGAGCGGGCGCGGGGCACCGATGCGCGGGCGGCGCGGATCGAGGAGCGGTCGCGGATCGCGCGGGAGCTGCACGATGTGGTGGCGCATCATGTGAGCGTGATGACGGTGCAGGCGGGGGCGGCGCGGCGGATCATCGACCGGGACGCGGGCAGCGCGCGGGAGGCGATGTCGACGATCGAGGAGGTCGGGCGGACGGCGCTGAGCGAGATGCGGCGGATCGTGGGGGTGCTGCGGACGGACCGGGACGCCGAGCAGGCGGGCCGGGAGCTGGCGCCGCAGCCGGGTCTGGGCGACCTCGGGGAGCTGCTGGATCATGTGCGGGAGACGGGCCTGTCGGTGCAGCTGTGGATCGAGGGTGAGGCGCGGTCGCCGTCGCCGGGGGTGGACGTGGCGGCGTTCCGGTTGATCCAGGAGGCGCTGACGAACACGCTGAAGCACGCGGGGCCGCAGGCGCGGGCGTGGGTGCGGCTGTACTACGGGGATCGTGACCTGACGGTGGAGATCGAGGACGACGGCCGGGGCACGGCGACGTTCATGGCGGACAGCGACGACAATCCGGGGCATGGCCTGGTCGGGATGTACGAGCGGGTGGCGTTGTACGGTGGCGAGTTGAGGATCGGGCCGCGGGTCGGCGGCGGGTTCGGTGTGCGGGCGCGGTTCCCGTTGGAGGCGTGAGGCCCCGGAAGGCCGTAGGTTGGGCGGGATCACCGTGGTTCGGAGGATCGCCGTAGGTTCACCAGGATCACCTGGATCGCCGTAGTTTGGCGGGATCACCGTAGGTTGGGCGGATCGCCGCATTTGGGCGGAGCGTCGCGAGGCGAGGAGCGGGGACGATGAAGCGTCGGGAACGCCGGGCGGGCGGGGGCCGGCGATGAGCGCGGTGCGGGTGCTGCTCGTCGATGATCAGCCGCTGCTGCGGACGGGGTTCCGGCTCATCCTGGAGGCCGAGACCGACATCGCGGTGGTGGGCGAGGCCGGGGACGGCGCGGCGGCGGTGGAGCTGACGCGGTCGCTGCTGCCGGACGTGGTGCTGATGGACATCCGCATGCCGGGTGTGGACGGGATCGAGGCGACCCGGCGGATCATCCGGGACGGCGCGGCGTCGCACGATCCGAGGGTGCTGATCCTGACGACGTTCGATCTGGACGAGTACGTGATCGAGGCGGTGCGGGCGGGGGCGAGCGGGTTCCTGCTGAAGGACTCGCCGCCGGAGGATCTGGTGACGGCGATCCGGATCGTGGCGGCGGGCGACGCGATCGTGGCGCCGAGCGTGACGCGGCGGCTGCTGGACCGGTTCGCGACGCGGCTGCCGGCGGTGCGGGACCAGTCGCCGCCGCCGGGCCTGGACACGCTGACCGAGCGTGAGCGCGAGGTGCTGTCGCACGTGGCGCGGGGCCAGTCGAACGCGGAGATCGCGGCGGAGCTGGTGGTCAGCGAGACGACGGTGAAGACGCACGTGGGGAACGTCCTGGCGAAGCTTGGGTTGCGGGACCGGGTGCAGGCGGTCGTGTACGCCTATGAGACGGGTCTGAGCCGGCCGGGGCAGACCTGACCCCGGCCCGGCCATCCCCGGCCGGAGCCGACCCGTTCAGAGCCGACCCGGGCCGGTGCTGCATCGCGGGGTGAACGCGCCGCGGGGTGAACACGCCGTGCGATGCGCCTGAGAGGCCGGGGGCCGGATTCCCGCCCTGGCCGCGGCGGGGCGGGCGCGTGCGGTCTCAGGGTCGGACCCTGAGGCGACCCCTGTCTTCGAGGAGGAGGCGTCTACTCCGGTAGGACGACCGGAGGGGCACGTCTCCTGCCCTGGGGGGACGGCCAAGTCCGTTCCTGGGGTGCATCTCAGGAGGCCGCCGGGCTTCTACTGTTTTGTACGTCGGATCGCCGGGGGCATCGCGCGGTCCCGGCAGTTCCTGCTCACTCGCACTCACTTACCTTTCGGGAGTCTCACGTGACGAACACCGCCCCATCGACCGCCGGCGCGCAGACCGTGCCCGGGGCGGGCGACTTCGCCGCACGGACCCGGCAGATCGCGAAGGTGTACGGGCGCGGCGACGCCCAGGTCGTCGCGCTCGACGGTGTCACGGTCGGCATTCCCCGCGGCCGGTTCACGGCGATCATGGGTCCGTCCGGGTCGGGGAAGTCGACCCTCATGCACTGCATGGCGGGCCTGGACTCGGTGGACTCCGGGGAGGTGTTCATCGGCGACACCGAGCTGACCCGGCTGAAGGACAAGCAGCTCACCCGGCTGCGCCGCGACAAGGTCGGTTTCATCTTCCAGGCGTTCAACCTGGTGCCGACGCTGACGGCGCTGGAGAACATCACGCTGCCGATGGACATCGCGGGCCGCAAGGCCGACCGGGAGTGGCTGGACACCGTGATCGACACGGTGGGGCTGCGGCCGCGGCTGAAGCACCGCCCGTCGGAGCTGTCGGGCGGGCAGCAGCAGCGGGTGGCGTGCGCCCGTGCGCTGGCCGCCCGCCCGGAGATCATCTTCGCGGACGAGCCGACGGGGAACCTGGACTCGCGGTCCGGCGCGGAGGTGCTGGGGTTCCTGCGGGACTCGGTGCGGCGGATGGGCCAGACGATCGTGATGGTGACGCATGACCCGACCGCGGCGGCGTACGCCGACCAGGTGCTGTTCCTGACCGACGGGCAGATCGTCGACACGATGGCGGGCCCGACGGCCGAGCGGGTGCTGGAGCGGATGAAGGGCTTCGAGTCCGGCGGCCCGGCGCCCGCCGCCGCGGACGCGCCGGCCGCGCAGGGGCCGGGGGTCACGGCGCGATGATGGGCAAGGTCACGCTCCGCAACCTCGCGGCGCACAAGATCAGGCTGGTGCTGACGGCCGTCGCGGTGATCCTCGGCGTGGCGTTCGTGGCCGGGACGCTGATCTTCACCGACAGCATGAACAAGCGCTTCGACGAGGTTTTCAGCAGCATCAGCGAGGACATCGCCGTCGATGTCCGGGCGAAGAAGGTCGTGGGCGGCGACGACGACGGCACCGCGGCGCAGCCGGTGCCGGCGTCGGTGCTGGAGACCGTCAAGGGCGTGGACGGGGTGAAGGACCCGATCGGGAACGTCACCGGGTACGCGGCGGTCGTCGGCAAGGACGGCGAGATCGTCGGGACGCCGCAGAACGGGCCGCCGCAGCTGGGCGTGAACTGGACGACCAGCGGGTTCTTCGAGCTCACGTCCGGCCGCGCGCCGCAGGGCCCGGCCGAGGTCGTCATCGACAAGGCGACCGCCGAGAGCGGCGGGCTGTCCGTCGGCGACACCACCCAGGTCATCACGGCCGGGCCGCCGCAGCGGATGAAGATCGTCGGGCTGGCCGACACCGGGAACATGATGGGCACGACCATCACCGCGTTCGACACCCCGACGGCGCAGAAGCTGCTGCTGAAGCCCGGCTACTTCAGCGACATCGAGATGGGTTCCGCGGGGCCGTCGGAGGAGGAGCTGCGCGACCGCGTCGCGCAGGCCCTGCCGCAGAACCTGGAGGCGATCACGGGGACGGAGCTGCGTGAGGAGGCGCAGAGCGACGTCGCGCAGATGATGGGCTTCTTCCGGACGTTCCTGCTCGCGTTCGCGCTCATCTCGATCTTCGTCGGGGCGTTCATCATCTTCAACACGTTCTCGATGCTGGTGGCGCAGCGGACCCGCGAGCTGGCGCTGCTGCGCGCGATCGGCGCGGCCCGCGCGCAGGTGACGCGGGCCGTGATCGGCGAGGCCGTCGCGGTCGGGGTCGTGGGGTCCACGCTCGGGCTGGCGGCCGGGGCGGGCCTGGCGTCGCTGCTGCAGACGCAGATGGGCGACGCCGGGGAGGGCGGCCTGACGTTCACCGCGACGCCGGTGATCTGGTCGTACACGGTCGGGATCGTGGTGACGGTCGTGTCGGCGTACTTCCCGGCGCGCCGCGCGGCGAAGATCCCGCCGGTGGCGGCGATGCGCGACGACGTGGCGCTGCCGCAGCGGTCGATGCGGATCCGGATCGCGCTCGGGTCGCTGCTGACGGCCGTCGGCGCGGCGCTGATCGGCCTCGGCCTCGCGGGCGGCGGCGGGAACCCGGCGGTCCCGGTCGGCGCGGGCGCGTTCGCGGTGTTCATCGGCGTCGCGATGCTCGCGCCGGTGATCAGCGTGCCGGTGCTGCGGGTGCTGGGGGCGCCGGCGGCGCGGCTGATGGGGGCGCCGGGGCGGCTGGCGCGGCAGAACGCGCTGCGCAACCCGCGCCGCACCGCCGCCACCGCCGCGGCGCTGATGATCGGCCTGGCGCTGATCACGACGGTGAACGTGCTGGGGGCGACGATGCGGGCCTCGATCGACGAACAGGTCGACGCGCAGTTCGGCGCGGACTACCTGGTGCAGTCGCAGGGCGCCGGCGGCGTGAACGCCGAGGCGCGGCAGAAGATCGAGGGCGTTCCCGGGGTGGTGACCGCGTCGCCGACCTACGACGGCGAGGTCAAGATCGACGGCAAGGAGGTGTTCTATGTGGCGGGTGACGCGCGGGTGCTCACCGACGCCGCCCGGCTGAAGATCGTGTCGGGGAGCGCCGCCGCCGGCCCGTCGGCGATCATGGTGGACGAGGACACCGCCGCCGACCGCGGCTGGAAGGTCGGGACGGTGGTGCCCGCCCAGTTCCCGGACGGGAAGACCGAGCGGCTCACGCTGTCGGGCGTGTACGCCAAGAGCGACCTGATCGGGCCGCGGCTGCTGTCGCCGCAGGCGCACCTGAAGCACACGCTGAAGCCGACCGTGTCCATCATGGTGGTCGACACGGCCGAGGCGGACGCGGCGACGAGGACGGCGCTGGAGTCGGCGCTGGCCGGCTACCCGAACCTGGAGGTCGCCGACCAGGCGTCGCTGAAGGAGGACGCCCGCGCCCAGGTCGACGGGTTCGTGACGTTCCTGACGATCCTGCTGATCATGTCGGTCATCATCGCGGCCGTCGGGGTGATCAACACGCTGGCGCTGTCGGTGATCGAGCGGACCCGGGAGATCGGGCTGCTGCGCGCGATCGGGATCTCCCGGCGGCAGTTGCGCCGCATGATCCGGCTGGAGTCGATCATGATCGCGTTGTTCGGGGCGGTGCTCGGCATGGGCATCGGGGTCGCGTTCGGCGCGGCGCTGCAGAACGCGCTCGCCGACGACGGTCTGGGCGTCCTCGCCATCCCGTACGGGACGCTCGTCGTCTACCTGGTGGTCGCCGCGGTGATCGGTGTGCTGGCGGCGCTGTGGCCGGCGTGGCGGGCCGGGCGCATGGACGTCCTGAAGGCGATCTCCACCGAGTGACCGCACCCGCCGCGCCGCCGGACCCCCGGCGGCGCGGCGGAACGGCCCGGCGGCCCGGTGGGCGCACGCAAAGACCCGGCGCACGCAAAGACCCGGTCCCCTCAAGGCGAGGGGGCCGGGTCTTTCCGGTGCGGGAGGCGCGCCGGGGGGGAAGGACCGGCGGGCGCCCTACTCCGCGGGCTCGGCGCCGGGCTCGAGGGCGTCGGCCTGGGCCTTGGTGAGAGTCACCGCGGCCTTGGCGACCGCGTCGGTCGCGCTGACCGTGGTGTTCTCCGGGAAGTGGCAGGCGACCTGGTGCCCGGGGCTGAGCTCCATCAGCGGCGGCTCGACCTGCCGGCAGATGTCCTGCGCCTTCCAGCAGCGGGTGTGGAAGCGGCACGCCGGCGGCGGGTCCAGCGGGCTCGGCACGTCGCCCTGCAGCCGGATCCGCGTGCGGTTGTCGCGTTCGCTCGGGTCCGGGATCGGCACCGCCGACAGCAGCGCGTTGGTGTAGGGGTGCATGGGCCGCTGGTACACGTCCGCCCGGTCCGCCACCTCGACGATCTTGCCGAGGTACATGACGGCGACGCGGTCGGAGATGTGCCGCACCACCGACAGGTCGTGCGCGATCACCACGTAGGTGAGGTCGAGCTCGTCCTGGAGGTCCTCCAGCAGGTTCACGACCTGCGCCTGCACCGACACGTCCAGCGCCGACACCGGCTCGTCCGCGATGATCAGCTTCGGTTTGAGGGCGAGCGTGCGGGCGATCCCGATGCGCTGCCGCTGCCCGCCGGAGAACTCGTGCGGGTAGCGGTTGTAGTGCTCGGGGTTCAGCCCGACCAGCTCCAGGATCTCCTGGACGGCCTTCTTGACGCCCTGCTTGGCCTCGATGTTCTGCAGCCGGAACGGGGCCCCGACGATCGCGCCGACCGTCTTGCGCGGGTTCAGCGACGAGTACGGGTCCTGGAAGATCATCTGGAGGTCGCGGCGGAACGGCCGGAGCCGGCCCTGCGACATCTTGGTGATGTCCTCGCCCTCGAAGGTGATCTTCCCGAAGCTCGGGTCCAGCAGCCTCATGATCATCCGGCCGGTGGTGGACTTGCCGCAGCCCGACTCCCCCACCAGCCCGAGCGTGTCGCCCTTGCGGACCGAGAACGACACGCCGTCGACGGCCTTGACCGCCGCGACCTGCCGGCGCAGCAGCCCCGCGGTGACGGGGAAGTGCTTGCCGAGATTGTCCACCTCCAGCAGCACCTCGCCGTTCGCGTGCGAACGGGGCTCGGCCGCCGGGGTCTTCGATGTGCTCACAGTCTCGTTACCACCCGTGCTCGTCACAGCTTCGGCCGGATCTCGTCGTTCCAGATCTCCCGCCGTTTGCCCAGCGGGAGATGGCACGCAGCCTTGTGGCCCGGCTCGACCTCGACCAGTTCGGGCCGCTCGGTCTCGCTCTTGCCGTCGTTCAGGTCCCGGTAGGGGCAGCGCGGATGGAACGCGCACCCGGACGGGACGTTGATCAGGCTCGGCGGCGTCCCGACGATCGGCATGAGCCGCTCGGACCGCTCGCGGTCCAGCCGGGGCATCGAGCCGAGCAGCCCCCACGTGTAGGGGTGCAGCGGCCGGTGGAAGGTGTTGTCCACCGACGCCTGCTCGACCGAGCGGCCCGCGTACATGACCAGGATGTCGTCGGCCAGTTCCGCGACCACCCCGAGGTCGTGGGTGATCATGATGACGGCGGAGTTGAACTCCTGCTGCAGGTCCCGGATCAGGTCCAGGATCTGCGCCTGGACGGTCACGTCCAGCGCCGTCGTCGGCTCGTCGGCGATCAGCAGTTCCGGGTCGCACGACAGCGCCATCGCGATCATGGCGCGCTGCCGCATGCCGCCGGAGAACTGGTGCGGGTAGTCGTCGACCCGCTTGTCGGGCTTGGGGATGCCGACCTTGCCGAGCATGTCGATGGCGTGCTTGCGCGCGACCTGCTTGGAGACGTCGTTGTGCACCCGGTAGGCCTCGACGATCTGCTTGCCGATCGTGTAGAAGGGGTGCATCGACGACAGCGGGTCCTGGAAGATCATCGCCATGTTGCGGCCGCGGAGGCGGCGGACCTCGCCCTGCGAGGCGCCGACGATCTCCTTGCCGTCCAGCCAGATCTCGCCGGACACCCTGGCGTTGCGCTTGTTGTGCAGGCCGAGGATGCCGAGGCTCGTGACGCTCTTGCCCGAGCCCGACTCCCCCACGATCCCGAGCGTGCGGCCGCGTTCCAGCTGGAACGACAGCCCGTCGACCGACTTGACCAGGCCGTCGTCGGTCGGGAAGTGGATCTTGAGGTCGCGGACCTCGAGGAACGCCGTGGGAGCCTCGCCGTCGCCCGCGGTCTTCGCGGCCGGCGCGGTGCCGGTCATCAGCTCAGCCTCACTCTCGGGTCGACGACAGCGTACAGAAGGTCGACGATCAGGTTGATCACCACGATGGACGTGGCGGTGATCAGCGTGACGCCCAGCACCATGGGCAGGTCGCCGCTGCGGATCGAGCCGATGGCGAGCTGGCCCAGCCCGGGGATGCCGAAGGTGTTCTCGGTCAGCACGGCGCCGCCCAGCAGCAGGCCGAGGTCGAGGCCGAAGATGGTCAGGATCGGCGTCAGCGACGCGCGCAGCGCGTGCTTGGTGACGACGGTCTTCTCCGGCAGCCCCTTGGCGCGGGCGGTGCGGATGTAGTCCTCGTTCATCGTCTCCAGCATGCCCGCTCTGGTGAGCCGCGCGTACATCGCGGCGTACAGGAACGCCAGGGTGACCCAGGGCAGCACCAGCGACTGGAACCACGTCACGGGATTCTCGGTGACGGGGTTGTAGCTTCCGCCGCCCGGAAAGATCTTGAAGGTGTAGGAGAACAGCGCGAGCGACACCAGCCCGGTGAAGTAGATGGGCAGCGACACGCCGCTCAACGCGATGATCATCGCGGTTCTGTCCCAGAGGGTGCCTCTTCGCAGTGCCGAGATCACGCCGGTGGTGATGCCACCGGCCAGCCAGATGATCGCGGCTCCGGCGGCGAGCGACGCCGTCGCGGGGGCGCGGTCCAGGAGCGTCTCCAGGACGGGCTGGCTGCTGCGGAACGAGTACCCGAGGCACGGCGCCGGGCAGTGGTCGGTGACCGGGCCGGCCTTGTAGTCCTTGCCGACCGCGATGGCCTTGAGGTAGTTCCCGTACTGCACGACGACCGGGTCGTCCAGGCCGAGACGCTCCTTCGTGTCCTCGATGGCCTCCTGGCTCGGCGCTTTGCCGACGTAGGAGGCGGCGAGCTGGTCGGTCGTCTGCCCCGCGAGCTTCGGCAGCCAGAAGAAGATGCCGAAGGTCACCAGGCTGACCAGCAGCAACATGACGAAGGCACCGATCAGGCGCCTGATGATGTATGGGAACACATTACGCGGCCCCACCCGCCGGCCGGCCGGACCTGTGGGTCCGGGCCCGGCCGGCGAGCGTCGCCTTCACCTGCCTTCAGAGGGACGCATGGACGAATGGAACCCTTACTCCACGCCCATGTTGAGGTAGTCGTACATTCCGCCGTAGGCGAGGGTGATCCCGGCGTTGGTGACGCGCTCCGGCCGGTACATCAGCGCCTTGGCGTAGACGAGCGGAACCTCCGCCGCCGTCTGCATCACCATCTTGTCGATCTCGCCGTAGGCCTTCAGGCGAGCCGCCTTGTCGGTGTTGGAGATGGCGTCGTCCAGGGCATTGTTGATCTTCGGGTCGTCGAGCTCGGCGAGGTTGGTGCCGCCGGACGGCTTGATCGACTCACCGTGCACGATCTGCGCCAGGAAGCCGTAGCCGGTCGGCCAGTCCGCCGCCCACGCCATGATCATCATGCCGACGCCGTGCTCGTGGACGTAGTCCGGCACGCCGACGTACTTGTTGAAGTAGTCACCGGCGGGCCACTGGACGATCTCGGTCTCGATGCCGACCTTCTTCAGGCTCTGCTGGATCGCCTGGGCCATCGCGACTTCCTTCGGCCGGTCGGACCGGGCCGAGATCTTGGTCTTGAAGCCCTCGGGCTTGCCGCAGGCCTGCAGCTCCTGCTTGGCCTTGGCGAGGGTGGCCTCGTCGAGTCCGCCGTTCTCGGCCTGCTTCTGCGGGTACAGGTCGAACTTGGCGTAGCCGTCGACCGTCGGCGGCAGCACCGTGGTGGCGACGTCACCGCCGGCCAGCGGGCCTCCGTAGGCGGTCTGCGCGGCGACCTTGTCGGTGGCGTACTGCACGGCGATGCGGCAGTGGACGTTGTCCAGCGGCTTGACGTGGACGTTCAGCGACATGAACCGCAGGAAGCCCTGGATCGGGTTGTCCACGAAAGGCTTCTGGTCCGCGGCCAGCACCTTCGGCTGGGTTCCCGCCTGCACGCCGACGCCCGAGATGTCCATGTCGAGCGTGCCGGCCAGCAGCCGCTGGTCGATGTCGTCGGCGTTCTGCTTGAGCTGGATCTCGATCTTGTCGGGCAGCGCCTTGCGGATCGGGTCCGTGCTCTTGTTCCAGTGCGGGTTGCGCGACATCGTCATCGACTTGCCGCGCGTGTAGTTGTCGACCTTGTACGGGCCGCTGGAGACGATCGCGTTCTCGTACTTCAGGCCGGTGTCCTTGGCCTTCGGCACGGGCATGGTCTGCGACATCGCGACCAGGTAGTCGAACTCGGCGAACGGCTCGCTCAGGTGGAAGACGATGGTCTGGTCGTCCGGCGTCTCGATGGACTCCAGGCCCTTTTCGCTCTTGTCGTCGTACGGGCCCTTGTAGGGGGGGTCGTTGTCGACGAGGTACTGCTTGAAGTACTTCGGACCGAGCTGCAGCTCCGTGCTGTAGTTGCTGCGCTCGACCGCGTACTTGACGTCCTTGGACGTGACGGTGGTGCCGTCGTCGTACTTGACGCCGGTGCGCAGCTTGTACGTCCAGGTCTTGCCGTCGTCGCTGGGCGTCCCGAGGTCGGTCGCCAGGTCGGGGACGACCTCCAGGCTCTCCTTGCCGGCGCCGGGCTTGAACGTCGTCAGCGCGCGGCCGTACTGACGCGCGATGTTCTGCGAGAACGCGTAGTAGGTGTTGCCGGGGTCGGGGGAGTCGAAGTCGTCGGAGCTGGCGAGCTTGAGCGTGCCGCCCTTCTTGTCCGACTTGTTGACGACTTCGTTGACGCCGGCGTTGTAGCCGGCCCCGCCGCCTCCGTCGCCGCTGTCGCCGCCGCCGCAGGCGGCGAGCCCCGCGGCCGCGACCACACCGGCCGCGAAGACCGCGATTGGTCTCATCTTGTTCATGTGCAGGCGCACCCCTTCAAATAGGCGGGTCGGAGAACCCGAGTCACTTGGCCCGAGGGTCGAGAGCGTCCCGCAGCCCGTCACCGAAAAGGTTGAAGGCGAGGACGGTGATGAAGATCGCCATACCGGGGATGATCATGTACATCGGGTCCGAGGAGTAGATCGGCACGGCGAGCGTGAGCATCCCGCCCCACGAGGGAGCCGGAGGGATGACGCCGACGCCGAGGAACGACAGGGCCGCCTCGAACAGGATGTTGGTCGGGATCAGCAGGGTCGAGTAGACCAGGATCGGCGCGATCAGGTTCGGCAGGATCTCCTTGAAGAGAATGTAGGAGTTGCGGGCGCCCATGCTGCGCGCCGCGTCGACGAACTCGCGTTCGCGCAGCGACAGCGTCTGGCCCCGGATGATGCGGCCGATGTAGGGCCAGTTGAAGAACCCGATGACGATGACGAGCACCGACACGCGCAGCCCGTTGCCGCTCAGCCCGAAGGCTCCGTCGGAGACGACGCCGACCAGGGCGATCGCGAACAGCAGCAGCGGGAAGGCCAGGAAGGCGTCCATGGCGCGGCTGATCACGTAGTCGACCCAGCCGCCGAAGTACCCGGCGGTGATGCCGAGGATCGTGCCGAGCATGACCGACATCATGGTGGCCAGGAACGACACCAGCAGGGAGATCCGGGCGCCGTGCACGATGCGGGCCAGCATGTCGCGGCCGCTGCCCGGTTCGACGCCGAGCCAGTGGTCGCCGCTGATGCCCGAGTGCCAGAAGCCGGACTTGGGCCGGTTGTAGGTCGGGTCGATCAGGTTCTGGTGGTAGGTCAGCGGGTTCTGCACGAAATACGGGCCGAAGATCGCGATCAGGATCAGCACGACCACCACGACTGCGCCGGTGAGCGCGACCTTGTCGCGCTTGAGCCGCATCCAGGCGATCTGTCCAAGGGAGCGCCCCTGGATCTTCTTGCGGTCGACACCGGCGAGCACCGATTCCGGTTGCGCCTCGGTGTCGGATCCGGTCACCTCGATGGGTGCGGCCACGCTCCATACCTCCTACCGTCAGGCCACTGGTTCGGCCACGCCGCCGACGCGGGCCCGGCGGCGGCGGAGGTCATCCGCTGCTTCCGTGCGCGTCGCGCCGCGTTCGCTGAAGGGAAAGGTAGCCCTTCGGGCACGACTGTCCATCCGTGAGCCGACCTTCGCCAGTACCCGTATCTGACTTGTGATCTCGTCGTCATCTGGCCAACACGCGCCCAGACCGCGCTTCGGACAAATCGCCCGAATAGTACGTTTAACGCAGTACCGACAGGCGCTCCGAGCCGGTCTAGACCGCGAACCTTTACCGTACCGAGTCCGATCCGATATCGATTCTCCGCAGGTCAGCGTCGGGGCATACGAAAACGGCGGGCCGGGACGCCCGCCGCGTCGCGCGGAGGCGTCCCGGCCCGCCGTGCCGGACGGGAACCCGGGGGGCCGGAGGGTCAGGAGATGCCGCGCTCGCGCAGGATCTTCTCGATCTCGGCCATCTCGGGGTCGCCGCCCGGCGCGGGACCCTCCACCGAGCGCTTCGGCTTCGCCGACCGTCCCGCCGGCTTCGTCTCGCCGCCCGCGGCGGCCTTGCCGCCGCCGGCCGCGCCCGCGCGGCGGCTGATCATGGCTCCGGAGGTCATGTAGAGCAGCACGGCCAGCCCCGCGACCGCGACGCCCGCCCACTTGACCGGGCTGAACGCCAGGTCGACGAAGAACTCCGTCACCCCCGTCAGCGCCGCCGCCAGCGGCACCAGCGACAGGGCGGCGCCGCGCAGGCCGGTGCCCGCGCCGCGGCGGCGGTACACCCCCCAGCTGATGACCAGCCCGACCAGGGTGACTCCGAGGCTGATCGCGAAAATGGCTGTGTCGGTCATGCCGGCCCCTCATTCCTTACGGTGATGCCTCACTCCCATCGTCACACGTCCGAGACCGGTTCCGATCCTCCCGTCGGACGGTTTGCGGCCGGCCCGGTCTCCTCCTCCCGCGTGACCCGCCCCCTAGGGACCACCCCGGGGGTATCAGGCGGCGGCCACCGCCACGGGTGCGGGCGGCGGCCCCTCACGCCCCGGCGAACGGCGGCAGGGACCGCAGCGTCGCCAGGCTCACCTCGCGCAGCGACGCGACCACCACGCGGCCCGGCGCGGGCGGGATCGGCAGGACGCCGGGGACCGCGACGGTGACGCAGCCCGCCGCCTCTCCCGCCGCGACGCCGTTCGGGGAGTCCTCCAGGACCACGCAGCGGGCGGGGTCGGCGCCGAGCCGGGACGCCGCGGTGAGGTAGGGCTCGGGGTCGGGCTTGGTCCGCGACACCTCGTCGCCGGCGACGCTGAGCGCGAAGTGCTCGCGGCCGATCGCGTCCAGCACCGGCTCGATGAGGCGGCGGTGGCTGGAGGACACCAGCGCCGCGGGGACCCCGGCTTCGCGGACCTCGGCGAGCAGGTCCTTGGCGCCGGGCATCATCGGCACGCAGGCGCCGAGCCGCTCGGCCATGCCGTCCAGCATCCGCAGCCCGACCTCCCCGGGGTCGGCGTCCGCGCCGGTCAGCTCCAGCATGTAGCGGACGGCGACGTCCAGGGAGCCGCCGACGAGCCGTTCCTGGTGGGCGGGGCTCCATTCGCCGCCCAGCCAGGCCATGACCTCCGACTCGACCTCCAGCCAGACGCGCTCGGAGTCGATGAGCAGGCCGTCCATGTCGAACAGCACGGCCTGCGGGCCGCCACGTGTCACAGTGCTCCTTCGTTCTTGGACGGGGTGTGCAAAGAGACGGTGACGGATGGGTCACCGGACCGATACCGTGCCACCAGTAAACTACTACCCGGTAAGGAACGGCATGAGCGCGTACCGCACCATCCTCGTCGGCACCGACGGCTCGGACTCCTCCTTCCGCGCGGTCGACCGGGCCGCGCAACTGGCGGCCGCCACCGGCGCCACCCTGCTGCTCGCCTCCGCCTACAGCCCCATGCCCGAGCGGGAGCGCGCCAGCGCCGCCGACCGCCTCGGGGACCTGGCCTACAAGGTCCAGGGTTCCACGCCGGCCGACGACGCGCTGCGGGCGGCGCGGGAGCGGGCCGTCGCGGCGGGCGCCACCGACATCGACCAGACCGCCGTCGAGGGCGACGCCGTGGACGTCATCTCCAAGCTGGCCAAGGACCGCGGCGCGGAGCTCGTCGTGATCGGCAACCGCGGGCTGAACAGCCTGGCCGGCCGGCTCCTCGGGTCGGTCCCGGCGAACCTGTCGCACCGGTCCCCCTGCGACGTGCTGATCGTGCACACCACCGACGGCAAGTGACCGTACTCCAGCCCCCAAACGGACGGAGTCCGCGCGGCATTCCGCCGCGGGCGTACAGGGGGGAGGGTCTGCCGCCGGGAGGGTGGGGTAGGTCAGGGGCAGGACGTAGGCTGACAGCCACCGATCATGAGCGGGGCCCCCGACCCCGGGAATGACGGCCCCCGTCGGTGACGCTGTACCTGGGCGTCGGAAGGAGGCAGCGCGTGGTCGAGCTGGGAAGCGTGCCGGAACTCGTCGACCCGGTGCTCGTGGCCGCCTTTGAGGGGTGGAACGACGCCGGGGAGGCCGCCAGCGGGGTGATCGCACACCTGGAGTCCACCTGGGAGGCGGTGCCCATCGCCGAACTCGACCCCGACGACTACTACGACTTCCAGGTCACCCGCCCGATCGTGGAGATGACCGAGGGCGAGTCCCGCGGCATCACCTGGCCGACCACCCGCGTGTCGTGGGCGCGGCTCCCGAACGGCAAGGACGTCGTCCTGCTGCACGGGATCGAGCCGAACATGCGGTGGCGGTCGTTCTGCCGCGAGCTGATCGGGCTGATGCTCGAGCTGGAGATCCGCAACGTCGTGCTGCTCGGCGCGCTGCTCGCCGACTCCCCGCACACCCGGCCGGTCCCGGTGACCGGGGCCGCGTCCGAGGCGGGGCTCGTCAACACCCTGCACCTGGAACCGGCGCGCTACGAGGGGCCGACCGGCATCCTCGGGGTGCTGCAGGAGGCGTGCGCGAAGGCCGACCTCGACACCGTGTCGCTGTGGGCCGCGGTCCCCCACTACGTCGCCCAGCCCCCGTCCCCCAAGGCGACCCTCGCGCTGCTGCGCCGCGTCGAGGACCTGCTCGACGTGACCGTCCCGCTCGGCGAGCTGCCCGAGGAGGCCCGCGCCTGGGAGCACGGCGTCAACGAGCTCGCCGAGGAGGACTCCGAGGTCGCCGAGTACGTCCGGACGCTGGAGGAGCAGAAGGACGCCACCGAGCTGCCCGAGGCGAGCGGCGACGCCATCGCCCGCGAGTTCGAGCGCTACCTGCGGCGCAGGGATCCCGGCCGGGGCTAGGGGCCGGGGTTTACACTTGACCGTGTCCCGTTCCCGGTGATGGCCCGCGCACGCCGCCAAGTGCGTTCCTCATGATCGTTCCTTTTCCGGAGGGCGGTAGCGCCCGGGACCGGTGAGCCGCCCGCCCGGGGGCCCGGCGATCCGGGTCCGGTCCCCGCGTGAACTGCGCCGCCAGCGCCGCCGCCGTTCCCATTCCTGCTGGGACCATCTCGTCGTCGCGCCGCTGTGGCCGCAGCACGGCGCCAACCTCGGCACCCTCCTGCGCACCTGCGACGCCGTCGGCGCGTGCATGGCGGTCCCCCGGTTCCCGTGGGTGCCGGACGCCCTCGCGCGCGGCAACACCCTCCGCCGCCCCGCCTGCGTCCACTGGGTACACGACCCGCTCGGCTGGCTGGAACGCCAGCGGGAGGCCGGTTCCCGGGTCGTCGGGGTGGAGCTGGCCGACGAGGCGGTCCGGCTCTCGGACCTGCCCGCGGCGCGCGTGCGGACGGTCGCGGTGCTCGGTCACGAGCGGTCCGGCATCCCCGGTGAGGCGCTCGACCTGCTCGACCAGGCCGTGGAGATCCCTATGGTGGGAGGCGGCAGCAGCCTGAACGTGGCCGTCGCCGGCTCGCTGGTGCTGTACAAGCTGGCGGGCCTGCTGTGATGGCGGCCGCGCCGACGACCGGACGGAAGGGGGTCCCCGTTGCCGGAGACCCAGCCGCTGCGCCCGCACGACCCGGCCCGCCTCGGCCGCTACGAGCTGCTCGGCAGGCTCGGCTCCGGGGCGCAGGGCACGGTGTACCTCGCGGCCGGCGCGGACGGCGAGCATGTCGCGGTCAAGCTCCTGCGGGTCCAGTTCGACGACGACGAAACGGCGCGGGCCCGGTTCGTCCGCGAGGCGCGGGTCGCCAAGCAGGTCGCCCGGTTCTGCACCGCCCAGTTCCTGGACGCCGAGGTCGCCGGGGACAGCCCGTACCTGGTCAGCGAGTACGTCCCCGGTGAGGCGCTGAACCGGCACGTCGCGCGGGACGGGCCGATGACCGGCGGCGCGCTGGACCGGCTCGCGGTCAGCACCGCCAGCGCGCTGACCGCCATCCACCGCGCCGGCGTCGTGCACCGCGACCTGAAGCCGCATAACGTCCTGCTCGGGCCGGACGGCCCGCGGGTGATCGACTTCGGGCTGTCGCGGGTGCTGGACGCGGCCGGCTCGCTCACCAGCCAGGCCGTCGGCACTCCCGCCTACATGGCGCCCGAGCAGGTGTCCGGGCGCGGCGCCGGAGCCGCCTGCGACGTGTTCGCCTGGGGTTCGACGATGACGTTCGCGGCGACGGGGCGGCCCCCGTTCGGGTCCGACTCGATCCCGGCGGTCATGTACCGGGTGCTGCACCACGAACCCGACCTCGGAGACCTGGACGGTGAACTGCGCGAGCTGGTCGCCGCGGCGCTGGACAAGGATCCCGGGCGGCGGCCCACCGCGGCGCAGCTGCTGCTGCGGCTCGTCGGCCACGAAGACGCGTTCGAAGTGCCCGCCGCCCCGTCGTCCGCCGCCTCCCCCGCTGCCGCCTCCCCCGGGGCGGCGGTGCCGGAACCCGGCGGCGGGGACGGGCCCGCGGCCGGTTCGGACACGCTGCCGCCCGACTCGACCGCCCCCGGCCCGGACCACGGCGGCCGTCCGAGGCGCCGCCGGCTCGGGCGGGCCGCCCTCGCGGCCGTCGGCGCGGGCGTCGTCGCGGCGCTCGCCGGGGCCGGCGGGTACGCGCTGATGGACCGGCCGGGCGGCGGAGCGTCCGGCGGCGGCACCGGGCACGGCGGGCAGGTCACCGCGCCCCCGGCCACGGCGTCCCGGACGTCCGGGCCGTCGTCGTCCGGGCCGGCCCCCACCCGCACCGGGAGATCATCGGCGCCGGCGGTCCCCGGATCCCCCGGACCGGGCGCGGGCACCCGCCCCGGCGGCGGGGACGGCGACGACGATCCCCCGCCCTCCAGCGACCCGCCGCCCACGCCGGTCGTGCTCGGCTCCCCCGACCCCTCCCGCTACTGCGGCGCCCGCGGCCGGGACGCCGAGTTCCGCTCCGGCGACTGGTACTGCGTGCCGCGCGGCGGCGACATCGGCGTCGACACCCACATCACGATGACGCAGGTGTGCGCGTCGCAGTACCGGCCGGACGCCGAGGCCCGCCTCGGCGGCGACGCCGGCACTCCGTCCGACTGGGACTGCTACGTCCTGAGATGATCCGCCCGGTCCGGTGCGGGGCCGGTCAGAGCGCGACGCCGAGGAGGGCGTCGGCGATGGTCTTGACCTGGGCTGGGGCCGTCTCGTCGGCGCCGTCGGCGGCGGTCCAGGCGTCGATGGCCGCCAGGGCGGCCGGGGCGTCCAGGTCCCCGGCGAGGGCGTCGCGGACGGCGGCCGCCACCGGCGCGGCGGGCGGGGCGGACGCGCGGGACACCGCGGCGCGCCAGCGGTCCAGCCGGGCCTGCGCCTCGTCCAGCCCGCGCGGCGTCCACTCCCAGTCGTCTCGGTAGTGGTGCGCGAGCAGCGCCAGCCGGATCGCCATCGGGTCGGTGCCGCCCTGCCGCAGCTTCGACACGAACACCAGGTTGCCGCGCGACTTCGACATCTTCTCGCCGTCCAGGCCGACCATGCCGGCGTGGACGTAGGCGCGGGCGTGGGGGCGCTCCCCGGTGGCGACCTGGGCGTGGGACGCGCTCATCTCGTGGTGCGGGAACGCGAGGTCGGAGCCGCCGCCCTCGACGTCGAACGCCATCCCGAGGTACTCGATGGAGATCGCCGAGCACTCCACGTGCCAGCCGGGGCGGCCCTCGCCGAACGGCGAGTCCCAGCCGGGCTCGCCGGGGCGCCGGGCCATCCACAGCAGGGCGTCGAGGGGGTCGCGCTTGCCCGCGCGGTCCGGGTCGCCGCCGCGCTCGGCGAACAGCGGCGCCATCTCCTCGCGGGTCAGCCGGCTGACCCGCCCGAACGCCGGGTCGGCCGCGACCGGGAAGTAGACGTCGCCGGCCACCTCGTAGGCGGCGTCGCGGCCGCGCAGCTTCTCGATCATCTCGACGACCAGCGGGATCGCCTCGACCGCGCCGATGTACTGGTCGGGCGGCAGGATCCGCAGCGCGGTCATGTCCTCGCGGAACAGCTGGATCTCCCGGTCGGCCAGCTCCCGCCAGTCCTCCCCCGTCTCGCGGGCACGTTCCAGAAGCGGGTCGTCGACGTCGGTGGCGTTCTGCACGTAGTGCACCCGGTGGCCGGCGTCGCGCCACACCCGGTTGACGAGGTCGAACGCCAGGTAGGTGTTGGCGTGCCCGAGGTGGGTCGCGTCGTAGGGGGTGATCCCGCACACGTACATCCGGGCCGTGCCGCCGGGGCCGGGGGCGGGGCCCGCGGGACGCGTCGTCCCCGCCCCCGTGTCGTGCAGGCTCAGCGGCCGTGCCGCGGCGGGCAGCCCCGCGTCGGGGAGGCTGGGGACTTCGGAGGCGGGCCACGATCGCATACGGAAAGCTTATCCATGCCCAGCTAGCGGGGTTACGCCGAGATCGTGGGCGAGTGTCCCGAACCGTCCGGACCCATCGGCCTCAGGCGGCGCGGACGCGGGGGTCCAGGAACGAGTAGCCGATGTCCACCAGCAGGTTCGCGACGATCACGCACAGCGTCACCAGCAGCGTCACCCCGATGATCACCGGGGTGTCGCCGGCCGCGATGGAGTGGTGCACGAGCTGCCCCACGCCCTGCAGCCCGAACACCTTCTCGGTGACGATCGTGGAGCCGATCAGGGCGCCGAGGTCGATGCCGAACTGGGTGAGGACGGGCGTCATCGCGGGCCGCAGCCCGTGCCGTCCGACAACCCGGCGCTCCGGCAGGCCCTTGGCCCGCGCCGTGCGCACGTAGTCCTCGCCGAGCACGTCCAGCATCGCCCCGCGGGTGAGGCGCGCGTAGGCGGCGAGCATCAGGAACGCCAGCGCCGTCCACGGCAGGATCATCCGGCGCAGGAAGTGCTCCTGCAGCGGCGGGCCCGCCTCGAAGAAGCCGATGCCGCTCTCGCCGAGCCGGGTCGCGAACAGGTACAGCAGCGCCAGCGCCATCACGAACGGCGGCGTGGACAGGCCCGCCAGCACGAACGCCGTCGCGGCCCGGTCCCACAGGCTCCGCGCCTTGGCCGCGCTGAGCACGCCGAGTGCGACGCCGCCCGCGAACCACAGGAGCCCCGCGCCGGCGACCAGCCACAGCGTCGTGGGGAGCCGGGCCGCGATCAGCGCCGTCACCGGCGTCCCGTTGATGTAGGAGTCGCCGAGGTCGCCGTGCAGCAGCCGCTCGATGAAGTTCCAGTACTGGACGAGGAGGGGCCGGTCCAGGCCGAGGTTGGCGCGGATCTGCTCCAGGGTCTCGGTGGTGGCGCGGGGCCCGCCGATGACCCGCTCCACCGGGACGGGCGACACGTGCAGGAACACGAACACCAGCGTCGCCACCAGCCACAGGACGACGGCGGCGTGCAGGACGCGGCGGACGGCGAAGCGCGCCATCGCGGTTCACCTCCCCCGGGCGGCGCGGTCGCCGCGCGGGTCGAGGGCGTCGCGGACGGCGTCGCCGAGCAGGTTGAACGACAGCGTGGTCGCCAGCAGCAGGACGCCGGGGACGGCCAGGAGCCACCACGCCGTCTGGAACACGTCGCCGCCCTCGCCGAGCATCGACCCCCAGCTCGGCATCGGCGGCCGCACCCCGGCGCCGAGGAACGACAGCGTCGCCTCGAACACGATCGCCGCCGGCATCAGCAGCGCGGTCAGCACGGTGACCTGCGCGGTCAGGTTCGGCAGGATCTCCACGACCATGATCCGGGCGTCGGAGGCGCCGAGCAGGCGGGCCGCCTCGACGAACTCCCGCCGCCGCAGCGCCAGCACCTGGCCGCGGATGACGCGGGCGAACGCCGCGGCGGAGAAGAACGCGATCACCAGGATCGTCATGGCGAGGCCGGCGCCGACCGAGGAGGGCTGGAACGTGGTCGACAGCAGGATCGCCACCAGCAGGTAGGGCAGCGCGAGCGTGATGTCGATCAGCCGGGACAGCAGCGTGTCCACCGCGCCGCCGGCGAACCCCGCGAGCGTCCCGGCGAGGGTCCCGGCGACGGAGGCCAGCAGCGCCGCCGACACCCCGACGGCCAGGGAGATCCGCGCGCCGTAGGCGGCGCGGACCAGGACGTCGCGGCCGAGCTGGTCGGCGCCGAGGGGGAACGCGCCGCCGGGCCCGCGCGGCTGCCCGTTGGCGTCGAGGCCCGTCCCGGGGAACGTCGCGTCGTAGGGGTGGCCGGTCAGGTGCTCCCACAGCGGCGCCAGCGCCGCGAACGCCACGACCAGCAGCAGGACGGCCGCGGACGCGGCGGCGGCCCGGTCGCGCCTGAGCCGTTCCCAGGCGAGCCGGGACGGGCTGCGACCCCGCACCGGCTCCGGCCCGGTTCCGGGACGGGCCCGCGGCCGCGGTACCCCGCCCCCGGCCGCCCGGTCCGGGCGCGGTGCGCCGGACGGGCCGTGGCCCGGCTCCCCGTGTGTCGGCTCCCGCGCAGCGGGCTCGGCGTAGCCGCTCATCCCTCCGCCTCCGGGAGCCCGGTCCGGTGGAGGCCCCGGTTCCCCGTCCGCCGTCCCCGATCTCCGCGGGCGGCCCCCGCGATCCCGCGGAGATCGCATTGCGTGGCCAACCTAACACCGGCCGTCACGACCTCGCCGCCGCGTTGCCGAAACGGTCATGGGCGGCCCGGCGGCTTTACAGCACCCGGGTCCAGGCGGCGGCGTCGCCGGGGGCGGCGGAGAAGTCGTAGCGGACGCCGGCGCCGGTGAGCGCGAGGAGGGTGACGGAGGTGGTGCCCCAGACGCGGCCGTCGCCGAGATCGAGCAGGGGGAGCAGGGCCCGGTGGTCGGCGCGGGGAAGGCCGTCGCCGTTCACCAGCGCCAGCCACGGCCCCCACGCCCGCTCCACGGGCTCGTCGCCGCCGGGCACGGGACGCGGTGCGGCGGCCAGGCGCGGCCGGAAGTGGGCGAGCCGCGCCGTCATGTAGGCGTCCTCGGTCTCGCCCTCCTGCTGGCCCTCGCCCTCCAGCCCGCTGTTGACGATCATGTGCAGGCCCGGGCCGAGGTCGCGTTCGGCGAGGTCGGCGCCGTCCCAGCTCCACAGCCGCACCCGGCCGGGTTCGGCGCCGACGAGGTGGAACGGGTCGAACGCCGGCAGGTCGGGGCGGCCGAGCTTGCCGTCGGCCGCCACCCGCAGCGGCAGGCCGCCGCGTGAGATCCGCCCGTCCTCGGGCGCCATCCGGCCGCGCCCGTTCAGCACGAGCGCGGCCCGGGGCGCGTCGGGGTCCACGGCGAGCCAGGTGCCGCCGGCGCGCAGGTCGCGCCCGCCGACGAGGCCGGGGTGGTCCGGCCAGTGCCGCCCGGGCGGCTCCCACTCGCGGGCGACGAACTCGTCCCGCACGCCGACCAGCAGGACGGGGACCGGGGAGGTGGGGTCGACACTGATGATCGCCGTGCACATGCCCCAATTGGAGCATCTGCCGCGAATCACCAGAACCCCGGGGTCCCGTGGCGATGCACACTTGAAAACGGTAGTGAAACAATGTTTCCTTGAGCGAAACATGAGCCTGGGTTGAGGGGACGCGAATGCCGACGAGATCACGGGGGCCGATCCTGGCCTCGGCGCTGGGAACCTGCCTCCTGCTCTCCGGCGGCACGGCCGCGGCCGTGCCGCTCGCCGCGCCCGCCCAGGCGCCGGCGGGCGAGGCCGGCGGGACCCTGGCGCGCGTGTGCGCGTACGGGCAGATGGCCACGGCGGGGCTCGGGCCGTGGGGGCCGGGACGCCCCTACGTGCCCATCGACAACGTCGTCCACCCGACGATGGAGGCGTTCGTCGACTCCAAGCCCGCGATACGGCCGCTGCGGACCGAGCAGTTCGTCAGCCGCGACACCGCCGGCCGCGCCGTGCAGATCCGCTGCAAGGGCAAGTCCGCCGACCACGTCAACACCGTCTACGGAGCCGGGACGGCCTCCGGCGAGGGCACGTGCGCCGCCGTCAACCGCACCACCCTGCGCACCGTCGGCGCGTCCCTCGGCCCCGCCGAACGGGCCTCGGCCGCGTTCGACCCGGCGCAGGTCGTCGTCGACGCCGACACCCAGACGATGAGCGGCGGCGAATGGACCCAGGAGTTCCCCTCCGCGGCCGTACAGGACGGCGTCCTGCACCTGCGGGCGTACTCCCTGCTGGTCGAGTGGCTCGACCCGCGGTGGCAGGGTCTGCCCGAGTCGTTCCGCGGCGTCCACTACTGCACCCTGATCGCGCCCGGCGAGCTGCGGCGCGTCCTGCTGGGCGGGCTCGGCTGACGGCCGGGCACGCACGAGGCCGGGCCCCCGCGGAATCCCGCGGGGGCCCGGCCCGTCACCGGACCCGCCGGCTCAGCGGACGTACTGGACGGTCACGCCGCGGTCCACGGCGTCGCCCACGCCCCACAGCCACACGCCCGACCACACGTCGCCCATGACCGTCCGCAGGAACATCGCGCTCCACCGGGCGGACGTCTTGATGCCGTCCTCCTGGGGGATCGTCTGCGGTGACGGGTCGGGGATCGCGCCCGCCGGGGCCTGGGTGTCGGTGATGCCGTAGTGGTTGGCGCCGGAGACCGACACCAGCATCTTCGGCGGCTGCTGCACCGCCTCGTAGGTGGCCTGCGCCGCCGCGGGCGGCGCCACCCCGTCCACCGTCCCCTGGACGAGGGCGACGGGGACGGTGTTGGGCACCGGCGGGTTGGCCGAGCCGCCCGGCGGCGTGTTGTTGGTGCCGAACAACGCCGCGCCCTTCAGCTCGGCGGGCTTGGCGGCGGGCTCGCCGCAGAACGGCGGCGCGCACACCCCGGTCGTCACGGCGAGTCCCGCCGCGCCGCCGAAGGAGTGCCCGAGCAGCCCCAGCGAATCCGTGTCGATCTTGCCCGCGAGCGGTGAGCCCGCACGGCCGTCCTCCTGGTTCATCCAGGTGACGGTCCAGGCGGCCTGGGCCTGCTCGGCGAACAGGCCGGTCTGGCCGAAGAACGTGCGCGCGTGGTTCGGGACCACGACGACGAAGCCGTAGCCGGCGACCGCGCGGGCGAAGCCCGCGTAGGCGGACTTGTCCACGTTCGCGCCCTGGAGAAGCAGCGCGACCGGGAGGTCGCCGTCGATGTCGGCGGCGGCCGGTGCGTACACGTCGGCGGGGTCGCCGTGCACGGTCGTGGCGAACTCGATCGGGCCGGTGCCGGCCGCCGCGGCCGGCAGGGCGGGCGCCGCGAACGCGGCCGCGCCGGCCAGAACGGCGGCGGCTGCGATGCGGGCCCTCACGCGCGGCCCTTGCGGCGGCGCGGAAGGATGAGCATGGCGGCGGCGCCGATCATGACCATCGCCGACGCGATGAGGGCGTAGGTGGGCAGCCCGTCGGGGCTGCCGGTGTTCGGCAGGCTCCCGCCGTCGCCGGCGCCGGCTCCGGTGCCCGTGCCGTTCCCGCCGGTCCCGTTGCCGGCTCCGCCGCCGTCACCGTCGCCTCCGCCGTCGTCGCCTCCGCCGCCGCCACCCGTGAAGGTGAGCGCGACCTGGGCGGTGTTGGCGTCCATGTTGGCGCCGAGCGCGGTCACGGCGATCACGCACGCGCCCGCCTTGGACGCGCACGTCGCGTCCCCCGCCTTCGCGGCCAGCTTGATCTTGGCCTCCTTGGATCCCGACTTGGTGAGGAACTCACCGGCGCTGTTCGAGGTGCCCTGCACCGCTCCCCCGCTGTCCTGGGACGCGCAGTCGGACGGCAGCTTGGGGCTGGGCTCGCACAACCCGAGGGTGACGAACGTCTCCCCCGGGGTCAGGCCGCTGACCGTGACGGTGACGGTCTCGCCCGCCTTCAGCCCGGTGGTCTTGCTCACGTCGATCTTCGGTGCGGCCAGTGCGGGCTGCGCGAGCGCCAGCACGCACGCGCCCGCGATCGCGGCGATGGCGCCTGTACGGCGCCGGACTCGATTCATGATGTGCTCCTTACGTCGGGGGGAGTGTTGCGGCGCTGGACGATGACGGCGGCGGCACCGGCGCCGGCGATGAGGACGAGGGTCGCGGCCCACAGCGGGGCCGACGGCCCGCCCGTGCCGGGCCCCGGGGCTGCCGCCGTGGTGGGAGCGGCGGCGACGGCTCCGCCCTTGAACTGCGACCCCTGGAAGCCGACGCGGACGACGGCGGTGTTGGCCTTGACGACGGCGGGCGGGTTGGTGGTGGGCAGCGGCGCGGCGCCGATGACGCACTGGCGGGCCGCGCAGTCGATGCCGTTGAACTTCGAGCGCGCCTTGAGCGTGACCCCCGTGAAGCCGCCCTTGTCGTCGATGTTGACGAACGTGGCGCCTCCGCCGAGGTCGCAGTCCTTGAGGCCGTTGGTGTAGCCCTCCTTGCACAGACCGACGGCCACCGACTTCAGGCCGGGGCGGTATCCCGTCCCCGACACGGTGATCTGCTCGCCCTCGGTCAGGTCGGTGAACTTGCTGACCTGGAGGGCGGGCCCGTCCCCGGCGGGGGCGGCGGGCGCGGCGGGCGCCGAGAGCGCGAGGACGGCGAACGCGAGCACGATCACGGGGCGGCATCTCCTGCGTCGGGGTTCCCCGGCAGCAGCCTGAGGACCTGGTCGGGCGTGGGGCGGACGAGTTCGGCGGCGACGCGTCCCCGGTCGAGCACGTAGGCGCGGGAAACGAGGTCGAGGACGGCGGGGACCGGGCGCCCGGTGACGACGACGGCGGTGCCGGACGCGGCGAGCCTGCGCAGCACGGTGCGGGCCGCCTCGCCGTAGGGGCCGGCGACGACGCCGTCCACCAGCAGCAGCCTCGGGCGGGTCAGCAGCGCCTCGGCGAGCCCGAGCAGCTCGCGTTCGGCCGGGCCGAGCGCGCCCGCGGGATCGGCGCCGCGGCGGTGCAGCGCCGGGAAGACCTCCAGGACGGCGCCGGCGGACGCGGCGGGGTCGGCGTGGCCGAGCACGTGGGCGTGGGCGGCGAGGCGGCCGGCGACGGTGCGCTCGTCCGCGGCCGTCTTCGTATTCGTCTTCGTGTTCGTGTCCGGGACGGGCCCCGCCAGATGGCACAGCCCGAGCGGCATCCGACGCCCGGCGGGGACCGCCGCCAGGTCGGCGCCGCCGAGCCGGACCCGTCCCCGCGCGGGGACGTTCCCGGCGAGCGCGGTGAGGAGCGTCCGCGAGCCGGCGCCGAAGACGGCGACGCATTCGCCCGCGTCCGCCCGCAGCGTGATCCGCCGCAGCGGCACCGGGCCGCGCCGCACCGACAGGCCCCGCACGTCCAGGAACGCGGGCTCGACCGCGGGGCCCCGGACGCGGGCCGCCAGCACGGCGCCCAGCGCGACCGGGACGGCCGTCAGCGTCAGCGCGGAGCCCTCGGCGATCATCCCGCGCAGGAGGGCGGCGCAGCCGAATCTGCGCCCCGCCCCGACAACCTCGCGACAACGAGGCGACATAGTCCAGGGGGGCGACCCCCTGGAACCCCCGTTGCG
>NZ_JBEZGN010000063.1:0-31709 GCF_040650055.1 Spirillospora sp. NPDC048819 | reverse complement strand
TCGGCGATCCGGCCGCGGAACTCGGCGGCCTCGCGCTCCTCGGCGGCGAACGCGCGGACCGTCTCCATGTTGGTCACCACGTCGGCGACGTGGCCCGACACGCGCACCTTGGCCGCCTCGCGCCGGTCCACCAGCACCTGCCGGCGGCGGATGAACGGGGTGACCATCAAGCCGGTGACGACGATCAGTCCCACCAGGACGACGACCAGGAGCGGGTGGTAGCGCCACAGAATCACCGAGGCGAAGGACAACGGGATCACGTTGGCCACGACCGAGAAAGTGAGGGTGTCGGCGAAGTTTTCGAAGCCGCCGGAGAAACTCAGTATCCGTTTGGTCAGTGAACCGGCGAAGTTGTCATGGAAAAACGCGGTGTCTTTGGCGAGCAACTCGTCCATGCCGACGATGCCGAGCCATTCGATGCCTCGGCCGTTCACCCGGTTGAGGAAGTGCAACCCCGCTCGCCACAGCGCTTCGCCCGCCAACATCAGGCCGGCGAAGCCGAGAACGTAGGGCAGGAGCGCGCCGCGGCCGCTGTCCCCGCCGTCGGCCAGGTGCCCCACCAGGGCGGCCACCACCAGCGGTGTCAGGTAGAACAGGCAGGTATTCCCGAGCGCCGGTAATGTCATCGCCGGAACCGAGATACGCCACTGACGGCGCAGCACATCGCAGTAATAGCGCAGGGCCAGCAGAACCGCTCGCTGCCGAGCCGACCCGCCGTCCCTGGAGCCACCTGGTACTCCTAGCACGGGCACCCACCCTCCACACCGCTGCCCTCCCATGCTGCCTCAGGCCGTCCAAGTAAGGCGAACGTATTTCGCGCAGGCTCGGAGTGATCGCCGGGTATCTCAGAAACAGCGGATGGACAAGATCATCCCGTCGAATTTCGAAAAGCCTTCCCCTTACAGCCATCTCTGGTCGGCCTTCCGTGGCGTTCAACGCACTGTCATGCCGCTGAGCGAGTGTGTCTTTGTGTGATTGCCCTGGTGCGGAGAACCAAGGCCAGTGTCTCGGCGAGCGAACAGGCTGTCCCGTCCAGGTCCAGCAGCGCGACGTGGGCAGATTGCTGCAGATGCGAGGCCTCGTCGTCGGCCTCACTTGTCGGGTGAGTGTTCTTGACCCCATGAGCTGAAGACACCAGTGATGACAGCCGAAGCCGCCTCCCCCTCGGGCATCGGCGCTGCCGCGTCGTCGGTCCTCTGCCACCACGTCGCGCTGCTGAGCACTTATCACCATCGCGCGTTTTGCTCATGCAATTGATCTGGGTGGCTCGAGTTTCATTGTGGCTCGTCAGCAGCGAGACCCCCTTGGAGGATCCATGAATGGCCTGGTCCGCACGTGTGGCCGCAGCACCCAGACCACGAACCATCGGCCCGACGGACGCTCGGTCGAAGACCTCGGCGGCCGCCCAACGGACTTCTACCGATCCCTCGGTAGTGCATCCCAACCCTGCGAAACGAACCGGCGGGGCGACCGCTGTCGCCGAGTTGGTGGCCATCGTTGGTCTGGCCCCGCAGGGCGCGCACGAGCCTCTCCGCTCTGCCTTCCCTGAGGCGCTCATCAACAAGGTCGGCGTGTCCTGGATCCGCGCGGCCAAGCCCGAGAGGAACTACTTGTTCAACAACGCCGTCGACGGGCTCAAGGGCGGGCCGCTTCGACGTAGCGGGTTCAACAAAGTAACCAACTGGCGGCACGTGGTGAAGGCACTCGGCGTCCCGAACCTGCACTTCCATGACCTTCGGCACACCGGTAACCAGCTCGCCGCCGACATGGGCGTCTCGACCAAGAACCTGATGGCGCGCATGGGCCATGACAACGAGCGGGCGGCGCTGCGCTACCAACACCGATCGGCCAAGGGTGACCGCATCATCGCCGATGGCCTTGACGCCCTCGTCCAGGCGGAGCGCGACCAGGGCGACGAAGAGGACGGCGACGACGATGGGACGTTGGTGCCGGTGGCCTAATGGCCCGCTAATGGCCCGTCAGTGATGACAGTGAAAACGATCAAGGCCCAGCGTCGGGGATCATGTCCCTGGCCTGGGCCTTCTCAGTGAGCGGGTGACGGGAATCGAACCCGCGCTGTCAGCTTGGGAAAAACAATTGGCGTCCATTTTAGACGTTGGCACTCTGGTTCATTACTGGCTAAACTCCAGGTCAGCAGCATGATCACATGTCGCACCGTCCAAGATCATGTCAATGCGTCACACCTGATCCATTGACATGAGATTGCCACAGGAGCCAGATCGGGGGCCCTCCAAAATGGGTAGCACGCGCACACGTGTCACAAAAGCCGGAAATGTCCGATACCAGGCGCTGTACTTCGACCTCCAAGGCAAGCTGCGCTCCGCGGGAACCTTCTCCCGGGAGAAGGATGCGGAAAGCGCATGGCGAAACGCAGAGGCGAAAATCCGAACCGGCCAGCCATGGGATCCTCAACGCGGAAAACAGAAGTTCCGATATTACGTCGAAGAGAAGTGGCTACCACACCACGTCATGGAGCCAAGCACACGCCAGGACTACACCTCCGCGATCTACAAGCACATCATGCCGTACTTCGGGAACATGAAGATGCGCGAGATCTACCCGGAAAACATTCAGGAGTGGATCACGTGGCTCAAGGCGCGGGGCGTAAAGCCTCGCCGGATCCAGTACTGCAAAGTCTCGATCCTCAACGCAATCTTCACAACGGCACTGCGAGACAACATCATCGCTATCCATCCGAGCCGAGGAATCAAGACCGATCCCGTGCCGGAGAAGATTCGCGAGATCATCACAGCCGAGCAGTTCGAAGCCATCTACAAGAATCTCCCAAACGCGGACGCGCAACTCCTCGTCGAAACCGATATCGAGAGCGGGCTCCGCTGGGGAGAGTTGAGCGAACTCCGCGTCAAGGATCTCAACTTCGAGACGGGCATCCTCACCGTGAGCCGGGCAGTCGTTGAACTCAGCCGGAAGAACCACCCTGAGGGCAAGCGATTCCTCGTCAAGGAGTACCCCAAGAACAAAAAGCACCGGAGGTTCAAGCTCAGCCCCCAAATCGTCGCCAAGCTCCAAGCACATGCGACGGCGTACAACCTTGGGCCGGAGGATCTATTCTTCGCGCGCCGGTCCACGGAGGACGCCATAGCATGCCTCCGACCGGTCGAAGGACCGCCGACATTCGTCGCACCCAACGGACGGACCTACACCCACGGGACGATCACCGCCTACAATCTCGGCAAGTGTAAATGCGATCGCTGCCGAGGCGCCTACGCCGAGTACCGCGCGAAGCGACGCGCCCAAGGCATGGACAACCCGCGGAAGCCCCGGATCGTCGACCGCGACCCGCACATCTCAGCGAACTGGTTTCGGATCCACTGCTGGTACCTGGCGCGTGAAGCCGCTGGCCTGACCTTCAAGCCACGCGTCCACGACCTCAGACACGCCCACGCCTCCTGGCTCCTCGCCGGCGGCGCCGACCTCCAGGTCGTGAAGGAACGCCTGGGACACCTCAAGCTCTCCACGACCGAAAAGTACCTCCACACCCTCCCCACAGCGGACGAAACCGCACTCACCGCCCTCAACAAGATCCGCAACGCAGACAGAAACGAACCAACGGCCGAGGAAGGCCTCGACAACCAGCTCGCTCAAGCCAACGAGGAGATCGGCCGCCTACGAAACCTGATAACCGATCTGACCATCGCCCAACACAGCACCAACGACAGACGTCTACGCCCTGCTTGATCCACCGCTTTGGGTGTCCTTGGCAGCTGCAGGGGACACCCAAAGCCATTCACTCCTGTGCGCGCCTGGCGGGACACAGATGTAGAGCGCGTCCAAAGTCTCCTCGTCGAGCATCTCGTCGCGAGAGCGGTACGGCTCCCCCGGCCAGTTCAGCCAGACGTCGGGCCCTGTCGATGCGGAGGTCGGCGACCGCGGCCACCTGCACGTCCTCAAGCCCGGCCAGCGGCTCGGCATGCCGCATCACGGCAGTGCCCGCCAGCTGCGGCTTCGCGGCATTCGTGGCCGCCATGCCCCCGCTGGTGAAGCGCCAGTAGCCTGATGCCACGTCGGCAGCACAGAACGGTGACCGTCACGTTGGTCAGCCTTCTACTCCGACTTTGTTGCGCCGGCCGGGGCGTCAGTCTTTGTCCCGGGCGTCGCGGATCATGTCGCGGACCCGGTCCATGATCGCGGCGGGCGGGCCGGCGAGCATGTTCTTCTTCGCGCTCTCCACGCCGGGCCGGGGGTGCGTGGGCGCGGTCCCCTCCGCGGCGCGGACCGCGGCGGCGAACCCCTTCAGCTGCGCCGGGCTGAACTCGTCCCGCAGCCGGTCGAACTCGTAGCGCTCCTCGGCGCGGGCATGCGTCAGCACGTCCATGCGGAGCTTGTCGAGCGACTTCAGGAACGCCGGGTCGCCCGGGTCCATGCCGTCCAGCTCGGACAGCACCTCCTTCGCCTCGCGCTCCTCCGCCAGGCGGTCGTCCACGATGCCGTCACCGCCGGGCAGCGACCGCGCCATCGGGTGGATGATCTCCTCCTCGGCGGTCTCGTGCACGGCCAGCAGCCGCACCAGCTTCTCGAACGCCTCCTTGCGCTCCTGCCCCTCGGAGTGCATCACCAGGTCGAACAGGTCGCGGATCTGGCCGTGCTGCGCCTTCAGCAGGTCGATCACATCGTCGGTGGACGAGTACTGCCCTTTCGTCGTGCTGCTCACAGCTTTCCTCGCTTCGTCGGTACGGGCCGTCACTGGTACGGCTGGGCGCGCTGGCTCTGCACCGGGTGCGGGCCCTCGGTCTCCAGGCGGTACTCCTCGCCGAACTTGTGCTGGTGGTCCTCCATGACCTGATCGCTCGGCGGGCGCTCCGCGTTGATCCTGTCCTGGTACTCCTCGAACCGCCGGTGCGCCTCCTGGACGTACCCGGTGCCCAGCGTCGTCCAGTCGAACTGGGTGGCCAGCAGGTCCCGGATGAGCGTCTTGTTCGGCTCGAAGGTGACCGGCTCGGGCAGCGACGGCGCCAGGATGCTCTCCGGGTCGCGGCCGTCGTGGCGGCGCATCAGGTCGCAGGCGATGTGCAGGTGCTCCAGCTCCATGTTCAGATGCAGCTCCCAGATGCCCTTCACCCGCGGGTCGCTCTCGGTCTGCATGAACGAGTAGTACAGGTAGCACTCGTTGTACTCGTGGTTGACGAGCCGCTCCCACCACGTCTCGCCCGGGTCCACCAGCGACTCGTAGTGCGTGACGTGCTCCTCCTCCACCAGGCCGATCTCCTGGTAGAGCTGCCGCGCGATCGGCTCCATGTACATGGGGCCGACGTTCATGTAGAAGTTCATCGTCTGCTGCTCGGCCGCCATGATGGTCAGCGCGTGCAGCTTCGACATCGGCGCGGCGGCCTCGCGGTCGTAGGGCTCGCGGATGTTGTCCATCGGGTGGCGGTGGTGCAGCCGCGTCGGCCGCCCCGGCATCGCCTCGGTGAGCTGGTCGATGATCTTCTCCGCCTTGCGGTGCTCGATCATCTCGTACAGGTTGGCGTACCGGTACAGGTGGTCGAAGTCCTCCAGCAGCCCGAACTCGTAGGCCTGCTTCAGATACGGGTCGGGCTCCTGCCGGGCGACCCAGCCGGTCAGATCGACCGCGACCTGCTCATAGGAGATCGTGGTCTCCAGCACCGACGCCTGGCCGGGCAGCAGCCAGTTGACGACCTTCTGCTGCTGCTGCTCGATGAACCGGACCTGCGCCAGCTGCTGTTTGACCTCCAGATCCGGACAGATCCGGTTGAAGTGATGGCTGAACATGATCGCCTCCACCTCGATGCCGTTCATCGCGATGATGCGGCACTTGGTGTAGGGATCGGAGGTGTCGGGATCGACGGGAGCGACATCCAGCTGACCCCAGTTGCGGAGTTGGTCGTCCAGCGGGATACCGCGGTGTTCGAGCGGGTTGAACGCCACCAGGCTCACCCTTCCAGTGAGAGCGGATCTTCACCCGGGTGCGTCTACCCGGCACGCCCCGGACCGCACCTCCCCAGCCGCCCAATCTCAAGATCTTTATCCCGCATTGGGTTCAGCGGCGGCTTGAACAAGCCCGACGTCGTGCGTTGAAGCCATATCTGGCCCTCAACCGGAGCGTTCAGGTCTAGGGTGCGCTCATGGGTGATCTTCCTGTTCCTTCGCCGGAGATGGTGCACGCCGCACGTGCCCACCTGACCCGACGATTCGGTAAGGGAGTCGAGGCCTTGCTATGGGAGACGCACGAGCATCCGCTGCCGGACGCGGACGCTATAGCTAAGACGATCACCGCGATCCGGGCCGCGCACGCTGATCGGCAGGAGCCGCCGACACCGACGGATTTGGGCGCGGCGCTGGTGGTACTGCAGGCAGCGCGGTTGGACATGGACCGGCTCGAGGCCGAACTGCTCGCTGCCGTCCATGCGGCCGGCCTGGACTGGACGCAGATCGCCGCGGTCCTCGACCTGCCCGACGCCGCCGCGGCGCAGGAGCGCTACGAGAAGCTGCGCCCCCGCCTCGACACGCCCGTGGACCATGTAGGACCGCCCGAGCCCGGCGACAACTCCCCCAGCGGTTAGGGACGCCGGGGGAGTCACTGCGACGATCGGCGAATGCAAGCGTCCTTTCTCGGTGGGTCCTATGGGTTCTTGGAGGCGACGACGGCAACCGCGCTACCGATGTTCAGGTCGCTTTGACGGGGTATCGGCGCGGCATGATGAAACAAGCGTTGCGGGAAGGCCTGATCGCCGGAGCCGCCGGGACGGTGGTGATGACGCTGGGAGAGAAGCTGGAGCAGCGGCTGACCGGACGTCCCGGCTCCCACGTCCCCGCACGGGTCGCCGAGCGGCTGACGGGCATGGCCGAGCGGCCGGGACGCCAGCCGGTGGCGGTGAACTGGGCCATGCACTACGGCCAGGGAGCGCTGCTGGGAATCCTGCGTTCGGTAATGGCCCACGCCGGCCTGCGCGGCCCTTGGGCGTCTGCGAAATTCACGGTCGTGCGGCTCACCAACGACCAGATTCTGGAGAACGCCACCGGCGTCGGCGCACCCCCGGAGACCTGGCCACGCCTGGAACTGGGCGTTGACCTGCTGCACAAGGCCGTGTACGCATTCGCGACCGGGGCCATCGCCGATGCGTTGGCCTCCCGCGGGGGGCTCGGTCCGGGCCAGCGCCACGCGGCAATGCGCCCGGGTCGGCGCACTGACGTAGGCCCGCTACCGCGCGAGGACGCCTACACCCCGTGATTCCGCGACCGCCGCAGCCGGCGGAGGCTGAGGCGAGGACGACACAGGTAGGGAATGTGCGCACTGAGGATGCTCATCGACCTGCCTGCTTATCCCGGTGAGCGGGCGGCATGATGCGCAGGAGCGGAAGCCAGCCCAGGTAACTCACCGCCGATACCACCAGCCCGTAGCCGGCCCCGATGGACGGAACGGTCGACGACCAGCTGAGAGCCATCCGAACAAAGCTCCTATGGCGACCCGAAACCTAGATAAGCCGCCCGCCCAAGAGGGCGTTCCGGGCGGTCAGTGCCTTGCGGACGTCCGGGGAGCACCTCGCGCGCGATCCGGTGATGCGGCTGCTCGTGCATGAGCACGCACCCGCTGCCTCGTCCACACCCAGGCCGTCATCACCATGGTGCCCGTCAGCCCGGCAGCGCCGCCCTCGCTCAATGCGCGTACCTCTTCCGCCATGGACTTCCGATACCAACGCATTGCAGCCGATAGAGCAGGTCGTGCCGAAGCGCCCGGCAACGTCGTCTAATAGTCCAGCGGGGTGTTGTTGTCGCGGCGGCGTTCGTACCAGGTGTCGCCGACCACCATGCCGTCGATGTCGTGGCTTTCGGAGAACTCGATCAGGTCGGACATGGTGTTGATGAAGCCTTTGGTCTTGAAGTTGAGCGAGGTGTTGCACAGCACGCCCAGGCCGTACTGAGCTGAGAAGGCGGTCAGCAGTTCGTGCAGAGGCGCGTTGTCGTCCCGGGAGACGGTCTGCGTGCGGGCCGAGCCGTCCACATGGGTGACCGCCCCCAAATCCGGGGAGCGGACGGTGCGGAAGTACAGCATGTAGGGATCGGCGAAGTCCTCGCGAAAGGCGGCGCCGGCGTCCTCGATCCGGCAGCAGGGCGCGATGGGCCGGTAGTCCTCGCGTTGTTTGATCGCGTTGAGCCGATCGCGTGTACTGGCCCGGAACGGCTCGGCCAGCATGAGCGGGCGCCCAGGGCGCGGGGCCCGATCTCCCAGCGTCCCTGGACCCAGGCGATGATGTGGCCCTGTGCGATGGCGCGAGCCAGGGTGTGGGGCTCGGCCGGGTGTTTGAGCCACCGTGCCGGGTCGGGTTCGGTGTCGTGGTCGAACTCAAGGCCGCTGTAGACGTCCCAGTCGATGTGCGGTGATCCGGTCATGGTGTGCAGCGCGTCGATCGCCGTTCCCAGCGCCGAGCCGGAGTCGTTCGGGCATGGCGGCACGAAGACGGAGGAAAACTGCCCCGATTGGCGCCATTGCGCGTTCCATTCGCAGTTGAGGCCGCAGCCGCCGGCGATTCGCAGCGGTATCCCGTCCGGCAGGTGCTGTTCGGCGGCGTCCTGGAAGGTCTGGAACATCCGGGTGCTCAGTGCGGCCGCCGCGGTCGTGGCGGCCGGGGAGGTGACCCCGGCGTTGTAGAAGGGGACATGGCGGAACTGGTCCTTGGGGGCGGGATAGATGCTGTCGACCTTGAGGATCTGCTCGATGGCCTGGACGGTGTCGTCGTCGGCGTCCGCGGAATCGCCGTAGGCGGCCAGGGCCATGAGTTTGCCGCTGTCATCGAGGTTGGGGACCGCGCCGGTGTCGGGGAAGGTCGGGTCGGCGATGGCGAACAGGAACGCGTACCGCGCCCCGGGTTGGGTGAGGACGGGAACACTGCGGACGACGTCGAACCGCTCGTCCAAGAGGTAGAAGCCGCCGGTGACGCCTTCCCACACCAGGACCGCCTGGTGTTCATACTGTTCCCGTGGCGCCATGCCCACGGCCGCCATGATGTGTGACCGCACGTGCGAGGAGGAGAAAAGAGTGGTGGGCTGGCCGAAAAACGACGCGGTGCGCTGCACGGGGGCCGCCACACCGTGATAGCCGGCGCCGATGGTCTTCTGCCCGGATCCGCCTGCCTGCCTCCAGCCGCCCAGCGCGACCACATCCGGCGTTTTGCCGGTCTGCTCGGCGATCTCCAGGAACGTCGTAGGCGTCAGATCGCAGTGCCGGGGCCGGGAGTCCTTTTCCGATTCGAGCGACAACAGCAGCCGGCGGTCGTCGATGACCGCCAGTGCGCCGTCATGTCCAGGCTTCACACCCATGATCAACACAGCAGGCGCTCCCCCACACCCTTTGCCGGACCGGCCCTCTGCGCAGTCCTCATTACGACAGCGATTCGACTACCCGACACCTGACACTCCATGCCCAAGCAACCCCAGACATCACCGGTCACACCATCCGCTGCTGCGGCGAACACTCAGATCGACCCCGCGAGGATTACCTTGACGGCCAGGCAGTCGACATCCACCACGGCTCGAATAGCCGCATCAAGGGGTATGGAGCTCTGGCCGACCGCACCGCACCCCCAAACGGCCACCGCGTCCCCCGGCCGTACGCCACCGGGCGCGCTCCCATCCAGCCAGTCGACAGACTCTGCTCGGCGGCGAAGGGGATCGTCGAGGATCAGCTGTGCTCGCCGGGGGTGTACCCGCCCGGATCAGAGGTAGAGGGGCAGGGTGCGCCCGATCATTCGCATAGCAAGGTCGATTCCCGGCCGGATGCGTCGGAGCTTGAGCGATACCCGGCAGGTCGCGAGTCGGGCGATACGTGGGCCGAGTCGGGAGCGGGATCTGGCGGCCCAGTCGTTCAAGGCCGCAGCGGCGGCTGTGCTGGCCTGGCTGATCGCCGGCGAATGGACAGAGGCACCGCTGTCGTTCATCGCCCCGTGGGTGGCCCTGCTGATGGTGGACGCGACCGTATACCGCTCAGTGATCAAGGGCGTCCAGCAGGTGATGGCCGTGGTACTCGGGCTGCTCGCCGCCACGGGCGCCTACACCGTCATCGGCAACCGGACCGTGTCGCTGGCCTTGGTCCTGGTCCCGGTGATGCTCCTGGCGAACTGGCGGCGGTTCGGCGACCAGGGCACCACGGGCGCGGTCACCGCGCTGTTCGTGTTGACCAGCGGGAACCCGGGCATCGGTGAGTTCGTCGCCCGTCTGATGGAGACGGCATTGGGCGTGGTGGTGGGCGTCACCGTGAACGCGCTCGTCTTCCCGCCGACCCATCTGCGCAGCGCACACGCCGCAACGGCGCGGATCGCCGATGAGGTCGCCGGGCTTCTGGAGCAGGTCGCCGATGGGCTGCGCGACGGTGACTGGAACATCGAGGACGCTCGGGACTGGCTGCGGCGCGGCGACGGCGTCCAGCGCCTGGTCGGCGATGCCTGGTCGGCGATCGGATGGGGGCAGGAGAGCGTCCACCTCCTGCCCTGGCGTCGCCGCAAGCACCGCGAGGCGGACCTCACACATGTGCTGCTGCCGCTGGAGGTGGTCGCCAAGCAGACTCAGGGGATCTGCCGTGCCACCGTGGACGCGGCGACCGAGGGAATGCCCAGCCCCGACCCGTCCTTCATCTCGTTCTATGCCGAAATCCTTGCCCACGGCGCCACGATCGTTCGCGCCTACCGCGGTCGCCACTTCGGGCCGGCGCCGCCGGAGCCGCCTCAGATCGTCGAGGCGGCCCGCCAACGCAACCACGAACTCCATGAGCGGTTGCGTCAGCGGGCATCCTCGGACGATGCGTGGTTGATCCACGGCTCACTCATCATCGAAGTCGATCGCCTGCTCGCTGGCCTGGCGGCCTCCCTGCAGGAACAACCCGCCCGAGCTCCCAGGTCCCGTCCCGGCGCCCAAGAAGAGTCTGGCTCTTGACCTCTGGGCGGCGATCACCGCTCTAGCCGCGAGGCCGGTCAGCATGCACTTTCAGGCCCGACCGTTCTACTGCGCCGATGCCGACCGGATTACCTGTTGTCGGCGTCCTAGTCGGCGGAGCCGGGTTCGGTGAGCTTGCCCTGCACCTTGGCTTTCACGGTGTCGGGGACGACGCGGGATCCTGCGACCTCCACCTTGTTCTTCAGCGACCCCGCGACGACCTTGTCCTTGCCGGCCATGAGGGCCTCGAAGCCCTCGCGCGCGACTTGGGCGGGGTCGTCCTTGTCCATCTGGCCGAGCTTGGTGTGCTGGAGGCCGGCCCGTTCGAAGAACTCGGTCTCGGTCGGGCCGGGCAGCAGCGTCGTCACGGTGACGCCAGTGTCGCTCAGCTCCTGGCGCAGCGCCTCGGCGAACGAGTACAGGAACGCCTTGGACGCCGCGTATGTCGCCAGGTAGGGGCCCGGTCCACTCGCGGCGACCGACGAGGTGAGCAGCAGTCGGCCGGATCCCGCCTGGATCATGTCGGGAAGGACGCGCCTGGCCAGGTGGACGGCGGACCTCACATTGAGGTCGACCAGGTTGAGTTCGGCGTCCAGGTCGTTGTCGCGGGCGAAGTCGCCGGCGACGCCGACTCCCGCGTTGATCGCCACCGCGGCCGGGGCACGCCCGGTGTCCCGCACCACCGCGTACAGCTCCTCAACACCGTCGTGGGTCGCCAGATCGGCCTGCACGGACGTCGCGTCGACGCCGTCGACGATCGCGTGGGCGGCGTCGACGATGCGGGCGTCCTCCGCCGCCATGATTACCTCGAAGCCGTGGCGGGCGAACTCCGCCGCCAGTTCACGCCCGATACCGCTGGACGCCCCGGTCACCACTGCCAAGGGCCGTGCCTGCTCGGTCATCCTCATCGCCTCCCGGAGGCAGTACGGGGCCGGGCGGTGAAGCCCAGCCGGAAAGGGCTCAGCGTGCGCGGCAGCGGCCGGTCCGGAGACGGGCACAGGCCGGCGTCCTGCTTGAAGTCGTAGGCGCGCAGCAGCGCGGCCAGGAAGTGGCTCGCCGAAAGCAGCGACAGGTTCCGTCCCGGGCACGCACCGGGCCCATCGCTGAACGGCACGACCGCCCGGTCACGCTCCACCGTCCCGTCCAGCCAGATGCCGGGCTGGAAGGCGTCGGCGTACGGCAGCGTCTCGGTGTCCCGCTGGAGGAAGGGCGTGTGGATGAGGAACCCGGTTCCGGCGGGCAGCATCTCGCCCGCCCACTCGGTCGGACGGGTGCTGTCGCGCAGGATCGTCAGGGTGGTGGGCCACAGACGCACCGATTCCTGGACGCACGCTCGCAGAAACGGCAGGCCGGCGTCGTCCGCCTCGGCCTCACGCTCGGCACGGGCGGCCTCCTCGGAGTGGGACGCCAGCAGCGCAAGCGTCCGGAAGGCGGCGAGGGCGGTGGCCTCGTAGGCGAACAGCCACTGTGGCACCTGGTCCTCGGGGGCGGTGACCTCGGATTTCGGGACGGCGGCCATCAGCCCGGCCAGGCTCCCCGGCTCGGGATCGGCGAGGTACCGGCGCAGCCGTCGGAAGAACTCGGTCCGCACTCGGACCCGCCTGGGGTGGACGAAGGCCCAGTTCGCGTTCATCCGCAGCGTGGTGAGCAGATCGCTGATCTCGGAGTCGTCGCGGGCAGCGTCCCCCAGAACGACGCGCCGGACCATCCGCCACCACGCCATCCGAAAGTCCGCCCAGTCCAGGCGCCCGGCGAGCGCGATGGCGCCCACCAGCCCGTCCGCCTCCCCGCAAACCTTGGGGACCAGCGCGCCGACGTGCTCGTGCACCGGGTGCGCGGCGTCCAGCACGCTCTCGTTGAACCGGCGACGGTCGGCACGCTCCTCCCCGTGCGACACCAGCACGCCGTGCGGCTGAAAGTGGTCCAGTGCGGCGCGCTTCTCCATTGAGGCGAGCGCGAACGGCTTGGGCGAGCCCGCCAGCACACGCCCGACGTCGCGCGGCGAAAGGACCACGGCGAACGAGCGTCCAGGAACGGCGAGGCGCAACGGCCCAGGCCCATAGCGCCTGCGCAACCGTTGCAGCAGACGCCCAGCCCGGTAGTCGGCCTGCACCGCCTCGGCGAACGCCACGATTCGCGGGCGACGCGCCAGTATGCCCCGCGTGATCGTCGGCAAGAACACCATCCCGGTGATCCGCGCCGTATCGGCGACCGTGGCCCTGGCCGGCGGCGCCTCGGCGGCCACCAACCTCGCCTGAGCAGTCGTCACCATCGCCCCCTCCACAACAGCGGGGTCTAACCGCCGACAGCGACCGCAAACAGGAACGCACGCCGAACCGGGCCAGCGCGAGATTCCGGGACGGAGCCACCGGCCCCAAACTCGCCTGCGGCATACGACACCGTCTTTCACTGCCGCGCGCCACTGTCCCGCGCTCCCTGGCCCGCCGTACAGACGTTCCACCGAACGCTCGCCGCGTCGCAGCGCTCACCCTCCGGCAACGCGGTAGCGAAGAAACTCCTTGAGTGCCGCAGAATCACGGCAGTGCCTGACGGTACCTGCACATGAGAACGAGCGCTGGCAACCTAGCCACCACACCCGAGGACGACCCCGGAGAAGATCGTCGACAGCTCACCGAGGTGATGCCGGGACGGCCCACGCGACTGCGCCACCGCCGCCCGATCGACAACATCCGGGAGCCCTACGACCGGGAGGCGGCTGCGCCGCTGCACCCCGTCCAGAGCCTGTGCGGCCGCCCGCCTCCTAGAAGAGGTGCATTCACCGGCGACCTAGGGGTACCGCGGGAAGGTACACACGCGCTCCCAGGGAGGGATCATGGCGAACAACCCGTCGTTCATCGAGGTGCAGAAGTCTCTGGCCGGGATGGACTATCCCGCGTCCAAGGACGACCTCATCCAGCACGCGCAGGAGCACGGCGCCGAGGAGGGCATCCTTCAAGCACTCCAGGCGATGCCAGATCGGGAGTACGACGGCCCCAGCGGAGTCAGCAAGGAGATCACCAAGAACTCCTGATGTGCCGACTCGATGAGCCGCCGGGGGCTGGCCGAAGCCGCCGAAACAGCTCATCAGGACCCGAGTGCGGCCGGTTGCCCTCTGCGGGATGACGTCGACCGTTGCATGAGGCGAACGCGTGCTGGCCACGACTGTCGCCGCCTGCCAAAGGAGTCCGGCCGCAGACATTTCAGCAAGGCTTCTGAAGGGGGGAGCATTGGCATCCCATACATGGCGAGTGTCTAAGTCCCAAAACGATGCCGACGCATTGGCACGAGCCCACGGCACCTTCAACTTGGTCGGTGGAGCTTGGCCGCTCCTGAGCATGCGGAGTTTCGAGTGGGTCTTCGGCCCTAAGCAGGACAGGTGGCTGGAACAAACCGTCGCCGGGCTGCTGATATCGGCCGGATGGTCGCAATTATGCGTCGCTGCCTCCCCCGCTGGGCACACTCACGCCCGACGTGTCGGCCTGGGCACGGCGACGACCCTTTTGGCCATCGACCTTTTCCACGTTCCTCGCGGTACGCTCCGCTGGACCTACCTCCTGGACGCCGCCATGGAGATCGCATGGATCACCGCCTGGCTGCGTACCGACGTCACGAACACTCGCGGGCGAAACCGGCCTCGGGCGTCGTTACAGCGAGGACGCCGAGGGAAGAGGCGCTGACATGGCTGATATCGGAGATCGCTTCAAGCCCGGGGAACGTGCGCCGGAAAGCGGGTTTTACGAATGCGACTGCCCCAACTCCCACCGCTGGAGCACCGACGTGGCGGGCCACCCCCTCCCACCGCTTCCGCAAGGTTGCAGCGGAAGGCAATGGACCCTGAAGGAACGCCGTCCCGTCGCGTGATGATGCCGGTGTAGGCGACGACGTCTGCGTCGAGCCGGGTGTCTGCGGGTCCCGGCCACCTGCCGGACTGGACGCCCGGGCTTCACCAGATCCAGCATTTGCGACGGAACTCCGGGGGCGTAACTCCTGGGCATCCTGGCCTCTTTAAGATTGAAGGCATCAGGAGCGCAGTAATCTGACCACACCGAGCCCGGGGTACATCGCTCGGGTTGGCGGCCTTCACATGCGAGTGCCGGTCAATAGGCCTTCTCGGAGTCGCTGCAGAGTTGTTGCCAGCAGGCGGGAGACGTGCATCTGGGAGATGCCCAACTGCTCGGCAATCTGATGTTGGGTCTGGTTGCCGAAGAAGCGCAGCAGCACGATGGTGCGCTCACGTTCGGGTAGCTCGGCTAGCAGAGCACGCACCGCATGCCCATCGATAAGGCCCTCCAAGTCTGGGTCGTCGGCGCCCAGGTGATCACGGACGGTGTCGGGATCCTCGTCGCCGACGCCGCCGAGCGGTGCGTCCAGGGATACGGGGCGGTAGGCGTCGCTAGCCAGCAGAGTGTCCACGGTCTCATCGAGGGTGACGCCGACCTGTTCGGCGAGTTCGGCAGTCGTGGGTGAACGGCCGTGCGCGGCGGCGAAATCGTCGGCAGCCCGATTCAGCAACGGCCGCAGTTCTTGAATGCGGCGCGAGACGCGCACACCCCAAGTCCGGTCCCGGAAGTGCCGGCGGACCTCCCCAGCGACGACCGGATAAGCGTAGGCGTAAAACCCGGAGCCCCGCATCGGGTCGAACCGGTTGATGGCCGTGACGAACCCAAGGTAGGCGACCTGTTCGAGATCCTCCAGCGGTTCCCCGCGGCCCGCGTAACGGCGCGCGATGCCCCGCACGAAGCCGGCGTTGAGCGCAACGATCTCAGCGCGCAACCGCTCCCGGCCAGGATCGTCCGGGCCAAGACCGTACAGTTTCCCCAGCAGCGCATGCGTCCGCCGGTTCGTCTCAGAGTCATCGAACGTGGGGGCGGCCTCGTCTGCGGACGGCTCCCCGGCCATGGCCCCGTGGCGGTCGATCCCGCCAATGCGGTTGGGAGCAGTGTTATTGGTGGCGTCGTCAGCCACGTTCATGCCCGGTGACGTGGCTCATGCCGGGAGCTTGCAGTCTATTCAGTGACGGCTTCCCGGGTGCGGCCGGATATGAGAAGGACGACGCCCTCGCGCTTGGCGTCCCCCATATGCCGACCAGGCTCCCACAGTTCCTCGGTCGCGACGCCGGATCTGGACGGGGGTAGGTCGTCCAGATCTCACATAGTCCTTGTCCCTCGACGGTCGTGAGCGAAGCCATGGACGAGTTCGCACTGCCCTCTACCGTGATCGTTCCTCCTTGCAGCTCACGGCCCGTAGTCCGCAAAGAAAGGCTCTACCAATGGACTGGCTTGGCCCACCGCGATCACGCTAGTGGCGTGGGCAAGCCAGCACTCAGCAATGAAGGTCAACTCACCTCGCCCTACCCCGCGTGTGCAGTTTCACACGAGGCAGTCAGGTGCGCTAATCGCAACGCGTTGCGATCAGTTAGCAACGTCGCGAAGCCAGCGCGGGCAGCTCAGGAGTCTGTGTCACGGCATCTCGTTCCTGGTGCCGCACGCCGCCTCTCGATGCAGTTCAACGGCGTCACTTGCCTTCCCGGGCAGGTCGGCCTTGAGTGATGTGGGGTGCACCCGGTCATCCCTAGCTCTGGTCGACGGCAGCCGAGACGGACACGGGTGTGATGGCACGGAACGTTCCAAGGCCTGATCAGCTGGGTTCCGCGTCGGCTACCGGGCCGGACGAACTCGCCTCTTTGGCCGGTTCAGTCGCTGCCGCGGCCGGTCAAGCGGTCGCGCACCCGGTCGACGAGTCCGGCACCGGGAGCCAGCAGCTTGTTCAGCGGCGGCGTATTGGGCGCCGAGGGGTGCGGCCGGGTGGGCGCGGTGCGTTTGGCGGACTGGACCTTGTCACCCAGGTCCATCAGCTGGTCGGCGTTGGCATGCTCGGCGAGCTTGGGAAACAGGGTTCCTTCTTCGTCCTCGACGTGGGCGGATACATCCTCGATGAGCCTGTTGACCAGCGTATTGAAGCCTTCATGCGAGGGGTCGGCCTGTTCGAGTTCCTTGAGGATTCGCTCGACTTCGGCGTGGTCGGAGATCTCCCTATCGGCGATTTGATCGCCGTCCGGCACGACGCTGCGGACCGCGGGATACAGGTGGATTTCCTCTGCGATCGAGTGCCGAACCAGTTCGATGGTGACATCATCGGTGATTCGGCGCCGCTCCTCCGCGTCGGTAGCGGCCGTCAGTTCGTCGAACATCTCCTCGACTTCGCGGTGATCGTGCGTAAGGACCTCGATCACATCGCGCCGCTCGTCTCCCATGCGACCTCTCCCTCTCATTGCCTGCGCTGGACCGGGAGATCAGCACATGCCGCACCCGCAACCTGGCCCACCACGCCGCCAACGACGAGCGCGCTTGGCACCTCCGCGTCTAGGCCACACGCTGACGACGTCAGACCAGTGCGCCAGCCAAGGCGTCAGGGCAATGACCTGCGATGATCACCCGGCATAGCCCCTATACCCGAGTAGGCGAGCCTCACTCGGACGTCTGTAGGCGGGGGCGGTCCAATCGGTGGCTTTGGATCCGGTCTGGCGGGCAAGGGGTGGTAAGGGCACCACGTTAAGGGGGGATCGTGCGTGTAGCCGCCGTGCAGACCGCCTTGCCAGAGCATCGCTACGATCAGGACCAGATCACTGAGGCCGTCGCGGCGTCGACCGAGGTGGATCGGCGGCTGCTGGGGCGTTTCCACGCCGCCACCCGGGTGACGGGCCGGAATTTGGCCCTGCCGATCGAGCAGTACGCCGAGCTGGACGATTTCACTGCCGCGAACGATGTGTATATCGATACGGCGCTGGCTCTCGGGGAGCGGGCCGTCCGAGGCGTACTGGCAGCGTCGAAGCTGGAGGCGTCGCGGGTCGATCAGGTTGTCTTCTGCTCGTCCACCGGCGTGGCCACCCCCTCGCTGGATGCCGCCCTGGCCCAGCGAGTGGGGATGCGTGAGGACGTCAAGCGGCTGCCGGTCTTCGGTCTCAATTGCGCGGCCGGCGCCGCAGGATTGTCGCGACTGTACGACTACCTGCGCGGCTGGCCTGACCACGTGGCGGTGCTGGTCTGCGTCGAGCTGTGTTCGCTGACGGTGCAGCGTGAAGACGACTCGGTCGCCAACCTGGTGGGCAGCGGTCTGTTCGGGGACGGCGCCGCCGCCGTCGTCGCGGTCGGCAGCGACCGGGAGGCCGACCTGCGGCAGGCCCTCACGACACCGCAGAATGCGGCGGATCACCCAGGGCGGCAGACGGGCCGCTGGGGACCTCGGATCGTGGCGACGCAGAGCAGACTGTACCCCGGCACTGAGAGGCTGATGGGGTGGGACGTCGGCGAGCATGGCTTCCGCATTGTTCTGGCCTCCGACCTTGTCGATCACGTTGAAGCGACGCTGGCCGACGACGTCGCCGCCTTCCTCGGTGAGCACGGTCTTTCCCCCGGCGAGGTGTCCTCGTGGGTCTGCCATCCCGGGGGACCGAAGGTGATCGAAACAATCGCAGAGGCCTTCGCTCTAGGACAGGGCGAGTTGGACCTGACGTGGGACTCCCTGCAGAAATTGGGCAATCTTTCCTCGGTGTCGGTGCTCAATGTGCTGCAGGAGACGATCGAGCAACGCCGTCCGTCCGAGGGCGAGACCGGGCTGCTGATGGCCCTGGGGCCCGGGTTCTCCGCCGAACTGGTTCTGCTGCGCTGGTGAACGTGGTCGCGTACACGCTGCTGCTCGCGCTCGTCGGGGTCGAGCGAATCGCCGAACTCGTCGTGTCCCGCCGCCATCTGGTCTGGGCGAGGCGAAGGGGTGGTACCGAGTACGGGAGCGGACATTACCCGTGGATGGTCGCCGCTCACGTAGGCCTGCTGGGCGGTGCCCTGCTGGAGGCATGGCTGCTCGGCCGGCCCTTCATCCCCTTCTTGGGCTGGCCGATGCTGGGACTCGCCGTCCTGGCGCAGGGCCTGCGCTGGTGGTGCATCGCCACACTCGGCAAGCAGTGGAACATCCGAGTGATCATCGTGCCGAATCTCCCTCTGGTAAACGAAGGCCCCTACCGGTGGCTGCGCCATCCGAATTACGTCGCGGTCGTCGTCGAAGGCATCGCGCTGCCGCTGGTGCACACCTGCTGGCTCACCGCCTCGCTGTTCACAGTCGTGAACCTGGCCCTCTTGAGGACGCGCGTCAAAGTGGAGAACGCCGCCCTTGCACAAGCTTCCGACACGGGGCGCGCGCGGCGGTGCTAAGACTCCTGTCTCACCTGACGGGTACGAGGTTATCGCTGCTCGAGACACCACTGACCTGCAAGATCGTGCGGCCTGACGAGAGGCTGGGGGCCACGTCATGATCGAAACACAGCACATCAAACGTCTGCTGGAAGCAGACGACCGCGACGCGGTGTTGGTGATCGCCGGAGGGCGCGCTCAAGTTGTCTCCGCCGATACGGTCAAGGAAGGCGGACTCGTGGTCGCCGGGCGAAAGGACATACTGCGCTGGCTCGCCGGCGATACCGAATCAGAGGAACTGGCCCCATCCCCCGACGAGTTGCGCCGGATCGCCGAGGATCTCGACCGCACAGTCACGGATCCGCGCGTCTGACCGACGAGGGGCGCTTCTTCCGGACTCGCGGGGCTCGTCTGTACGACCTGCCCCCCCCGCGACGGCCTCCCCGGCGTTCGGCCCTCAAGCCGCGAAAGTCGCCGGACGACTGGTCGACGGCGTGTGGACCCTGGCGTCACCGGACAAGGCGCCCATGGTGATCGGCGCTTGCCGACGGGGATGCGACCAGGCCGGACGGGAGCCTGGCGAAATCGTCCTGCAGGGGCTTGCCGCGGCGGTCGGCAGCGACGATGCCGCACTGGCGTCGTCGCGGGAGTGGAAGGGCACTCTCGTGGACGATAACTACGCTGAAGACGTCCATGATCCCGCCCACGTGGGTGCGCTCGCCGAGGAGAAGACATCCGACCGTGTCTTCAAGATGATGGGGATCCGGTTGTGATCATGAACGTGTCCGGTGCCGATCCGATGGGCACGCTGCGCCTTTACGGCGACCACGTACTGCCCGCCCTGCGGAACAAGCTCCGGATGGGCGCCTCCGCATCCGCCGCGGCGGATGGGGTCGGCTTCGGTACCTGGCCGCCTACTGCAGCCGAATTGCGACGCAGCACACGAGATGACACCACACTCCCTCGAATGAGCAAATGAGTGCTCCAGGGACCGGCATGGAGAGATGCCGGCGGCCAAAAGCCCGATACGGTCCATACGATGGCGACATGGTCGGCTGGCCAGTGATCACGCTTGGCGACGTCACCGCAGGCGACGTCCTGGATGTGGCCTGCCACCACCCGCCGGTGGTGATCGTGACCGAGGTCGGCCCGGCAAGTGAGCCAATCACCGTGCGCCGCGGCGACGTCTGCTTGCAGATCGTTCCTGTGCGGCTGTCCTGGGAGGCAACCAGACCCACGGCAAGCGACACAGCGGCGCCGGGCGGGCACGGGGCGGTGCGAGGCCGGACCTGGCTGAGCCTGTCGACCCAGGTCACCCGACTGGGATCGACGCGCCGACATCGCAGGCCACCCGACCGCTACAGCCCGTGACCGGCTCGGTCACCCATGACCCGGCAGCTGGTCAGGAAACGACGCCCACCCCACCATGTTGAGGCCCAAGGACGGCAGAAAGCTACTTGCGCGCCGTCCATGTGGATCGGCACACCTGAGGGTAGTGACGGGCACGCCGGAGGTCCGCCGAAGGCAGCCTCGGGTGCCGTGTGGCCCTCGCCCAAGTCTGTCGCTCTCGAGTGATCTCTTACTCAGGCAGGCTGGAGGCTAGCCAGCCTCTGTGAACAGGCTGGTTGCGGCCAAAGAGGGATGTACAAGTCTGCTCAGAGAGCGTGGCCTCGTGACGCTAGGCAGCCATCGCGTAGCCCTTGGAATCGACCAAAATTAGAAGGAGGAACGCGATGGCCGGAGACAACAGTGTGACCCTGCAGGCTGGCTGGCCGAGCAGATCGGTAGCGGTCACGAAAGGAAAAATCCAAAGACATCCCTGGTCGTCCCCGGCGTCGACGTCCAGAGCACTGGGCCCACGACCAGCCAGGTGAACGACAGCACCGCCGTCGCCGATGCGGTTGGCCCGTCACGCGCCAGGAAGGCGGAGCCTGGCAGGACACGGCGGGTGTGATCGGCCTCGTTCTGGTCGTGCCGGCTGTGTAGGCGGCATTGGCGGCACAACTCGATGACGCGCTCGACAGGACGATCCTTCCGTTTGGGCGCCGCGGCGAGGGGAAGAGCGCGCTTCATGGCGATCTGCCCGCGCAGGTCAAGCGGGCTACAAGCGAGCCTGGCGTTCGGAGCCAACTGTAGTAAGGGGCAACGATGACGGACCGAGTCGCCGACATCTGGGGTGCGCGGACGCCGTACGGGTCCGGGTCGCAATGGCCGGTCAGGGTCGACCAGTACGTTGAGGACGGGGTGCCCGAGGACGAGGTCGAATGGTCCCAGTCGGCCTGCGTGCTGTGCTCGAACGGCTGCGGTATGGACGTGGGCGTCCATGGGGGCCGCATCGTGGGTGTGCGTGGGCGCGCCGACGATCGCGCCAATCATGGCCGGCTCGGCCCCAAGGGGCTGTTCGGCTGGCAGGCCAACAACTCGCCCGACCGGCTGACGCAGCCACTGGTGCGGCGCCGGGGCAAGCTACGCCCGGCGAGCTGGGACGAGGCGATGGCCCTGGTCGTCGACCGTACGCGGGAGGTCATGGACTCGCGGGGACCGCTCGGTATGGGCTTCTACGACACCGGGCAGCTGTTCCTGGAGGACTACTACACGCTCTCGGTGATCGTCCGGGCGGGGATCGGGACGCCGCATCTGGACGGGAACACGCGGCTGTGCACGGCGACCGCCGACTTCGCGTTGAAGGAGACGTTCGGCACCGACGGCGACCCCGGGTCGATGACCGACTTCGACGTCTGCGACACGATCTTCGCGATCGGGCACAACATCGCCGAGACGCACACCGTCCTGTGGATGCGGATCCTCGACCGGCTCCGCGGTCCCGACCGGCCGCGCCTCGTGGTGGTCGATCCGCGCCGCACGAAGGTCGCCCAGGAGGCGGACGTCCACCTGCCGATCCGCAGCGGGACGAACCTGGCGCTGCTGAACGGGATCCAGCACGAACTGCTGGCGGGCGGCTGGATCGACGAGGAGTTCACCGAGCGGCACACGATCGGCCTGAGCAAGCTCGAACAGACCGTGAAGGAGTATCCGCCCGAGCGCGTCGCCGAGATCTGCGGTGTCCCGGCCGGCGACATCCGGGAGGCGGCCCACGTCATCGGCACGGGCCGGCGGCTGGTCTCCACCTGCCTGCAGGGCGTCTACCAGTCGCATCAGGCGACCGCGTCCGCCTGCCAGGTCAACAACATCAACCTGCTGCGCGGAATGGTCGGAAAGCCCGGCTGCACGGTGTTCCAGATGAACGGCCAGCCGACCGCGCAGAACACCCGGGAGACCGGCGCCAACGGTGACCTGGCGGGGATGCGCAACTGGCAGAACCCCGAGCACGTCCGGGAACTCGCCCGCATCTGGAACGTCGACGACATCCAGATTCCGAGCTGGGCGCCGCCGACGCATGTCATGCAGATGTTCCGGTACGCCGAAGAGGGCTCGATCCGTTTCCTGTGGATCGTCGGGACGAATCCGGCCGTCTCCTTGCCCGAACTGCACCGGATCCGCTCGATCCTGAAGCAGAAGCGGCTGTTCGTGGTGGTGAGCGACGCGTTCCTGACCGAGACGGCGCAACTGGCCGATGTCGTCCTGCCCACCGCGATCTGGGGTGAGAAGGCCGGCACCTACACCAACCACGACCGCACGGTGCATCTGTCGGAGAAGGCGGTCGAGCCACCGGGCGAGGCACGCCCGGACATGGACATCTTCCTGGACTACGCGCGCCGCCTGGAATTGACGGACAAGGACGGCGCGCCGCTGCTGAAGTGGCGCACCCCGGAGGAATGTTTCGAGGCGTTCAAGCAGATGACCCGCGGGCGTCCGTGCGACTACTCGGGCCTTTCCTACGGCAAGCTCCGAGGCGGCAGCGGCATCCCATGGCCGTGCAACGACGAGGCACCGGACGGAACCGAAAGGCTCTACACCGACCACCGGTTCAACACCGACGGCGATTACTGCGAGGACTACGGCCACGACCTGCTCACCGGCGCGGCCTACGAATCCAAGGACCATGCCGCGATGGGCCCGGCCGGCCGCGCCGTTCTCAAGGCGGCGGACTACCTGCCGCCCCACGAGCCGCCCGGCGAGGAGTATCCGTTCCTGCTGAACACGGGGCGTTCCGTCTACCACTGGCACACCCGGACCAAGACCGGACGCGCCCGCCAGCTCGACGCCGCCGCCCCCGACGTGTGGGTGGAGATATCGCCGGCGGACGCGCAGCGACTCGGCATCGTCGAAGGCGACCTGGTCCGCGTCGAGTCACCGCGAGGACGGATCGAGGCCAAGGTCCGCGTCAGCGGCGTCCGCGACGGCGTCGTGTTCGTGCCGTTCCACTACGGCCACTGGGACCCCGGCGAAGCCGAGCCCGATGGACGGCCGCGCGCCGCGAACGAACTGACGATCACCGACTGGGACCCGGTCTCCAAGCAGCCGGTGTTCAAGACGGCCGCCGTGCGGGTCGAGAAACTCGCCGACGGTGGCGGCGCCCCGTCCCCCGCGCCGACGACCGCGGGAGCCGAGCCGCTGTCGGTGACCGGCCCGGCGACGGCGGGCGGCGAAGGAGTGACCGAGACGGCACGGGGAGGGACGTCATGAAGGTCGACAAGGCGATCGACGACGTCCAGAAGGCCGAGGCCGACCTGGCCAAGGAGCTGCGCCGCCTCGGCGAGCGGCACGCGGTCGAACAGGACCTGTACCACCTCGGCCTCACCCTCGCCAAGCAGTGCGCCGACCACGTGGAGCGCCTCGCGCCGTTCGCCGAGCGGTACGGCACCTCGCAGCCCAAGGTCGACGACTCCCCCGGGCTCCTGGACACCCTGCGGCACGCGAGCGCGCGCATGGTCGGCCGCTCCGAGATCGTCGGCGTCCTGCTGCTGCGCGACCTGCGCAACCTCTACCTCGGCGCGCAGGAGGCGGAGATCGCCTGGGTGATCCTCGCGCAGGCGGCGCAGGCCGCCCGCGACCGCGACCTCCTCGACCTCACCGCCACCTGCCAGGAAGCCGCCGAAACCCGCGGCAAATGGCTCCGCACCCGAATCAAGGTCACCGCACCCCAAGTCCTCGTGAGCGGTTAAGGGAGGAGCTTTGACATCACGACCTCGGGCGAGGGCCGCGACACTCGGTGACTCGGACCTGCTGGCGCGCGTCCACGGTGCCTTCAACGTGGCCAGCGGGACCTGGCCGCTGGCCGGCATGCGCAGCTTCGGATGGATCTTCGGCCCCAAGCAGGACATCAAGCGGGACAAGTGGCTCGTACGGACCGTCGCCGGCTTGCTGGTGAGCGCCGCCTGGTCGCAACTGCGCGCCGGCTCCTCGCCGGAGGGCCGTGCTCACGCCCGCCGGACCGGCCTGGGCACCGCCCTCACGCTGCTGACGATCGACCTGGTCTATGTACCTCGCGGCAGGCTCCGCTGGACCCACCTGCTGGACGCATCCATGGAGGCCGCATGGATCGCCGCATGGCTGCGGGCCCGCACCGACCCCGCCGGCGACTGATCTCCGCGCGGCCGCCGGCCCCGTTCCGGCGGGGGCCTCGGAGGTACGGGGGTGAGGATGAGCGACCTTGATGTGGCGCTGATCGGTCTCGGGCCCCGGGGCCTGTCGGTGCGGGAGAGGCTGCTCGTCCGGCTGCACGCCGCGCCTCCGGACGGCACCGTCACCATTTGGGCGTTCGACCGCGTGGAACACGGGGCGGGACGGATCTGGCGCACCGGCCAGCCGCCCTGGCTCGCCGCGAACACCTCCGCCGCCGAGGTGAGCATCCACTCCGCCGACAGCCCCCTGCTTCCCCGCGGCGGCGGCCACCCGCACTCGATGGTGGACTGGGCGGGACTCGCACCCGACCAGTACCCGTCCCGCCGCCTGTACGGCCGCTACCTGGCGCAGGCCTTCGAGAGCCTGCGCGCGAAGACCCCGCGCGGCGTCGACGTCCGGCCGGTTCTAGAGGAAGTCACGAGCATGACCCGCGCGGAGGCCGGACGGCTACGGATCACCGCCGGGGACGTTGAGATCAGCGTGGACAAGGCGGTCATCGCCACCGGCCACCCGGAACTGGAGCCGACCCGCGAGGAGATCATCTTTCGCGCGCATGCCGCCGGCCACCCCGGCACCGGATACATCGGTCCCGGCCTCGCCGCCGAGATGCCCCTGGAGGAGATCCCGCCCGACGCAACCATGGCGATACGCGGCCTGGGGCTGACCTTCTACGATCTCGTCAGGTCGATGACGATCGGCCGCGGCGGACGGTTCACCGAGGGAGCCGACGGCGACCTGCGGTACATCCCCAGCGGGCACGAGCGCCGGCTGCTGGCCGGATCGCGCAGCGGCCTGCCCTTCCTGGCCCGGCCGGACCTCTCGCGGTCGCCGCAGACGCCTTGGCGGCCCACGGTCCTGACCGAGGAGCGCCTCCAGGAAGCCCGGGACGCGGCCGCGGCCGGACGAGGCACACGGCAGCTGGACTTCGCCGCGGAGATAGAGCCGCTCATCGGGCTGGAAGCCGCGGCCCACTGCCCCCAGTTCACCGGGGGAACGGACTCGTTGCTCCGGCTCGCCCGTCCATTCGACGGCAGGCATTTCGCCGGCATGACCGCGTTCCGCGGCGAACTCGTCCGGCTCCTTCGCGACGACGTCGACGAGGCCCGGAAAGGCGTCGCGGGCAGCCGCGCGAAAGCCGCGACCGAGACCCTGCGGATGCTACGGCCGGTCCTGGCGGGCGTGGTCGACTTCGGCGGCCTGCTCCCGCGCTCCCACGAGGATTTCCTCACCAGATTCGTGCCGGCGAGCTACATCCTGTCCGCCGGGCCGCCCGCGTCGCATGTCGCGCAGCTGGTGGCGCTTCTCGAAGCCGGCGTCCTGGAAGTCGTCGGCCCCGGCTTCCAGGTCCGGCCCGAGCCCGGCTCCGGCGGTTTCACCGTCCGGGCTCCCAGCGTCCGCGGCTCGGAGCACCGGGCGGCGATCCTGATCGACGCCCACACGCCGAGCACCGACCTGGCCCGCGACACCGCGCCGCTCATCAGGCAGCTCATGGCGGACGGGATGGTCACCGAGCACGCCACCACCGACCCGGCGACCGGCCGGCTGTTCCGGCCCGGCGGCCTGGCGACCACACCCGCCCCCTACCACGTGATACGCGCCGACCAGAGCCCCGACCCCGACATCCATGCCCTGGGCGTCGTCACCGACGGAACCCGCTGGTTCACCCAGGTCGGGTCCGGCCGCCCCGGCCAGGACAGCCCCTTCCACCAGGACGCGGACACCATCGCGGCGTCCATCCTGAACCCGACGACAGCGGTCAGGGGCCGCCGCGGCCGGTGAGGTGGTCGCGGGCCCGGTCGACCAGCCCGGCGCCCGCCGTGCGGCCACGGGACCGGCCGCCGCGCCGCCGTCCAATCAATCCGCGCGTCCGGTTGACCTGGAGGCTCATGGGTATGGGGTGTGTCTGGCCAAATCCGGCTAAACGGAGGTGAGTACGTATGCCAGGCAAGAGGATGGAGGGGAACGAGGAGCAGCGCCGGGCGAAGGCCCGGGAGGCACGGTCCGCCGGTTCGACGCCGAGCGCCGAGCACGTGACCACAGGCGCGTCCAAGCAGCCGCACACCAGACCCGAGCATGAGCCGCACCATCACGCGGAACGGCTGGAGAACATCCACAAGGGCAAGCAGCAGGACAGTTCACCCGAGCCCAAGCCCGGCTACGGCGTTCCCGGGTCGAAGCGGCACCGCGAGGACTGAGTTCGACACCGTGACGCCATGCTTCGGCCGCACGCTATCGCTCCGCGTACACCCCCCGGCGCCGTCGCCACCGGCGAGGACAGCAGCGGTCGCTCCAGATGCCGTTTGTGCTACTTCGGCGAGGAAAGGCTCGCTGAGCAAAGGATGGCCCAGGGCGACCTCGAACGGTCGGTGAGATGGGAATCCCGCTCGTGCGCCGTGAATGCGCGTCTCGGGGACGCAGCAGCTCCTAGCGCGATCGCGTTCGCTGCGGTGCAGTTCCGCAGGGGCGCGCCTGCTCCGTCGGCCATTGTGATGCTTCTGCAGGGGCCGTGTTTGCGCGCGAGGGTCTGGACGTTACGTCGACGCCTCTCGGTGCCCCATTCCAGCAGCCTGATCGGTGCGGCGCGACCTCAAAGTGACTGGCTATTTTGAGGGCAGGTTCCGGTCAGGGACGGTGAGCTTGTTGACGCCGATGGAGATCCACAGAAAGGAAAGAAAGCCGATGAACACCAAGAGCGCCACCGCGATCATCAACGACTGGCCCGAAGATTCGCGTGAGGCGGCACAGATCGTCCTCGACACCTACGGTGAGCCGGATGAAGCGGCCGATTCGTTGCTCATCTGGCACAAGGCCGGACCGTGGAAGCGTGTGGAGGCGTCACGGACTTTCCATGAGCACGCGTTCCCGGCTCCGCACATCGACTCGGTCCTGTCGGTTCTCGACTACCGGGTTCCAGCAGAGAAGTTCACCGCACTCGCGCAGTTCGACGGCAGCGTGATCGCCGAACGGACTACGGGGGAACTGTCCGCCCGCTGCCACGACGAACAGGCCAACTTCCTGGCGCTCAACCTGGTGCACGACATTGTGACGGGCAACAAGACCGTGGAAGAGGCCCGCCGCTATTACGCCAAGGAGTTCCTGGACGCCCGGCGCGGCCGCCCCACGCCCTACATGGAGAAGCTGCGATTCGCGCAGAGCAGCGAGCCCACTCCTGACGCCGACGAGCGCATGCTGTCGGACAAGGACCTCGAGCGGGCAGCCGCGGAAGGGCAGTGAGCATCGCCGTCCTGAGTGATCGATCGGCAACTGACCCGACCAACCACCCCATTTAGTGGAGTCTCACCGGGCGGCGGGGTGGCGGGCGAGGAACTCGAGGGCGAAGTCGACGTCGAGAGGGTCGGGCATGGGGTGGACGGGACGTACACGGGAGAGGTCTTGGTGCATGCGGGCGAATGCGGCGAAGTCCCTGGGGTAGACGGCGGTGTCAACTCCGGTAAAGGTGCCGTGGGTGCGTGCCCGGGTGAGGACCTCACGCCAGGCCGAGACAGGGGCTTGCCCCAATGCGGGCACGCCGTTGGAGAAAAGGGTCAGGCGGATCTCGTCATAGGGATCGGTGTCGGCGATGTATTCGAGCAGTTCCCGGCGCGACGATTCGGTATTGAACGTCAGCCAGTACGGGACCGAGCCCGTGCGCAGCGTCCACCAGGGTTCCAGGAGCAGGAAGCAGGAGGCGAACAGGCGGGTGTCGGGAATTCCGCGCTGGTGGTACCAGGCGCGGTACAGGTCGGCAATGGCCGGGCTGAGGGCCTGCGGCTCTGGAAATTTCAGCCGGTGGGTGCGGAAGTCGGCCAGGTCGGCCAGCAAGGATCTGTCGAAACCCCATTCGGCTTCAGGGCTGTTGCCGTCGGGTGCAGGGGCGCGCCAGGACCGCTGCGGTGAGCCGCTGCGGGCCAGGAAATCGGCGAGACGAGGGCTGCCTTCGTGGAATTCCTGGGCGGTGACGCCGCCGTAGGCGCCGTGCTGGAAGACGTAGCGCTCACCGACCTGGGTGGTCGGCCAGCGCAGTTCGCACTCGGTGACGATGACGGTCCCGTTCGGGGCCAGGCAGCCTCGAAGGAAATCGCGGTAGGCGGCGGGCAGGCGACGCCACTTGACGCGGAAGTACGACATCCCGGCGATCATCAGACGGTCCTGGTTGGCGTCGTGCATATGGTGCAGGACCAGGTCGGGGTTGGCGCCGACCAGAGCATGACCGGCCGGCTCGGACAACCGCAGGCCCTCGCATGAGTCGTCGGGATGGCCGCCGCGCCGCCGCATCGGGATGAGGACCGTCTGTGGCAGCCACGGGATGCCGAGGGCCGCCGCCAGATGGATCAGCGCACCGTCGGACGATCCGATGAGGACGGCCGGGTATCGCCGTCGCGGGTAATGCGACACGATCCATTCGGCCAGTGCGTCCGAACGGATGTCGCCGGCGTGTTGCGGGGAGACCGCCTCCGCCCAGCCCGACAAGGCGTACGCCTTCTCGGTGACCCGTCGGGGCAGCCGGACAACGGCACGCAGCAGCGCCGCCATCGGCGTTTCAAGATACCCGGGCATGATCCCGAGCAGAGGCGCGTCCCGGCCGTCCAGGAACCGTGCGAGGACGCGGAGCATGGCGGTCGCCGAGTCGAACTCAGCGACCTGGCGTGCCGGGGAGGACATTCCCGTCACCTACCACCGGCGCGGGAATTCATGCCGCCTTCATGCAACCAGCCGCCTGATGGGTTCCGACCACGCGTCGGGGTGGGGCCAGACGAAGGTGTGCGCTCCAGGCACGTCGACGAATCGTCCGTCCCGCGCCTTTCGCGCCAGTTCGCGCGCCCAGGCTTCGGTGAGGAGGCGGTCCTCACGGCCCCGCAGGACGAGCACCGGGACGGCGATCTCGGGAAGGATGTCCTCAAGGTGGTCGTCCAGATGGGCCCGGACGATGTGCGCCAGCCGGCGAGGCCCGGCGCGCAGCCATTCCGGCCGGTGCGAATGGCTGAGGTCACCGGGCTCATGCCGGGCGTCCAGCCGCCACCGCAGCAGCAGCCGCACGACCGAGCGTCCGATCGGGTCGACGGTCGGGCTCGCCAGCACGAGCGCGACCGCCGCGTCCGGCCTTTGCGCCGCGGCCTGCGCGGCGACCTGCGTCCCGCTGCTGTGCCCGGCCACGATCACTGGCCCGAGATCGGCGGCGTCCAGCCACTCCGCGACCGATGCGCCGTACTGCGGAACGTCGAGTTCGTGCGGGGGATCGCCGCTGCCGGCCAGGCCCGGGAGGTCCACCAGGTGCGCACGCGTCCACTTTGCCAGGCCCGCCAGCGCGGGCAGGAGGTAGTCAGACACCGCCATGCCCTGAACCAGGACGACCTCTGGCACCCCGGGCACCGGCCGGCCGGCCGTCCGCGCCCGCATCCGCCCGTGCGGCAGATCCCGATAAGTCACCTCGATCCGGTTCGGAGCATCCGGATGATTGATGTCCATGGTCGCCCTTTACCCAGCCGCCATCCGATGTCCCGACAGGCTCGGCGGCGACCAGTTGCGCCTTGGGCCGAAGGACCGCCGACATTCGTCGCCCCCAACGGACGGACCCACACCCACGGGACGATCACCGCCTACAACCTCGGCAAATGCAAATGCGATCGCTGCCGAGGCGCCTACGCCGAGTACCGCGCAAAGCGACGCGCCCAAGGCATGACACGCCCACGCCTCCTGGCTCCTCGCCGGTGGCGCCGACCTTCAAGTCGTGAAGGAACGCCTGGGGCACCTCAAGCTCTCCACCACCGAGAAGTACTCCACACCCTCCCCACAGCCGACGAAACCGCACTCACCGCCCTCAACAAGATCCGAAGCTCAGTGAAGCCCGAAGCGCCGGCAGAGCAAGCACTCGACTCCCAACTATCGGAGGCCAAGGAGGAGATCGATCGCTTGCGGAACCTGATCACTGACCTGACCATCGCCCAACACATCACCAGCGACAGGCGGCTACGCCCCGCCTAGGGGGCCATTGCCTTGTGCTCCCAGCAGTCGTCAATGGCAGCCTGGTGCTATTCGGATCCTGCGGTGACCGCTGTGCCCGGACGTTCTCCGGCCACCCGGACTCGATCGAGCATCGAGTAGCACCCAATGTTCCTCGACTGCTTTCCGATCTGACCGACACAGCCGCGCGTCGAGCAGATGCCGGATAAGTCGGCGGCTGCTGACCGGACACGGACGGCCGCGTTCCGCTGCTGACACGAGCGGATCGCGCCATGCCCGCGACTAGGGAAGCCTGATGCCGAGCCGGGCGTTGGTCTCGGGCGAGAAGTCGGTGACGAGAACGTCGGCGTGGTCGAGCGGGCGGCGCAGCACGGCCATCCCGGTGGCGCACCTCACGTCGAGTGCCACGGACTACCGCGTTGACGGGCTGGCAGGGACTTCAGCATCGCTTCGGGTAGCGCCAGTCCTGACTGGGCTTCGGCAGTACCGCTCCGTTTCGGTAGCAGACGTGCGCCTCGGCCCGTCGGACTTTGAACCCCGAACTAGCCTCCGGGCCCTCCACATCGAGGCGATAGCAGCTACATCAACAGCCACTCGATTCGCCATGTTTCCATGGCGCTATTCCCTCCACGCTAGTCGGAGGCGAGGAGTGCTCGAAGGGCTGCTGTGGGAACACGGTAGGAGTTGCCAATGCGAAGTACTTTGCAGGGGAATTTTTTCTGTTTGGCAAGTTGGTAGGCATACGTTCGGGAGAGCCCGAGGGCTCGAGCTGCAGTGGTGATGTCGACGACGGTAGGGAGTTCGGCGAGTTCATCGTGCTTGAGGGGCTGCATGAGGTGACCTCCGTGATCTCCGTGGACCCGTTTTGTTCTGACGAATGAATTGCTCAGGTGAAGCACCAGCCGGTGTCGCAGGTGCCGTCTCCGTCTTCGAAGGGGAGGGTGTCGGCGGTGGGGGTGACGTCGGCGAGGGGGGCGTTGTAGCGGGTGAGGTAGACGGGGTCTTTGCCCAGGTGGGCGCGGCGTTTGTTGATGGTGGCTTCGAGGTGGCAGGCCTTGGTGAACAGGGCTGGTTGTTCGCGGCGCATGTCTTGCCAGGTGGTGAGGCGGT
>NZ_JBEZGN010000062.1:0-33151 GCF_040650055.1 Spirillospora sp. NPDC048819 | reverse complement strand
GGCCAATACGCCGCCACCGGCAACACCGCCTACATCTGGACCGCCCTCGCCGTCGTCTTCCTCGACATGCTCCGCTACATGGACGCCCTGGAGATGCACAAGGTCCGCTCCGAGATGCGCTCCAACCTCAACGCCGCCCGCCGCGAGGCGCAGTCCCTGGACCGGGCCGCCCAGCACGTCAACGGCGCCGCTCCCGGCGCCGACGACGTCCTCCCCGCCGAGGGCATGCTGGCCGATGACGACATGGAGAACCGCGTCCTCGGTGACGATCCCGCCAACGCGGCCCTCCAGCAGGGCTTCTACCAGCGTTTCCCCTGGTATGCCCGCATCCGCGACGTCCTGATGGTGGGCCGCATCCGCCCGCACCTCATCAGCGGCATCGAGTTCCAGATGGGCGTGTTCATCATCGCCCCGATCGCCGCCGCCATCGTCTCCGGCGCCGTGATCCCCGTGGTGATCGTGAGCGCGGCCGGCATGCTGGCGTTCGAACTCTTCATCGTCTACAAGTTCTGGCTGGCCGCCCGCGACTACTGGCGCAACCTGGCGAAGCTGAACACCGAGATCGAAGCCCACCGCGACCGGCTTCCCGCCGGGTACGGCCAGGCCACCGCCAACATGGACACCGACCACCGCTGACGCCGAGGGCCCGAAATCGCCCCTTGTGCCTTTCGGGCTTCCTCGGCATCACTGATGTGCGTGCGTCAGGGCGCCTTGCGACGGCACTGATCGCGGACGATGTAGAAGTTGTGCAGGTACTGCGCGTGGTAGGCCGCGCTGGTAATGCGCAACAGGGTCTCATCGGCCAGCCGGAGAGCGCTGATGGTCAGCTTCTCGGCCCTGAAGTGAAGGACCGAGCTTGCGGCTCTGACGGTCTCACCTGGCTGGTGGGTGTCAGGCCGCGTCGTCGGCAGCGTGACTCACTGCCCAGCCCGCTGCGCCGCGTGCGGCGATGTTGCGGGCTGCGTTCACGTCGGCGTGCTCAGCGAAGCCGCACGACGTGCAGCGGAAGGTGGCCCGATCAGGCCGGTTCCTCTTGTCGATGTGGCCGCACGCCGAACACCCCTGCGAGGTGTGACGCGGGTCCACATGCACCACCGGGACCCCGGCGCGTTCGGCCTTGTAGGCGATGAACGAGCCGAGTTGCGCGAAACTCCACGAGTGCAGCGTGACCCGCTGGGGCTTGCGTAGCCGGACCCGCTCGCGGATACCGCCCAGATCTTCCAGGGCGATGCCGCGCGTGGTGCGTTGAGCCTCGGTCACGATGCTTTTGGAGACGCGGTGGTTGGTGTCGGCCGCGAAGCGGGCTTCGCGGCCGGACAGATGCCGCAGCAGCCGCTTGGCGGACTTGGTGCCCTTGCTCTGCAGCCGCTGGCGGAGCCGACGGTTGCGGTGCCGCACCTGATTGACATGATTACCGCAGTGGACGGTGCCGCCGCTGGTGGTGGCGATGTTGGCGATGCCCAGGTCCACCCCCACGAACCCGTCCGGGATGTACTCGGGGGATTGGGGGACGTCGCAGGTGGCGTACAGGTAGAAGGAGCCGCCGCGCCACACCAGGTCGGACTCGCCGCGCCGGTGCGCGGCCAGCATCGCCGCCTGCTCAGCCGAACAGGCGAAGGCGATGCGCTTGAGCCTGCCGCGTACGGTCCAGATGCTGACGGTGCGGGCGTCGATCTGCCAGGACAGCGACCGGTCGTCGAACGGCTGGGCGGCGTCCTTGCGGAACCGGACCGGCGTGCTCTCCACGCCGGTGCGGCGCCGCGAGCCGTGCGGTCCGTAGTTGCCCGCCTTCAGGTTCTGGTCCAGCGTGGCGTAGGCCCCGGCTACTTTGCGGACGCAGTGGATCGCCGGCTGCGCCGACAGGCCCATCGCCTTCAACTCGTCATACACCAGCCGCTGCAATGCGGTCTTGCCCTTCACGCCGGTGGCGTGCGCCCGGCGAGAGGCGTGACCGGCGGCCTGATTGCACAGCTTCAGCGTCTCCCGCAACGCCTCCGCCGTGGCGGCGTCGGGGAGCAGCTTCACCTGCACCACCAGCTTCACAACCGGCACCGTAACACCATGTACCCACATCGTGACGGTAAGTTTCAGATCCTCAATGTCAGGCGCAGCACAAGTGAGTCGATTCTCCTGATCATGTGATCATCGGATGCACGATCACGCCACGTCACCGCTAGCCCAGGTGACCGGAACAGGCCATGCCGGTCAAAGCATGGCGTCAAGGCATACCCGTCAAGGAATGCCGGTCAGGCCATGCCGGTGCCGGCATGGCCTGTTGTCGCGTCTCCGGTTCGCGGTCAGGCTGCGCGGCGGGCGGTCAGGAGGAGGTACTCCCAGTCCACGGACGTGCCCTGGGCGTGGCGGCGGGCCAGGTCGGCGAGGGCCTCGTCGAGGGCGGCGACCTTGTCCGGGTCGTCCGCGATGCGGTTGTAGACGGCGATCGTCGGGCCGTAGCGGGCCTTGAAGTAGTCGCGGAACTCCTCGGGCGTCGCGAACTGGTCGACCCGGATCGTCCGGCGGTCGGCCTTGACGTCGGTGACGCGGTCGCCGAGCAGCTTCCGGACGTGATCGGGGTCGCCCCAGAGCGGCGGGGGCTGCGCGCCGGGCGGAGGCGGCGGCGCGAACGGCTTCATCGTGGCGAACATCTGGCCGATGAACCCCTCCGGCGTCCAGTTGAGCAGGCCGATCGTGCCGCCCGGCCGGCAGACGCGGACCAGTTCGTCCGCGGCGGCCTGGTGGTGCGGGGCGAACATGATGCCCACGCATGACACGACGGCGTCGAACTCGGCGTCGGCGAACGGCAGCGCCTCGGCGTCGGCCTCCCGCCATTCCAGGTTCGTGTTGTGGCGCGCGGCCTCTTTTCGGCCGGCCTCCAGCAGGTCCGGCGTCAGGTCGCTGGCCACCACGTCGGCGCCGGCGACGGCTGCGGCGATGGCGGCGTTGCCCGAGCCCGCGGCGATGTCCAGGACCCGGTCGCCGCTCCCCACGCCCGCCGCCTCGACCAGGACCCCGCCCAGGTCCCAGATGACCTCGGCGGCCAGCGACGGGTAGTCCCCGAGCGCCCACATTTTGCGGTGACCGGCCTTGACCGTGTCGATCGTGTCCCCCATGACAGCTCCCCTCGTTTCGTGTGAATGACGCTATTCACGGGACGAACCGGCTCCTAGTACAGGATCTGTACTGGTGGTGGGGGCGGCCGCGTTCTAGCCTGCGGAGTATGGGGGCCTCCTATTACCAGTTCTGCCCCGTCGCCAAGGCGATGGAACTGCTCGACGAGCGCTGGACGCTGCTGATCGTTCGAGAGCTGCTGTCCGGGAGTGAGCATTTCAACGAGGTGCGCCGCGGCGTGCCCCGTATGTCCCCGACGCTGCTGTCCAAGCGGCTGAACCAGCTGGTCCGCGCCGGTGTCGTGGACAAGAGGGTCGACGGGAACGACGTCAGGTACGTCCTGACCCCGGCGGGTGAGGAGCTGCGGCCGGTGGTCGAGGCCCTCGCCGTGTGGGGCGTCCGCTGGGTCGGGGAGCTCGGGGACCGGGACCTCGATCCGAAGCTGCTGATGTGGGACATGCGCCGCAACATCGACTGCGGCGGCGTCCCGGACGGCCGGACGGTCGTCCTGTTCGACTTCCCGGACGTCCCCGCCCGGGACCGCCGCTGGTGGCTCGTGCTCACGCCCGGCGGGGCCGACGTCTGCGACGCCGATCCCGGCTACGAGGTGTCGGTGACGGTGACCACCGGCCTGCGCGACATGGTCCTGATATGGCGCGGCGACATCCGCTGGGAGGACGCGCTGCGGTCCGGTGCGATCGAGGTCCGGGGGCCGGAGACGTTCCGCCGGGCGGTGACCGGATGGCTCGGCCTGTCGCCGTTCGCCCTGGTGCCCCGGCCCGGGTAGGTCATTTGGCGAGCAGGTCCGTCCACTGGCGGCAGACCTCGTCCAGGCCGTAGGAGCTTCTCACCTGACTGCGGGCCAGGGTCCGGTCGGTCTCCCAGCGGCCCTGGGAGACGGTCGCGGCGATGGACGCGGCCATGGCGGACGGCGTTTCGTGGATCCAGCGGGAGTCGTAGATGGTCTCGGCGCCCGGCCACGGCAGCAGGGCCGGAACGGCGCCGGACGCCATGCCTTCGGCGGGCGCCAGGTGGAAGCTCTCGTCGTCGCTGGTGGACAGGACGAAGCCGATGCGGCGCAGCCAGGACGCCACGTCGCGGCCGTAGGAGTCGAAGACGACGCCCCCCGACAGGAGGCGGGAGCGGCGGACGCGGCGGAAGACCTCTTCGTAGTGGGCGCGTTCCTCGTCCTTCTGCCAGATCCACCAGTACTCCCAGGGGAGCTTGGATTTGACGAAGAGCGTGAAGCGGGGGTCGTCGCGGCGCAGTTCTTCGAGGACGTCGAGAGCCAGGTCCAGGCGTTTCCGGGACGGGGCGATGCCGATCATGCCGAGGTGGTGTTCGGCGCCGGGAAGCTTGTGCCGGTCGAGCTGGGCGTCGTCGACCCAGTTGGGGACGGTGACGACCTTCTCGGCGGGCCAGCCGGTGATCTCGCGGGTCAGGCCGGTGTAGTGGGGGCTGACGCAGACGACCTGGTCGACCGCGTCGATCTTCAGCTGTTTCGGCCAGTGCGCGTAGAGCTCGAAGCGGTGCAGCCGGACGACGAGGCGCTGGTCCGGGCGTTTGCGGTCCGCGTACCAGAGGGCGTTGGGACCGCACCATTCGCAGATGACGACGTCGGCCCAGTCGACCAGGTCCTGGCTGCGCTTTTCGTCGTGGGCCTTCAACGCGGGCCAGTGGTCGACCCGGACCTCCATGTCGGGACGTGAACGCAGGTAATCGAGCAGGCGGCTGAAGAACTTCAGGTCGTGGCCCGCCACGCCTACGCGGAGCCTGCGGTCCCTCACGGAGAGGACGGCCTCGGACGGCTCCGGGAACGTCTGGGACAGGCACGTGCGGAGGCGTTCGGCGGCGGCGTCCAGGGTGTATTCGGCGGCGGCCGACCGGCAGCGGTCCGCGGCGAGGGTGAAGACGTCGGGGTTCTTGCCGATGAGGGTCAGGGCGTCCAGGACGTCGTCTTCGGTGGCGGCGAACAGGGGGTAGTCGGCGCCGAGGAGGCGTTCGTGCATGGGCGTCCGGTTCAGGACGACCGGGACCCCCAAGGTGCCGCATTCCAGAACCTTCGTGGACAGTTCAAGGCTCGCGTCCAGCTCGGGGTGCCGCCAGGAGAGGCCCACGTCGGAGGCGGCCGTCAGCCGCATCGCCTCGGCGCGGGGGTGGCCGCCGTGCCAGACGACGCCGTCGCCGGTCTCCAGCGCGGTCCGCATCCGGGGCGCGAAACCCGGGTCGGCGGGGTCGTCGTGGATCTTGTCGCCGACCATGTGGAGTTCGGCCTCGACGCCGCGGATGGCGAGCAGGCGCGGCAGGGAGGTCATCTCGTAGGTGTTCCAGCGCGGCGCGAACTTGCCGGTGTAGACGAGGCGGAGCGCGCGGTGCTCCGGCGCCCCGGCGGGGCGGGGCTCCAGGCCGTCCGGGAGGACGACGACGGGCGGGAACAGGACGCTCTTGCCGGCCGTGGCGGGGACGGCGGCCTCCAGGAACCCGCGGAGTTCCTCGGTCTGGCAGAGCAGCACGCGGGAGGCGTCGGCGATCCGGCGCAGTTCGCCCTTGGCGGACGCGGTGAACTCGGCGGCGGACTGCGGGACGTCGGTCAGGTACGTCCACAGGCGTCCGGCCAGCGGGCTCGCGGCGAGTCTGGCCGCGAGCCGGCGGCCGCGGACGACCACCAGGTCGAACCCGCGCCCCGGTTGGCCGTCCCCGCTGGGAGCGCGCTGCTCCTCGGCGTCGATGCGGGCAAGGATCGTCGCGGCGTGCCTCGGGACGAGGAGGCCGTCGAACATGCCCTCGGCGTGCGGGCTGCGGACGGTCACGCCGGGCAGGGCGCGCAGCGGGTCGACGAGGCGTCCGGTCCGGACGGGGGCCTTGAGGACCAGGGTCACCTCGCAGCCGGCGCGGGCGAGGGCCTGGACCATGCCCTGGGCCCAGATCGCCGATCCGTCGATCATGTTGAGATCGACGTCGCCGTAGACGAGGGCACGTGGTCGCACGGTGGTTCCTTTCACTTGGCTGAGTCGCTCGCGGGGGGACGGCCCCCCGCACCCCCCGGCAACCGCGCCGGTTCGAGGAGCCGGGCGAGCCGGCCGGGATCGGTGGCGCCGTCCGCGAGCACGGCGTCCCAGGTCAGGCACGCCAGGGTGGCGGGTGCCGGATCGCCGCACAGGACGAGCGGGAGCGAGCGGGCGGCGGCGATCCTCCGGACGTCGTGCAGTGCGGCGTCCCGGTCGTACATGCCGGGGACCCCCAGGTACGCCCAGGGTCCGCCGGGTTCGCCGGCCGCGGCGTCCACGACGACCATGTCCACGTCCGCCCGGTCGAGGACGATCGCGGCGTCGTGCGGGTACAGCGGGACGACCTCGGCGTGCTCGGCGAGCTGCGAGGCCGCGCGCGGGCCGACGATGCCCGCGATGATCAGGCGGTCGCACGGCCCGGCGACGAGCAGGCGGTTCTCGGGGCGGTCGACGCGGTCGGGCTGGGCGCCGCCGCCGCGCACCGGCTTCGACGCCGCGGCGGGCGCGTTCCGGGTCCGCCACAGCCGGTACAGGTCCTTGGGCAGCCGGCGGCCGCGCCCGGGGTTGCGCGCCGCGCCGGCGACGAGCCGCCCGAACTGCAGGGCCGTCGAGCTCTCCAGCGCGGCGAGCTGCTTCTCCAGCTCCGCGACGCGCGCCTCGCGTTCCCGCAGCGTGGACTTCAGCCGTCCGAGCTGCTGGTACGCCTTCGCCTCCTGGCGCGCCGCGTCCTTCGCCTCGTCACTCACCCAGATACTCCATGATCACTTCTGCGATGCGGGGGCCGGCGTGGCCGTCCCACAGCGGCGGCTTGCGGCCGCCCGCCGGCGCCCCCGCCTCCAGGACCTTGCGCACCCCGGGCACGAGTTCCTCGAACGTGACGAGGCGGTTCGTGCCGTGGCTGATGGTGATGGGCCGTTCGGTGTTGGGACGGACGGTCAGGCACGGCACCCCGAGGATCGTCGTCTCCTCCTGCAGGCCCCCCGAGTCCGTGACGACCGCCGCCGCCCCGCGCACGGCCGCGATGAAGTCGATGTACCCGAGCGGCTCCAGGATGTGCACGCCGGCGTGGTCGCCGAGCCCGGCGGCCAGCAGGTTCGCCCGGCCGCGCGGGTGGACGGGGATGACCAGGCCGGCAAGGTCGGCGACGCCGTGCAGGTGCCGGACGAGCGCCGCCGCCGTCTCGGGCGCGTCCACGTTCGCGGGCCGGTGCATGGTCGCCAGGACGTACCGCTCCGGCAGCCCGTGCGCCTCCCGGACCGCGCCGGTGTCGAACGAGCCGAGGTTCGCCAGCAGCGTGTCGATCATCGGGTTGCCGACGAGGTGCGCCCGCTCGACCGGGACGCCCTCGTCCGCCAGGTGCCCGATCCCCTCCGGGCTCGTGACCAGGCACAGCGCGGAGAGCTGGTCGGTGATCCGCCGGTTGACCTCCTCCGGCATGGACATGTCGAAGCTCCGCAGCCCGGCCTCCACGTGGGCGACGGGGATCTGCAGCTTGGCCGCGACGAGGGCGGCGGCGATGGTCGAGTTCACGTCGCCGTACACGATGACGAGCGCGGGTGAACGGCTCGTGAACTCCTTTTCCAGCCCGACGAGCAGCGCGGCGGTCTGCTCGGCGTGCCCGCCGGAGCCGACGCCGAGGTTGACGTCGGGTTCGGGCAGGCCCAGCTCGTCGAAGAAGATCTCCGACATCCGCGCGTCGTAGTGCTGGCCGGTGTGGATCACCGTCTGCTCGGCGCCCGCGGCGCGCAGCGCGTTGATCACCGGGGCGGCCTTGACGAAGTTCGGCCGCGCTCCGAGGACGTGCACGATGGGTCCCAACACAATTTCCCTTCTGTTCATCGGGGTTGCCTAGGCTCGCCCGCCGTGCTCACAAAAAAGCCCGTCTACCTGGCGGGGCTCGCCTGGCGGCAGGTCGTGGACGATCCCGGCCGGGCGTCCCGGCTGGCCGTCCGGCTGCTCGCCCGCACCCCCGCCGGCGCCCGGCTGCGGCGCTCCCGGCTCGTCGTCCCGGAGCCGCGTGACGTCCGGCGCGAGACGGCCGACCTGCGCCGGCTGCTGGCCCATTCGCCGCCCCCGCGCACGCGGGCGGCCGCCCCGTCCGGGAAGACGGTCCTGCAGTTCGTGACGAACGCCCTGCCGTGCACGAACGCGGGGTACACCGTCCGGACGCACCGGATCGCCCTCGCCCAGCGGGAGGCGGGTCTCGACACGCACGTGGTGACGCGGCTCGGGTATCCGCTCAGCCAGGGCGTCGGCGACGCGCGGACGCGGGTGGACGTCGAGGGCGTCCCGTACCACCGGCTGCTCCCCTGGCTGCCGCCGGCCGATCCGCTCCAGGCCGTCGGCAAGAGCGCCGATCTGGCCGGACGCCTGGTCGAGGAGCTGCGGCCGTCCGTCCTGCACGCGGTCAGCAACCATCTGAACGCGGCCGTCGCGCTGGAGCTCGGCCGCCGGCACGGCCTGCCCGTCGTGTACGAGGTGCGCGGGTTCCTTGAGGACTCCTGGCTGTCGCGCGACCCCGCGCACAGCGAGACGGACGACTTCTACCGGCTGACCCGCGAGCTGGAGACGCGCCGCATGGCCGAGGCGGACGCGGTGGTGACGCTGGGCGAGGTCATGCGGGCGGAGATCGCGTCCCGCGGCGTCGCCGAGGACAAGATCGCCGTGGTGCCGAACGGGGTGGACGAGACGTTCCTCGAACCGCTCCCCGACCCCGGCGACCTGCGCGCACGGCTCGGCATCCCGGAGAGCGCGACGGTCGTCGGCCTCACGTCGTCGTTCTACGGCTACGAGGGCATCGACACGCTCATCGACGCGGCGGCGCTGCTGCGCGACCGGGGCGCGCCCGTCACGCTGCTGCTGGTCGGCGACGGCCCCGAACGCGGCGCCCTCGAACGGCGCGCGGCCGGGCACGGCGTTCACGCCGTGTTCACCGGCCGGGTGCCGATGGGGTCGGTTCGCCGATTCCACGCCGTCCTCGATGTGTTCGCGGTTCCGCGCCGGGCGGACCGGGTCTGCCGGTTGGTGACGCCTCTCAAGCCGATCGAGGCGATGGCCGGGGGGCTCCCGGTCATAGCCAGTGAAGTCGGAGCACTTCGCGAAATTGTGAAACCCGGCGTAACGGGTGCGTTAACAGTTCCGGAAGACCCGCAAGCATGGGCGAATTGTCTGGAAGACCTGGCCTACAGTCCCGAAAGAAGGCTGAAAATCGGGCAGGCGGCCCGGGAATGGGTCCGAGCGGAACGCACCTGGCGCACCGTGACGGCCGGATACCGAGCCGCGTACGCCCTCACATAAACGCTGCGAAGGGAGCCACCGGCGTGGATCTGGTGGTCATCGGACTCGGCTACGTGGGACTGCCGCTCGTGCGGGAGGCCTGCCGGGCCGGCCTGCGGGCCGGCGGCCTCGACCGCGACGCACGCGTGGTCGCCGGGCTCAAGGCCGGGCTGTCGCACATCGACGACGTCTCGCCGGCCGAGACGGAGGAGATGCTGGAGGCCGGGTTCGTCCCGAGCCTGCAAGAGGACATCCTGGACGGCGCCCGCACCGTGGTCATCTGCGTGCCGACGCCGCTGTCGCCCGAGGGCGGCCCCGACCTCACCGCGGTGCGCGGCGCGGCCGAGACCGTCGCCCGGCACCTGGAGCCGGGGATGCTGGTCGTGCTGGAGTCGACCACCTACCCCGGCACCACCGAGGAGGTCGTCCGGCCGATCCTGGAGACGTCCGGCCTGGTCGCCGGGGAGGAGTTCCACCTGGCGTTCTCGCCGGAGCGGATCGACCCGGGCAACCCGGTCTACGGGGTGCGCAACACGCCGAAGATCGTCGGCGGGCTCACTCCGGCGTGCGCGTCGTCGGCGGCGGCGTTCTACGGCAAGTTCGTCGACCGGGTCGTGCAGGCCAAGGGAACCCGCGAGGCCGAGATGGCCAAGCTGCTGGAGAACACCTACCGGCACGTCAACATCGCGCTGGTCAACGAGATGGCGGTGTTCTGCAACGAGCTGGGCATCGACCTGTGGGACGCGATCGACTGCGCGGCCACCAAGCCGTTCGGTTTCCAGGCGTTCCGGCCGGGTCCCGGCGTCGGCGGGCACTGCATACCGATCGACCCGAACTACCTGTCGTACAAGGTCCGCTCGCTGGGCTACCCGTTCCGGTTCGTGGAGCTGGCGCAGGAGATCAACGACCGGATGCCCCGGTACGTGGCCGAACGCGCGCAGCAGCTCCTCAACCGGGAGGGACGCGCGCTGAAGGGCGCCCGGGTGCTGCTCCTCGGCGTCACCTACAAGGCCGACATCGCCGACCAGCGCGAGTCGCCGGCCCGCCCGGTGGCGCGGCGGCTGGCGCGGCTCGGCGCCGACCTGTCGTTCCATGACCCGTTCATCTCGTCCTGGGAGGTCGACGGGACCGAGATCGCGAACGCGGGCGACGATCTGCCGGCCGCGCTGGAGTCGGCCGACCTGGCGATCGTCCTCGCCGGCCATACCGTCTACGATGCCGCGACGCTGACGCGGCACGCGCGCCTGCTCTTCGACACCCGCGGCCGGACCCGCAGCACCCAGCAGGACACCGTCGAACTCCTCTGACAGGGACGAACTGCCTGGCGGCGTCCATGTCGGGGACAGCGGGAATTCATCGGCAATTTCCATGAGCATCCAAGACTCGGCCGTAGGCATTGATTCGGACCGGAGTGAGAGTAATGCGGGTCTGCGTTTGCACGGTGGTGCACCATCCCGAGGACGCGCGCATTCTGCACCGGCAGATACGCGCGCTGCTCGAAGCCGGCCATGAAGTCACATATATTGCTCCATTTCGGGCATGTAATGCGACGCCGTGGCGGCAGATCAGCCCGGTGGACGTCCCGCGCGCCACCGGACGGCGCCGCCTCCGGGCCCTGCGCGCCGCCCACCGGGCCCTCGCCGAGCACGCCGCCTACGCCGACGTGATCCTCCTGCACGACCCCGAACTTCTGGTGTCGCTCCCCCGCGAGGTGCGCGAGCGGACCGTCGTCTGGGACGTCCACGAGGACACCGCCGCCGCCCTCGGCGCCAAAGGCTGGCTGCCAGCCCCGGCGCGTCCCGTGCTCCGCCCCGCCGTGCACCGCCTGGAGCGGCGCAGCGAGCGGCGGCACCGCCTGCTGCTCGCCGAGGAGGGCTACCGGGACCGGTTCCGCGAAGAACACCCCGTCGTGCCCAACACGACCTACGTCTCCGACGTGGCGCCCGGACGGCCGGACGGCCGCCGCGCCGTCTACGTCGGGCAGCTGTCCCGGGCGCGCGGCGCGCTCGACATGATCGAGATGGCCGGTCCGCTGGCCGCCGAGGGCATCCTGGTCGAGCTGATCGGGGCCGCCGACGCCGACGTCAAGGACGCGCTCCGCGGCGCGCAGCGCGAGGGGATCCTGCGCTGGTACGGGTTCGTCCCCAACGACCGGGCGCTGCGCATCGCCGAGGGCGCCATGGCCGGGCTGGCGCTGCTGCACGACGAGCCCAACTACCGGCACTCGATGCCGACCAAGGTCGTGGAGTACATGGCCCGCGGCATCCCGGTCATCACCACGCCGAACCCGCCCGCCGTGGACATCGTCGAACCCGCCGGCTGCGGGCTGATCGTCCCGTTCGCCGACCCGGCGGCCGCCGCCAAGGCCGTGCTGCGGCTGCGCGACGACCCCGAGCTGCGCGCCGGCCTCGGCGGACGCGGCTACCGGGCCGCCCGCGAGCGGTTCCACTGGCCCGTCCACGCCGAGCGTTTCGTCGCCCAGCTCGAAGCGTGGGCCGGCCGCTCACCCGCCGCCTTCATGGAACCCGCGTCGGAGCCCGAGCCGGTCCCCGAGTACTGAGCCTCCCCGGCGCCGCCGAGGAGCGAGCGTCAGGACGGGTTGTGCAGGCGGTAGGCGACGGAGCGGGCCAGGCGGGCGGCGACGCCCGGCGGGCGGTCGGCCTCGACCACCACGACGTACCGGCCGACGCGCAGGGCGATCATGCCGGCCGCCGGGCCGATCTCGTACGCCTCGTCCGCGCCGATGTCGCGGCGCTTGCGGGCCTTCGCCTGCGTGGCCTGGAGGGCGTCCAGCATCTGCGACGCCTCGTGATCGGTCCTGGCCACCCAGCGGACGCTGACGGTGAAGCCGCCGACGGTCCGCCCCGTGTCGCCGCCCTCGCCGGGATCCGCCGTCGGGGACTTCGACCCGGCGGACTCCGTGCCGGTCGGCCGGGGCGGTCCGGTCGGTTCGGGTTCGGCCGTGCTGGACGCCGCCGGTTCGGACGCCGCCGATTCGGACACGGGCGGTTCGGACACGGGCGGCTCGGGGCCGGTCGGTTCGGGGCCGGTCGGTCGCGGGGTGGCCGGCTCGGTCCGCTCCGGCTCCTCGCCGTCCGGGTCTTCGCCGGACCCCGCGTCGGCGTCCCCGTCCTCTTCCTCCTCGCGCGGCTCGTACCTGCAGGACACCGGGCGCGGCAGCCGGACCGGCCCGGCGGTCGCGGCGGCGGGCTCGGCGACGTGGCCGGCCGCGCGCGCCGCGACCAGGTCGGGCTTCTCCAGCAGCGCGCAGGCGTCCGGCCAGTCCGCCTCCGGCACCCCGCCCAGCTCCGCCGGGCCGGTCCCCGCGAGCCCGCCGCGGAGCGCGACCAGCCGCGCGGCGCCGTCCGGACGCGGCGCCGCCTGCGGGACGGCCGCGTACAGCAGCCCGCCCGCCGCCGCCAGCCACGGCCGCGGGCCGGGCAGGTCGGGGTTCATCGAGATCGGCGCGGGCGCGGTCGTGGTGCCCCCGTCGCCGGGCGAGACGATGTCGACGGCCGCCGGCAGCAGCCGCCCCGACAACCGGGGACGCAGCGCGAACACACGGCCGCCCGCCTCCGCGAGCGCCGCGTACGCGGGGGACTCGCGCCGCCACTCGACCTTGCCGGACGGAACCCGCACCGCCTCCATGCGGGTCTCGCCGCGCTTCGCGCCGTCCGGGTGGTAGACGATCACGAGCCGGTCCGACCTCAGCACGCCCGGGCACATGGTGTCGCCGCACACCCCGTCACCCGTCCAGACGCCGAACTGCTCGCCGTCGCCGTCGAACGCGCGCAGCGCCGTCCCGTCCGAGGCCAGCGTCACGCCGTCCAGCATCGACACTTCGGGTGATTCCTTGGAGCCGAGCCGCCGGTCCCAGCGGACGGCGCCCTTGCCCGGCTCGACGGCCAGCAGCCGGCTGTGCCGCTCCTTGCCCGGGCAGTCCAGGGCCAGCGCCGCGAGGTCCTCGCGCCCGGCGGACGGCCGCGCGCCGCCCTCGAACAGCCGGCAGCCGCGCGGCAGCGGCAGCCGCCACACCCGGTTGCCCGTGACCGCCGAGACGCCGAACAGCGTCCGGCGCTCGTCGTCGGTGGTGAACAGCACGTCCGACCCGGCGGGCCATTGCAGCGTCGTCCGGGAGACCGCGGCGGGACGCAGCCCCTCACGCCGCCACAGCAGCCCGCCCGACAGCGCGTCGAACGCGATGATCAGCCGTTCGCCGCGGTCGCCGTCCCGCTCGAAGTAGCCGAACAGCCGGGACCCCGTCGACGCCCAGCCGAGCATCGTCCACCCGGAGCGGCGGTAGCTCCAGCGGCCCGCGCCGGTCCGCGCGTCCCGGACCTCGATCCCGCGCCCGGACGCCGTCACCACCTGGCCCTGCGCGACCGCGTAGGCGACGCCGTCGTAGCCCGCGACGGACCCGTGGTGCGTCCGCGTCGTGTGCTCCCAGCTCACCGCGAGCGGACCGGGCGGCGGGCCCACCTCCCGCTGCGGGGTGACGGGTTCGGCGGTCACGGTGTGCCGCACCTGCCACCACTCCGCGCCGAGGACGAACCGGTCGACGAGCACGGCGACGAGCGCGATGGCCACCACCCCGGAGATCAGGCCGAGGGCCACGCGGACCCCGCCCACGGACTCCGGCCGGCCACCGGGGCGCTGCCGGCTTCCGCCCACGACCGCGTCCCCTCCTTCCCGTACCGTGGACACCCACCTTGCCTTGTGCGTGGCGTCCGCGCGACTGAACGGAGGAACAGTGGAGCTCTTCACCCACTGGCGAACCTGGGACGAGGCCAGGGCGGGCCTCGCGGCGGGCGAGACCGGCGGCGAGATCGACCTGGACGGCCTCGGCAGGGCCGCGGAGACCGCCCGGTGCTGGCACGGCGACCAGCTGCGCCCGACCGGCGACCCCTACATCGTTCATCTGCTGGAGGCCCTGGAGGTGCTGACCCACGGCCCCGGCGTGACCGACACGGCGATCCTGTCCGCCGCGCTGCTGCACGACGTCGTCGAGGACACCCCGGCCACCCTCGCCGACGTGGAGGCCGAGTTCGGCCCCGAGGTGACCGAACTGGTCGACTGGGTGACCAAGCCGCCCGCCGCCGGTACCGGGCGCCAGGCCAAGCGCGCCGCGACGTCCGCTTACCTGCGCCGTCTTCGCGACGCTCCGCGCGAGGCCGTGCTGGTGAAGCTCGCCGACCGCGCGAGCAACGTCCAGACGCTCGACCGGATGCCGCCGGACTTCCAGCGCCGCTACTACGCCGAGACGCTCACCTACATCGTCCCGCTCGCCGAGGCGGAGCCGTGGTTCAAGGCCTGGTACGCGGCATGGCGGCGACGATTCGCGCACCTGGTGTGACCGGACGGTCATGAAGTGGGAGGATCCGGTCATGGAACGGGAGTGGGTGGTCGAGGAGAGCGTGTCCGTCGCGGCGACGGCGGAGACCGTGTACGCGGCGGTCGCCGATCCGCGGCGGATGCGCGAGTGGAGCCCGGAGGTGTTCGCCGCGTGGGTGCGCGGGCGGACGGTCGCGCCGGGAACGAGGTTCGTCGGGTTCAACCGGATCGGCCCGCGCGTGTGGTTCACCACGTGCCAGGTGACGGCCGCGGTGCCCGGCGAGGCGTTCGCGTTCCGGGTGTCGAGCTTCGGGGTGCCGGTGGCGCTGTGGGGATACCGCATCGAGGACATCGCGGACGACCCGTCCGCGCCCCGGGTCCGGCTCACCGAGTACTGGGAGGACCTGCGGCGCGACGGCCGGGGCGCCGCGTTCGTCTCGCTGCTCGGCAGGCTGTTCACCGGTGTCCGGGCCGACCGGCGCGCCGGCGTCAACCGGGACGGGATGCGCGCCACCCTTGACCGCATCAGGACGGCCGTCGAGAAGGGCTGACGAGACGGACGCCGTCAGTCCTTGGAAGTAAAACGAGAACCTGTTCTACTAAGCGGTGTGACAAGCGCCGTGCACGCCCATGCGATCCAAGGGGAACAGGTCGATCTGCCGGTCCGGATCCGCGACGCCGCGGTGGCGTCGGCGATGTTCGCCGTGCCCGCCGAAGGGGCGCAGGCCGTCATCGCCTACTCCGGGCTCGACGTCGCCGAGCCGCTGCCCGGCAGGGCCGTCTGCTCGCTGGCGTTCGTCCGGTACGCGGACGGGGACCTCGGGCCCTACCACGAGTTCGCCGTCGCGTTCCTGGTCCGGCCGCCCGGGTCGGCGCCGCCGTCCGGGACGCTCGGGCGGCTGCGCACGATCGCCGGGGGCGGCATGGCGGGGGTCGGGGCGTTCATCCACTGGCTGCCGGTCAACCAGGAGTTCACCCTTGAGGCCGGGCGGACGATCTGGGGGTTCCCGAAGGAACTCGCCGACATCCCGATGGATTTGTCAGGACGCGTGAAGCGGTGCGCCGTGCGGTTCGGCGGCCGTACCGCGATCGAGGTGGCGGTCAGGCCGGGCGCGCCGATCCCGAGCGGTTCGGGGACGCCCAGCGTCGAGGCCTACTCGTGCCTGGACGGTGTCACACGCCGGACGCCCTGGACGCTCACGCCGTCCGACGTGCGGATGCGTCCGGGCGGGGCGAAGGTCGTCCTGGGCGACCACCCCGTGGCGGAGGAGCTGCGCGGGCTCGGCCTGGACCGCGCGCGGGCGCTGAGCACGAGCACCGTCGGGCACCTGATGATGACCTTCGAGGCGGCCGAGGAGGTGCGCGGATGATGCGGACGGCGCTGGTGACGGGTGCCGCGCGCGGGCTCGGCGCGCTGGCGGCGCGGCGGCTGGCCGCGGCCGCCTGGGACGTCGTCGCGGTCGACGCGGACGCCGCCGGCCTGGCCGCCACGGCACTGCGTTCCCCGAACATGCACGTGCGGACGTGCGACGTCACCGACCCCGAGGCCGTGGCGGACGTGGTGGCGATGGCGGGTCCCGTGCAGCGGGTCGTCCACACGGCGATGATCGCGCCGGTCGCGCCCGCGCTGGAACAGCCCTTGGACGAGGTGGAGCGCGTCCTGCGGACCGACGTCCTCGGCACCGTCCACGTCGTCCGGGCGACGCTGCCGGGCATGCTGGAACGCGGGCGCAGCGAAATGATCTTCTGCCCGGTCGCGCCGGTGCCGGGCGCGTCGGCCGGCGCGGCCGCGTCCGCGGCCGTCGCGGCCTACGCCGAAGCGCTCTGGGCGGAGCACGGCGGGCGGGGCGTGACGTTCCGCTGCGCCCGCGCCGGCGCCGGGACCCCGCCGCGGCTCGTCCTCGACGCGATCGACCGCTCGCTCGCGCGGCCCGAGGGGGAACTGCACGTCCGCGCGGAGGGCGGCCCCGCGCTCCCGGGTGGCCTGGTGTCCCGGCTGGCACGCCGCTCACCTGCCGGAACGTCCGCGCCACGCTGAAGGCCCGGCGGACCGAATAAGCTGTCTCTTTCGCCCCTTCGGGGCGCCGGGGGACGTCCCCGGCGCGATACACGTGCGAGGAGCAGCCTGCATGTCGTCCCAGGTCACCGGGCGGCCGACCGGCCCCGGCGGCACGGTCAAAGATCAAGAGATCGCGGCCGAGCAGCGCCATGTCGACATCGCCTACGCGCGCCTGGAGGAGATGCGCGCGGACGCCCAGGCCATGATCCAGGAGGGGTATCGCCAGTCGCTCGCCGGCACCAAGGGCTCCCTGGTCGACCGCGACGCGATGGTCCACCAGGCGGCCCTGCGCGCCCAGGCCCTCGACATCGCCGACGACGGCCTGGTGTTCGGCCGGCTCGACCTGGCCTCCCGCGAGATCCGCTACATCGGCCGCATCGGCGTGCGGACCAGCGAACACGACTCCCTGGTGATCGACTGGCGGGCGCCCGCCGCCGAGGACTTCTACCGCGCCACCCCCGAGGACCCGCGCGGCGTCGTCCGCCGCCGCGTCCTGCACTCGCGCGGGCACACGGTCGTCGACCTGGAGGACGACCTGCTCGACCCGGACGCGGCCGACGGGATGACGATCGTCGGCGACGGCGCGTTCCTGGCCTCCCTCGCCCGCACCCGCGAGGGCGAGATGCGCGACATCGTCGCGACGATCCAGCGGGAGCAGGACGAGGTGATCCGCGCGCCCGCCGACGGGACGGTCCTGGTGCGCGGCGCCCCCGGCACCGGCAAGACCGCCGTCGCCCTGCACCGCGTCGCGTACCTGCTGTTCCGGCACCGGCGGCGGTTCGGTTCCCGGGGCGTGCTGGTCATCGGCCCGAACCGCCGGTTCACCGCCTACATCGAGCGGGTGCTGCCGTCGCTCGGCGAGGGGTCGGCGGCGCTGCGCTCGCTCGGCGACCTCGTCGACGGCGTCACCGCGACCGTCCACGATCCGCCGCGGGTCGCCCGCGCCAAGGGCGCCGGCGCGATGGCGACGGTGCTGAGGCGCGCGGTGACCGACCACGCGCCCGGCGCCCCGGACGAGTTGCGCGTGGTGTTCAAGGGCGTCGTCGTCACGCTGGACCGCGGCAGTCTCGACCGGATCAGGAGCGAGGTCCACCGGCGCAGCCGGGGCAGCGTCAACGCCGCGCGCGGCCGGGCCGCCGAAATGCTCCTGGACGCCCTCTGGGGCCGCTTCAACGACATCGGAGGCCCGGACGCGGCCGAGGCGGCGGAGGGCGCCGAAACCGGCCTGTGGAACGCGATCCTGGCCGCGGACGGCCTCGCCTCGCTCGACGAGGAGCCCGCGCGCGGCGGCGGCGGGAACGGCGGCGACCCGAAGCGCGACCAGTTCGACGCCCGGGTCCGCGAGCAGCGCACGTTCACCGACTTCCTCGTCACCTGGTGGCCGATCCGCCGCCCGCTGGACGTGCTGCGCTCGCTCGGCGACCCCGCCCGGCTGCGCCGCGCCGCCGGACGCGACCTCGACCACGCCGACATCGTCCCGCTCGCCCGATCCTGGGCCGGGGACGACTCGCCCCTCAGCTACCAGGACGTCGCGCTGCTCGACGAGATCGACGCGCTGCTCGGCTCCCCGCCCCGCCCGTCCCGCCGCCGCAGGGCCCCGTCCGAGGACGACCCGTTCGTCGTGGACGGCGTCAACATCCTCACCGGCGAGGACGTGGTCGACGAGACGTGGGAGCCCGAGATGCAGGAGCTGACGACGTCCATCGAGCGGCTTGAGCGGTCCCGGCGCGTGGACGACGGCGTGGTGGAGGAACGCCCCGAGTACGCGCACATCGTCGTGGACGAGGCGCAGGACCTCTCCCCCATGCAGTGGCGGATGCTGGGCCGCCGCGGACGCCAGGCCAGCTGGACGATCGTGGAGGACCCGGCCCAGAGCGCCTGGGAGGACCTCGACGCCGCCCGGGAGGCCATGGAGGCCGCGCTCGGCGGCGACCGGCCCGCGTCGCGGGGCTCGTCCCGGGGCCGCCGCCGCGCCCGCAAGCCCGCCCCGGCGCCCACCCGGGCCAGGCACGAGTACGAGCTCACCACGAACTACCGCAACTCCACAGAGATCGCCGCCGTGTCCGCGCGGGTGCTCGCGGTGGCGCTGCCCGACGCCCGCCCGGCCCGCGCCGTCCGCACCTCCGGCATCGACCCGGTCGTCCGCGTCGTCCCCGACCTCGGCGTCGCCTCCGCGTGGGAGGCCGCCGAGGAACTGCTCGGGCAGGTGGAGGGCACCATCGGCCTCATCGTCCCGCTGCCGCTGGAGGAGCCCCGGCCCGCGAACGCGCCGGACACGGCGAACACACCGAGCACGCCGGACGGCCAGGCGACCCTGTTCGACGATGCGGCCTTCGACGATGCGGCCTTCGACGATGCGGCCTTCGACGATGCGGCGTTCGACGCCCCCGCGGCCTCCGGCGGGAACCCGGCCCCCGCCGCGAACCCGGTGCCCCCCGCGAACCCGGCCCGCGCCGGGAATCCGGCGCCCGGCGGAAACTCGGCGCCCGGCGGGAACCCGGCCACCGGCGGGAACCCGGTGCCCGGCGGCCCCGCCTGGACCGCGGCCGACCGCGAGCGCCTCGCCGCCGACCTGCCCGAGCGCGTCCAGGTGCTGGACGTCCTCGAGGCGAAGGGCCTGGAGTTCGACGCCGCGGTGATCGTGGCGCCGGAGACCATCGCCGCCCAGTCCCCGCGCGGGCTGCGCGTCCTCTACGTCGCCGTGTCCCGCGCGACGCAGCGCCTCACCGTCCTCACCACCGACCCCGGATGGCGCGACACGCTCCTCGCCGACTGAAGTACGCCCTCGGCTGATCCGCCGAGGGCGGATATCCGTGGGCTCTTCCTCCGGCCGTGTCTACCGTCGGCTGCATGGACGTCATCCGCCTGCACCCGCGCCTCCACCACCTGCGCTTCCCCGTCGGGCACGCCTACCTCTGGGACGCCCCCGAAGGGCTGACCCTCATCGACAGCGGCCTGCCGGGATCCGCGCCGCTGATCGCCGACGCCGTCCGCTCCCTCGGCCGCGACCCCGAAGACGTGCGCCGCCTCGTCCTCACCCACTTCCACGAGGACCACGTCGGCTCCGCCGCCGACGTCGCCGCCTGGGGCGACGTCGAAGTGCTCGCCCACCGCGCCGACGCGCCGTTCATCCGCGGCGAGGAGAAGGGCCCGCCGCCGAAGCTGCTCGACTGGGAGCGGCCCATCTTCGAGCAGGTCCAGGCGGGCCTCGCCGGCATGGAGCCGCCCCCGCCCGTCCGCGTGGACCGCGAACTGGGCGACGGCGACCTCATCGACCTCGGCGGCGGCACCCACGCGGTGGCGGTGGCGGCGCCCGGCCACACGCCCGGCAGCGTCGCCGTCCACGTCCCGGACGAACGCGTCCTGTTCACCGGCGACACCGTTGCGCGGCTGGACGACGGCCGGGTCGTCCTCGGCGTCTTCAACTCCGACCCGCCGCTCGCCGCGGAGACGTTCGTCCGGCTCGCCGCGCTCGACACCGAGATCGTCTGCTTCGGTCACGGCGCCCCGGTCACCGAGAACGCGTCCGCCCAGTTGAGGGAGGCGGCGTCCCGGCGGGCGTGAAAAGCGCCCGGGCGCGCGGGTTAGGCTGACGCTGCCCCATCCGCACGGGGGGACGGAGAACGATGACCGGCCGAAATCCCGCGCCCAGACGCAGCTACGGCGGCCGCACGGCCGAGGAGCGCCGCGCCGAACGGCGGGGGCGTCTGTTAGCCGCCGGCCTCGAACTGTTCGGTACCCGCGGCTACGCGGCCACGTCCATCGAACGGCTGTGCGCGACCGCGAGCGTGTCGACCCGCAACTTCTACGAGGAGTTCTCCGGACGCGAGGAACTGCTCGCCGCGCTGCACCGCGACATCAACGAGCGCGCCGCGCAAGCCCTCGCCGCCGCCTACGCCGAGGCGGCGGACGCGGACCTCCCGGCCCGCGTCGAACGCGCCGTGCGCGCGTTCGTCACCGTCACCGCCAGCGACCCCCGCTGGGCCCGCATCGCGTTCGTCGAGGTCATCGGGGTGAGCGCCGGCCTGGAGCGGCACCGGCTGAGCTGGCGCGCCCGGTGGGAGGAGTCCCTGGTCGCGATGGCGCGCGAGGCGGTCGAGCGCGGCGAGGCCATCGACCGCGACTACCGCCTCACCATGATCGCCGTCATCGGCGCCGTCAACAACCTCGTCCACCACTGGTCCGCCCGCGACCAGGACATCCCCTTGGACGACATCACCGCGGAACTGGCGCACCTCATCCTCGCCGCCGTGACGATGCCCAGGTGACGGGCGGGGCCTAGATGATGGGCGGGCGGCCCGTTCTCGTCATGCGCCAGGCGGTGCGCCAGGAGATGGGGCGGCGGGGGCCCGCCGGTTTGCGCCAGCCTTCCGCGAAGCCCTTGAACCACGGCTTGAGCGCGCTCGGCCTGCGCTCGCGGAGGACGGTCATGGCGACCCACACGGCGAGGTAGGTGAGGGCGAGCGGCCACGGAAGGTTTCGGCGGGCCAGCCACACGCGGTTGCGGGCGTTGTAGCGGTAGAACATGTCGTGCCGGGTGGGCAGGACGGCGGGGTGGAACATGACCGCGGCCGCGTCGTAGACGATGCGGTAGCCGGCGTTCAGGATCTGCCAGGCGAGGTCGGTCTCTTCGTGGGCGTAGAAGAAGTCCTCGGGGAGGCCGCCGCCGGCGTCGAACGCGGCGCGGCGGACGGCGCAGGCGCCGCCGAGGAACGTGGTGACGGCGGAGGAGCGCTCGGGGTCGCCGGCGCGCAGCCGGGGTACGTGGCGGCGTTCGCCGCGTCCGCCCTCGGGGTCGCGGACGCGGAACGAGACGACGCCGAGGTCCGGTTCGGCGGTGAACCTGTCGCGCAGGTGCGCGCCGAGCCGGGTGGAGCGGTACCAGCCGTCGTCGTCCAGGAAGAGGATGACGTCGCCGGACGACGCCGCCACGCCGCGGTTGCGGCCGGCGGGGATCCCGACGTTGCTCGGCAGGCGGAGGAGCCTCACGCGCTCGTCGTCGAAGACGGGGTCGTCGCCCGGCGACCAGTCGCCCGCGACGCCGTTGCCGACGAGCACGACCTCGACGCCGACGTGTTCCTGCTCGAAGGCGCTGCGCACCGCGCGGGCCAGTTCCGCCGGGCGGTTGCCCATGGTCAGGACCACGACGCTGAGCGCGATGCCCCCCTCCGCGCGCGAGGAGTGTTCTTTCGGGTCCACGGCTTCCTCGTCCAGGCTGGAGGTCACTTCAGCCTCCGGGAGGCGAGGATGCTGACCAGGTGCAGCAGCGTCTGGACGACCGCGACGGCGGCCACCGCGGCCATGAGGACGCGGGTGGCGGCCGGCGTCTCGGTGCCGAAGACCGTGTCGACCACCGCGGCCGCGACGATCAGCAGGGACAGCTCGACCGCCCCGATGATGCGGTGGAAGCGCAGCATGGACGCCGCCTGCCGGGCGAGCGCGATCCCGGTGGAGCGGGGACGCAGCGCGCGGTCGCCGCCGGCCGGGTCGGCGGCCAGGCCCGACTTGGCCCGCGCGACGACGACGTTGTCGGTCTCCGCCTTGATCAGCGCGGCGCCGAGCGCGGCGACGAGGCCGAGCTCGACCCAGCCGCCGCTCTCCCAGCCGCCCTGGGCGGCGAAGCCGAGGCCGATGAGCAGCGCGACCTCCGACAGGTAGTGGCCGATCCGGTCGAGGAACACCCCGGCGACCGACGTCCGCCGCAGGTAGCGGGCGACCTCGCCGTCCACGCAGTCGAGCAGGAGGTACACCTGGATGAGCGCGGCGCCGCCGAGCGCCGTCCACAGCGCACCGGTACCGGACGCGGGCAGCGACACCACGACGCCGGCGAGGACGCCGCAGGCCATCATCAGGTAGGTGAGCTGGTTGGGGCTGAACCCGAGGCGCAGCGCGATCCAGGAGAAGTACGGGGACAGGTCCCGCATGTAGATGCGGCCGGCCCAGTGCTCCTCGTTGCGCCGGTCTTTCAGTCCGGGGGGCTGGCCGTACCGGCGGACGTCGGCGACCCCGGCTCCTTTGCGGTCCGGCCGATCGTCGCCGTCCGGGGGCTCGGGGGATCTGCTCCGCCCGGGGAGTTCAGCCTCCATGGGCCTGGACATACTCTTCCACCGCCTTGAGGGTCTCACCCTTGTCGAGGCCGAGGTATTCCAAGATCGTATAGCGGCCGGGCCGGGTCCGCGGGGCGTACAGGACGGCGTCCGCGAACTGCTCCACCGACAGCCCGACGTCGGCGGGCAGGCGGGGCAGCCGGTGCCGGCCGAGGCACGTGAGGATCTCGTCCAGCCGTTCTGCGCCCTCCCCGAGGTGGGTGGCCCGCAGGTGGTAGCAGAACGCGGTGCCGAGCCCGGCCAGCTCGCCGTGGTTGGCGGTGTCCGGGTAGAGGTGGTCGATGGCGTGCAGGATCTCGTGGTCGCCGCCGCTGGCGGGACGGGAGTCGCCCGCGAACGCCATCGACATCCCCGACAGCACCAGGCTCTCGGCCAGCACGGTCAGGAACCGGTCGGACTCGATCGACTCCGGCTGGTGGAGCAGCGCCTCGGCGGCGGTCCGGGCGACGGTGAGCGCCATCCGGTCGACCCGCTCGCCGCACTGCTCCGAGGCGAGCAGCCAGTCGTCCACGGCGGAGAAGTTGCTGAGCACGTCCCCCACCCCGGCGCGGACGAGCCGCGGCGGCGCTGCGTGCACGTAGTCGAGGTCGACGACCATCGCCAGCGGCATCACGACGCCGAAGGAGCCCTTGCCGTTCTCGTGCGTGAGCGAGGCGACCGGCGAGCAGATCCCGTCGTGGGACAGGTTCGTGGCGACCGACACCATCGGGATGCCCGACAGCGTCGCCGCGTACTTGGTGGCGTCGATCGTCCGGCCGCCGCCGATGCCGACGACGGCCTCGTAGGAACCGGCGCGCAGCTTGCCGGCCAGGTCGACGGCCGCGTCCACGGTGCCGCCCGCCACCTGGTACACCTCGCAGGCCGACAGGGACGGCCGGACGTGCTCGGCGATCTGGTCGCCCTGTCCGGGGCCGACCGCGATCGCCACGCGGCCCTCGGTGGCGATCCGCTTGTCGGCGAGCAGCTCGCCGAGGGCGGCGATCGCGCCGCGCCGCACATCGATGGAGAGCGGCGCGTTCAGCATCCGCGTCAGCAGGGGCATGAGCCTCCTCGTCGTCCGCGCTGTCGGTGGCCGTGGGGGGCGGCCTAGTAGCCCTTGGCGATGCGGAGGGCCTTCTCCAAGTCGTCGTGGTTGTCGACCTCGACCCAGTCGACCTCGCCAATGGGCGCGACGCCGATGCGGCCGCCGCGGTTCACGTGCTCCTGGTAGCCGTCCTCGTAGTAGAGGTCGGGGTCGCGCTCCCAGGTGGCCTTGAGCGCGTCGGCCAGCGGTCCGGCGGCGACGGGCTCGATCAGGGTGGCGCCGATGTACTCGCCGTTCGCGGTGGACGGGTCCATCAGCTTGGTGATGGTCTTCAGGTGGCCCTCGCCGTCGAGGATGACCTTCATCTCCTCGTCGGCGAGAGTTTTGACATCGTCCACCGCCAGGAGGATGTCCGGTCCGCGGTTCGCCAATAGTGTCTTCTCGACGCTCACCGGATGGACCGTGTCGCCGTTGACCATGAGGACGCCCTTGGAGAAGTGCTCACGAGCCAGCCACATGGAGTAGGCGTTGTTCCACTCCTCGGCCTTGTCGTTGTGAACCAGCGTGATGCTCACGCCGTACCGCTCCTCAAGGGCGGCCTTGCGCTCCTCGACGGCGCCCGCGCAGTAGCCGACGACGATGACGACGTCGTTCAGGCCGACTTCGGCGAGGTTGCTCAGGGCGATGTCCAGGATGGTGGTCTCGCCGTCCACGGGGACCAGGGCCTTGGGGAGGGTGTCGGTGTACGGACGCAGCCTCCGGCCCGCTCCTGCCGCCAGCACCATGCCGATCATGCTTCCTCTTCCTTCAGGTCGACCATCACGCCGCTGCCGCGGCTGTTGCGCATCCACGTGGCGACGCACTCGCCGCCGAACAAGACGCCAAGGTAGGCGGCCAGCGCGGCGTACGCGAACGGGAGCAGGCCGAACAGGCCCGTGACGGCCGCGAACAGCATCCGGCCCTCCCAGCCGAGCCCGGCGCGCAGGACCCACTCCTGTGGCCGGGACCCGTGGCGGGTGCGGTACACGATGTCGTAGTGGTGGAGCGCGAGAACCGCGATCAGCACGTAGACGAGCGGCGCCGGAACCGCCTGCGCGAACCCCAGCACAGCGAGGTAACCATACTCGATCCCGCGCGACATGGGCGGTACGAGCCAGTCCAGCCGTCCGGTGTGCGGGTGCGCGGAAGCGGGTCCCGCCAGCAGCAGGACGATGACCGGGGCGAACAGCGCCGGCGCGGGCCCGCCGTGGCCCTCCGGGAGCAGCAGGAGGGCCGTCGCGGCGGCCGCGGCGGCGGTGGCGGGCAGCGGCGGGAGCCGTCCCCGCGCCAACCGGCCGAGCGCGCGGCACGCGGGGCCGTCGTCGCGGTAGGCCCGGACGGTCGTGCCCGGCGCGGTGCGGGCGGGCGCGGGCGTGGCGGTCATGTGAGGGACCTCCTCGATCGTTCGGTCAGGGTGACGGCGGTGGCCGCGGCCCCCCAGGCGAGGAGCGCGGCGAACGCCGGCCGTGCGCCGGCGGACGCGGCGGTGACGGAGATCAGCGCGAACCGCTCGCCGAGCGGCAGGCCGAGGCTGTTGCGGGCCCGCCGCAGAAAGGCGCCCCGGCGGGCCGAGCGGGGCGGCCGGGTCCGGCTCGCCGCGAACGACGCCTCGATCGTGTGCCGGACCGCCAGCAGCGCGACCGCGCCGGCCGCCGCCCGCCAGAGGCCCCCGCCGGACGCGGCGGCCCCGGCGGCCAGCCCCGCGTACACCGCGAACTCCTCGACCCGGCCGAGGAGGGCGGCCGGCCGCCCGCCGGACGGGCCGGCCCGCCCGGAGCGCAGGCCGTCCGCGCCGCCCCGGCCCGCAGGGCCGAGCACGAGCGCGACGCACAGCAGCAGCGCCCCGGTGACCAGCCCGCCGCGCGTCCCGGCGGAGAACCACACCGCGGCGAGCGCCGCGGCCGCCAGGGCGATCGCCGAGACGGCGCCCGGCGTGAGCCCGCGCCGGGCGGCCCACCGGGCGACGAGCGGAGCGCACGGGCGCACCACGCGGGCGCCGATGAGGCCGTCGTCGTCCACGGCTTCGACCGCCTCTCGTTCCGGGCGGATGATCGCGGGGCGGTCCGGTACGTTGAGCGTGGCCGGACGGTCGCACCCGAGCACCTGATCCATCGGGGCCTCCGGCCGGTCGGGACATCATGTGCCGATGCACAGCGTAGTGGCCCGGTGACCGGGTGTCGTGGATGGCCGAGGTGAGATGGCGACGCGGACCGTTGCGGTGGTACTGGCGGGCGGTGTCGGCGAGCGCATGGGCGCGGGACGCCCGAAGCAGCTCATCGACGTCGGCGGGCGCCCGATGCTCGCGCATGCGATCGACAGGTTCGACACGCATCCGGGCATCGGCGAGGTGGTGGTCGTGATGGCGGCCGGGCATCTGCGGGAGGCCGCCGCGGTCGCCGCGCCGTTCCGCAAGACGGCCGCCGTGATCGAGGGCGGCGACACGCGCACCGCCTCCACGATCGCCGCGCTGCGCACCCTGTCCGGGCGCCCCGACGACGTCCGGGTGCTGTTCCACGACGCGGCCCGCCCCTTCGTGGACCACCCGGTGATCGACCGCGTCCTGGACGCGCTGGACGCCCACGAGGCCGTCGCGGTCGGGCTGCCCGCGTCCGACACAATGGTCGTCGTCGAGGACGGCGTGGTCGTGTCCATGCCGCCGCGCGAGACGATGTTCCGGTTCCAGACCCCGCAGGGGTTCCGGCTCGGCACGATCCGCAAGGCGTACGAGCTGGCCCTCGCCGATCCGGAGCTGCGCGCCACCGACGACTGCGGCATCGTCCACCGCTATCTGCCGGACGTCCCGATCCGCGTGGTGGCGGGCAGCGAGCGCAATCTCAAGGTGACCCAGCCCCTCGACGTCGTCGTCGCCGAACACCTCGCCACCGGAGACACCCCTTGACCTCTTCGCGGACCCCGATCTTCGACAGCGTCCCCGCGATCATCGGCCACCGCGGCTACGGCTCGGGCGACCTGACGCCGCCCGGCTCCGAGTCGCTCGTCGCCGAGAACACGCTGCCGTCGCTGCTCGCCGCCGTCGACGCGTGCCGCCGTGCCCCGGGCACGCCGTGGGTCGAGATCGACGTGACGCGCACCGCCGACGACGACCTCGTCCTGCGGCACGACCCCACCACCCCCGACGGGGACTACATCGTCGACCTGCCCGCCGCGGTCAGCGGGCTGCCGCGCCTCGCGGAGATCTTCGACGCGCTGCCCGCGGACGTCGCGGTGGACGTGGACGTCAAGACCGTCCTGGAGGACGCGGTGGACGCCCCGTCCCGCCGCACCGGCGCGCTGCTCCTTCCGGTGCTGAAGCGCGAGGCCCGGCGGCGCCGGCTGCTCGTCACCTCGTTCGACCCGTCACTGCTGACGTTCCTGAAGGACGAGCTGCCCGGCGTCCCGCTGGGCCTGCTGACGTGGCTGCGGTACCCGCTGTGGAACGCCGTCCCGGCCGCGGCGGGCCTCGGGATGGACGTGGTCGCCGTGCACACCGGCTCGTGCGGCCTCGACCACCCCGACACGCGGCTGCACCCCCTGGCGCACTATGTGGACGTCGCACACAAGGCGGGCCTTGAGGTCGTCGTCTGGTGCCCCACCCCGGAGACGGCGCCGGCCTACGCCGCCGCCGGTTTCGACGCGATGGTCGTCAACGACATCCCCGGCGTCCTCGCCGCACTCTGACCACGGCTTGACGTCCGGTCGGGGGTCGTGAAGGCCGTCTACCGGAGTGATCACGTCGGGCGGTTGCCGCCGTACATCTGGGTCCACTCGCCCGGGTTGTCGTCGTCCGGGTCGCTCTGGGAGGACGACCTGGGCTTGTCGCCGGCGGGCGGCGGCGCGGGGGACGCGGGAGGGGCGGCCGGCAGCGGGGGCGGGTTGGAGGCGCCGAGCTGAGCGGGCGGCTGCCCGTACTGGGGTGCGCCGCCCTGCCACGGCGGGTTCTGTCCCGGTGCGGGGGAGGCCTGCGGCGCGTGGTGGGCCCCCATGGGCGCCTGGGCGCCGTGCATGGGAGGCTGACCCATCGGAGCGGGCGGCGGCCCGCCGAAACGGGGTGCGGCCCCTGCCGCGGTCCGGGACTTCCACCGCGACGGCGCCACGGACGCCACCAGGAGCACCCCGCCAAGAAGCAGGAAGAGGCCATAGGGGCCGAACATCATGTAGCCGTGCGCGAGGGTGTCAGGAAGGTCCCTCGAGGTGTTCCGCAACATCCAGAGAGGGTCCACGACCCAGAGGACGCCGATGCCGGCGAAAACGGCACCGGGAATGAGCGAGGCGACCGGCGAGACCCGTGTGCCCACGACGAGGCCCACCAGGATCGCCGTCACGAGCATGAGGCCCGTCCCGATCCACAGGTCGCTTCCGTGGTAGCTCCGGAAGCTCCCGAGGGAGTACCGGGCGACCCGTTGCAGCTCGCCCGCACCGTACAGCAGACAGGCGGCGATCACGGGCGTCAGCACCACGCCGATCAGCGCGCCGAGGCCGTGGCGTGCTCCGTTGGACATGGCCACCTCCAAACCGGTTGGGCGGCGAAGATCCCGCCCAACCTAACCCTGACACATCCTGAGACGGCAGGGGTTAACGGGTGGTTTCCCAATTCCCCCGCTAGTGGACGGACTGGCCGGGTTTGACCGGGGTGGGCTGGCCGAGCCGCGGCGGGCTGGTGAGGAAACCGACGCCCCAGGTGAGGTGCATGGTGGCGAAGACCAGCGGGAGCCGCACCCAGGCCGACGCCGGCAGGCCCCGGCCCTCCACGGCGGCGCCCGCGACCATCGCGGCCGCGTACCCGCCGGGCAGCAGCCAGCCCGGCCAGAACCCGAACGCGCCGGCGACCGCGCCCGCGGTCATCGCGACCACGGCGATCGGCGGCGCGAGATAGCGCAGGTTGAGGGTGCCCTGGTGCTCGCGTCCGACGACGCGCCGCCAGCGGCCGGTGTGGAAGTACTGCTTGGCGAGGGCCCGCAGGTTGGGCCGCGGGCGGTAGGTGACCCGCATCCGGGGCGTGAAGAAGATCCGGCCGCCGGTCTCCCGGATGCGGTGGTTCATCTCCCAGTCCTGCGCGCGGACGAACGTCTCGTCGTAGCCGCCGACGCGGTCGAGGGCGCTGCGGCGGAACGTCCCGAGGTAGACGGTCTCGACCTCGCCCGCCTCGCCGCCGGTGTGGAAGCGGGCGTTGCCGACGCCGAGCTTGGACGTCATCGCGCGCGCCACCGCCTTCTCGAACGGGGTGACGCCCTCCGCGGCCATGATCCCGCCGACGTTGTCGGCGCCGGTCTCCTCCATCGTCTCGACGGCGGCGCGGACATAGTCGTCCGGCAGCAGGGAGTGCCCGTCCACCCGGACGATGATCGAGTACTGCGACGCCTTGATCGCGATGTTGAGGCCCTGCGGGGTGCGTCCCGTCGGGTTCGCGACGACGAGGACGCGCGGGTCCTCGGCGGCGAGCCCGCGGGCGATCTCCTCGGTGCTGTCGCGGGACGGCCCGATGGCGAGCACGAGTTCGAGCTCGCCCGGGTAGTCCTGGGTGAGGATGCCGCGTACGGCCTCCGTCAGATGGCGCTGCTCGTTGAGGACCGGCATCACCACCGACACGGCGGGCCAGGTGCGTTCACCGGAGTCGGAGCGGGGCTTCACGGCGTACTGGGTTTCCTGGTTCATGGCGCGCTGGACATCGGGAGACGAATTCATGGTGGGCTCGCGGGCGCCTTCCGGCCGATGACCGGAGTGCGGCGCCCCAATCCTCTCTTGCTCGCTTGTCTGACGCAGCCCACGCCACCCAGTTCGCGTGCGGGCCGCCGGGGTGTGGTCGAGACGGCGCCACGTTACTCCAAGGACACGAGGTCCAGGTAGCGAACGGACGGGTGTTCCCCACTTTAGAGTGGTGTGGACTCGCGTCAGAACGACGTCCTCGGGAGGCGGCGGCCGGCATGGCAGACGGGCACGACTCAGGTCGCGGCGACACCGGCGGGCCGGAGGCCGATCCGCTGGAGCGTTACTTCCGGCCTCGTCCGGGCTCCCACGCGGTGGCGGGCGGCGACGGCGACATCGAGGGCGTGACCATCGACGGGATGCCGGCGCCGCGGGTGCCGGTGGAGGGCCCGCGCGGCCCCCGCCGTCCCGGCCGGGGGCTGAGCCCGCGCGCGGCGATGACCGCGCGGCGGCAGAAGCGGTTCCTGATGCTGACCGGGACGATGTCGGCGTTCGTGCTGCTCACCTCGGGCGGCGCGTGGGCGTTCCAGAACTATGTGACCGGCATGATCGACAAGGTGTCGGTCGGCGGTCTCGGCGAGGGCGACGGGCCGAAGGGCGCGATGACGATCCTGGTGGCGGGGGTCGACCGCCGCGACGGGCTGACGAAGGCGCAGCAGAAGGCGGCCAAGCTCGGGCATCAGCAGGGCGAGCGCTCGGACACGATGATGCTGGTGCACGTGTCCCGCGACCACGACAGCGTGTCGATCGTGAGCCTGCCGCGCGACTCCCATGTCACGATCCCGGCGCACAAGTCGAACGGCTCGGAGGGCGCGAAGGGGACGCGGGTGCCGTCCCGTCCGGGCAAGCTGACCTGGGCGTACCAGTTCGGCGGGCCCGACCTCACGGTCAGCACGATCAAGCGGGCGACGGGCCTGTCGATCGACCACTACGTCGAGGTCAACTTCTACGGGTTCGTGCACATGGTGAACGCGCTCGGCGGCGTGGACGTGTGCACCGAGCAGCCGGTCGACGACGCCAAGAGCGGGCTGAAGCTGCCGGCGGGCACGTCGCACGTGGACGGGATGAAGGCCCTGGCGTTCGCCCGCGCCCGCTACTCGCTGACGGGCGGCAGCGACCTCGGGCGCATCGACCGGCAGCAGCAGTTCATGGCGTCGATGCTGAAGCAGGCGCTGTCGACGAAGACGCTCGGCGACCCCGTCAAGTCGACGAAGTTCCTGAACGCGGCGCTGAAGTCGCTGCGCGTCGATCCCGAACTCGCCGACAACCTGCCCGAGCTCGCCGACCAGATGAAGAACCTGTCGACCGACGACATGACGTTCGCGAAGGTCCCGCTCGCCAACCCCGACCACCAAGCCGTCCTGTGGAACTCGGCGTCCGCGCAGTCGACCGTCCAGTGGGACCAGGGCAAGGCGCGGGACCTGTTCACCAAGATCCGCAAGGACGAGCCGCTGGCGGAGCAGGCGAAGAAGCCGAGCGCCACGCCGTCCCAGAAGCCCGGGAACGGGCTGACGGTGCCGCCGGAGGAGATCTCCGTCCGCGTCCTGAACGCGATCGGCACGCGGGGCCTCGCGACGAAGGCGGGCGGGCAGCTGGAGGAGCTCGGCTTCGACGTCACCGTCCCCCCGGGCGTGGCGCGGACCGGCCTGCAGAAGACCCAGGTCCAGTACGGGCCGGACGGCGCGGACTCCGCCAAGACCCTGGCCGCCGCGATCCCGGGCGCCAAACTGAAGAAGGTGTCCTCGCTCGGGTCGAAGGTGCAGGTCATGGTCGGCGCGAACTGGGACGGCGTGCGGAAGGTCGAGGTGGCGTCGCCGGGCGCGTCGCCGTCGCCCCGGCCGGGCATCGACACCGACACCGCCACGCAGAAGCTCTGCGGCTGACCTGTCTAGAATGGCATTCTAGATTTGGAGGAGCCGCATGACCGAGGACGCGCCCGCCGAGGCGTTCTACGAACCGCTCGGCGACGGGCGGTTCGCCAGCACCCCCGCCACGGCGGGGCCGTGGTCGCCGGGTTTCCAGCACGGCGGCCCGGTCTCGGGCCTGATCGGACGGGCCTTCGAACGGCACGACCCCGTCCCCGGCACCCGGGTCGCGCGGGTCACCGTCGAGATCCTCAGCCCCGTCCCGGTGGCGACGCTAGACATCACCGTCCGCGTCGTCCGCCCCGGCAAGCGGATCACGCTCCTCGAAGCGGAGATGACGCACGAGGACCGTCCCGTCGTCCGCGCCACCGCCTGGCGGATCATGGAGGCGCCGTCCCACCTGGAGGCCGTCGTCCACGCGCCCCCTCCGCCGCCGCTCCCCGGCACGACGCCGCCGTTCCCGGAGTGGCCCGGCGTCCACACCGGCGGCTACCTCTCCGCGATGGAGTGGCGCCTCGTCCACGGCACCTTCGGGCAGCCGGGGCCGGGCACGACCTGGGCGCGCCCTCGCATCCCGCTGATCCCCGGCGAATCCGACACGCCGCTGGTGCGGGCGCTGACGCTGGCCGACAGCGCGTCCGGCATCGGCAGCCAGCTCGACCTCGCCAAGTGGCTGATCATCAACACGGACCTGACCGTCGCGCTGCACCGCGACCCGGTCGGCGACTGGCTGTGCATGGCCGCGTCCCTCGACGCGAGCCCGGGCGGGAGCGCCCTGTGCGAGGCGACGCTCGCCGACATGTCCGGCGAGTTCGGCCGGGCGATGCAGACCCTCCTCGTGGACGAGCGCCCACCCGCCTGACCTCTAATGTTCTTGATTCAATACTGTGGGTAGCAGGATAGTGACAGAGAGTAGTCACTTCGTTAGGAGTCCACAGGATGTCGACAAGGATTCTCACCCTGTTCACCACGACCGCCGCGACCGCCGCGCTGGCGCTCGCCGGCGGCATCACCGCCGCGGCGGCCGCCCCGGCGCCGCCGCCTGCCCCGGCCGGCGCCGAGACCGTACCGTCCGCGGCGGCGCCTCAGTCGGACACGGCCTCCTCCAAGGGCGACGCCGCCCTGAAGGAATGCCGCGACGCGGACTGCACGGTCGAGATCACCGACGGCCAGCAGATCACCCTCGACAAGAAGTTCGGGGTGGCGCCGATCAAGGTCAACGTCGAGGGCACCCGTGTGAGGTTCGCCTTCCGCGACCACATGTCACAGGGCATCGCCATCGTGGACGCGCAGCACGCCCACTCGACCGCGACCTTCAACGGCATCACGCTCCACCCGTACGTGGCCAAGGACGGCAAGGTCATGGTCACCGTCTCTCACCGCTGAGCCCGACGCCCACGGGTGGCGGTGAGCACGATCTTTGAGGTCGGATCCGTCCCGGCCCGGTCTCACGGGCCGGGACGGACGCACGCCGCCGTAGGCAGTGGGCCGCGGCCGCGCATCCGTCCGTTACCTCACTTGAGGAGCTGGCGTGCCATGACCATGCGCTGGATCTGGTTGGTGCCCTCGTAGATCTGGGTGATCTTGGCGTCGCGCATCATCCGCTCCACCGGGAACTCCCGCGTGTACCC
>NZ_JBEZGN010000061.1:0-37820 GCF_040650055.1 Spirillospora sp. NPDC048819 | reverse complement strand
GGGCCGGCAGCCAGGCTTGCGATCTGAGCTGCAGGCCCAAACCCGTTCGAAGCTCTCCAGGTACGTGCTCGCCACGTCGCCGTCCTCGGCCCTCCGTAGGTGCATCCGTCCGGTGACCGGCGCCCACGCCGCACGCTCCGGGCGGCCTGGCGCGGGGCCGCGCAGCGGCGCAAGCGCCGCCGCCCCTTGATCCAAAACAGCGGAATTCGGCAAGGTATCGCGTGCTTGTCCGTACTTAGCTGCGGGACTGGGCTTCGCTCGTAGTGCTGATCAGGGATCTGATGTCGTCGGCCAGTGCGGGAGTCGTAGCCACGGTGGCGGCCGAGGTAGAGGCGTGGTCGCTGCCGTCCTGGTCGGTGACCTTGGCTCCGGCTTCGCGGGCGATGATGACTCCGGCGGCCATGTCCCAAGGTTTGTTGGAAAGCGTGATGCTGGCGTCCAACCTGCCTTCTGCGACCCACGCTAGGTCTATGGCGGCTGAGCCGAGCATGCGGACGCGTTGGACGTTGGCGGCTAGGTGTTCGGTCAGGGCGATGCGTCGGCGGTTCTTGGCTTCGGCGTTTTCGCCTACTGCGTAGTCGCCGATGGCGACGATTGCGTCTTTGAGGTCGGTGGTCATGCTGGCTTGGATGCGGCGGTCTCCGAGGTAGGCGCCGGTGTGCTGGGCTGCGTGGTAGCGCGTGCCGAGGAACGGCAGGTCGATGACGCCGACGACGGGGCGGCCCTTCTCTATCAGGCCGAGTGAGAAGCCGCAGAGTGGAATGTTGCGGACGAAGTTGGCGGTGCCGTCTACCGGGTCGATGGCCCAGAGGAGTTCGCCGGTGGTGTCTCCGGTGATGCCTTCTTCTTCGCCGAGTATGGCGATGTCGGGGGTTCGTTTTTTGAGGTGGTCGCGGACGGCGCGTTCTACGGCGTAGTCGACTTCGCTGGCCATGTCGCGGTCGCCCTTGGCGGTGAGCAGGCCGGGGACGCGTGTGCGCACTAGTTCGCTGGCTATCTCCGCTGCTCGGAGGGCCACGGGTAGTAGTGCGGCTGGTGCGTCGGTCATACGGTTCGGCCTCATTCCCAGAGCGAATTGAAGATCTCTTCGAACGTCCCATACAGGCCGGTGCCGGTCGAGTTGCGCTCGGCGAGGAAGGTGGGCGAGTCGACTCCGCGGGCGTTCGGTAGGTAGGGCTGCATCACGCATAGCTTGTCGTTGATGAGCGTGATGTTGAACCGGATCGTCTCGTCGTAGACGGCGACCGACAGCCCGTCTTGGGCCTCGGGTGACAGGCGCCTGCGCAGGCGCGTCAGTACCTCGATGTTCAGGCGGGTGAGGGTCGTGAGGTGGTTGTCGGTGTAGCCCTCTTCCCGTTCGCGGGCCTGGATGGCATCGCCCTCGGGGGTCCAGGAACAGGGCCTGCAGGGTGGTGCCGCCCTCAATGAGCTGGTGTAGGCGCTGGTCGGGGTACTGCTGGCACAGCATGTTGAGGGAGAGGCCGGCGGCCCGGATGCTGCTTGCGCCGTCGAGCAGGGCGTGTGGTGGGTGGGCGAATGAGAACTCGGCGCGGGTGGGGAAGACGGCGGTGACGTCGGCGTAGGGGTTGGGGCCTATGCGGTCGGCGGTCGATTCGAGATCGGCGCGTTCGTCGCTGGGGGCGTAGGCGGTGGGCTCGTCCGCCATGACGTGCGGCGGGCATGGGGCGAACAGCTCGTCTACGGTCCACTCGGGGAACATCGCTTCTAAGACGCGGCAGTGGTCTGTGTAGGGGAGGCGCTTGAGTTCGCCGGACGTCCAGCGGTGGAGTTGGGCGCGGCTGGGTGCGGTGCCGGTGAGTTCGGGCGCGATCTTCTTAGCGGCCTCGTTGTAGGCGGCCTGGAACATGCCGTACCGGTGTAGGCGGCGCTGACGGATCACGACGTGCAACAGGATCGGTTGGGGAGACACCGGCTGTCCTCTCTAGGCGGGCGTTCACCAGGCTAGGCGCGACACGAGATCGAAGACGAGACAAAGTCGAGACAGTTGCAAGACGTTGACGTCCGAGACGAGATGATCACGGCGTAGTGACGCAACGTGACTCGTTGGCACGGTGTCGTCATGGCGAGCGATTGCACCTCTTCAGAGGACGCGGGTTCAAGCGGCGTGTGGCGCGACGGACGTTGGCGCCGGGGCACGTGGCGGGCGTTCCGGCTGACAGCCGTCAGGACTCGTGCCCTGACTGCGCGGGGACCGGCCAAGCGTCCGGGCGGCGGGACGGTGCGGAGTCGTGAACGCGCGGGACTTCGAGTTGCGGCTTCTGGCTGATCTGCGGACCTCGCTCCTCGGCCTGGGCATGGCCGTCCGGCTGGACGAGGACATGCCGGGGCTGCTGGTGAGTACCGCCAAGCCGGGCCTGTTCGTGTGGGTGTTCGTCGGGGCCTCCGGGCGGACGTTCACTTGGCGGCGTGACGACAGCAAGCACCCGGTCGACGACGTGCCGGGCGCGGCGGCGCAGGTTGCTCGCTTTGTGACTGCTCAGGCCGGACAGCTCAACGGGTCGGCTGACGACCACTTCGACTAGCGCTTTCGGCTGGCCCGATGGGCTGGCCAGGGCGCATTGAACGGCAGAGCCGGCGGCGCGACGAGGATGGCCCGCGGCGTGATCACCCCCATTGCCCCCATTGGTCACGCGTGTGTGGGAGGGCGGGCCAGACCCCGTGCCGTCGGCTCTGCTTCCAACGAAAGCGAGAAACTGATGCTGGGTCCTTCGATCTCCCGTGACGCCGAACTTCGTGTGTTGGGTGACCTGTACCGGGCCTTGGTCGCGCATGGTCTGTGCGTCCAGTTGCGCGACGCGGTGCCCGGTCTGACGATCACCCGGACGGGCGGGACGGCGCTGGACGTCATCGGCTACGTGGTGGTGAACCGGCGCAAGGGCCAGGTCTCGTGGTGGCGGGTCGGCAACCTTCACCCGGTCACCGACCTGGACGGCGCGGTGGACCGGATCGTCGCGTTCATGGCCGAGTCTGCGGCGTCCGGCCGTCCGGGGTCTCGGTCGTGAGGTCGTGGGCCGGTGACGCTCCTGATGATGAGACGGCGGCGGTCATCACGCTGCAACGCCGGTTCCCGGGCGCCTCGGTCTGGTTCGGACAGCACACCTTCCGGTGGTGGGCGATGATGCCGGGATCAACGGGGTGGATGCTGCTGGAGGCGATGACGCCCATGCAGCTCGCTGACAGGATGGCTGAGGCGCGCGGGCGGCTGTTCGTGGCGGCGTAGTCGGGCCCTTTAGTGTCCGATAGTCGTAGATCGATGTGTTGTCCCAGCGGCCGTCGTTGATGAAAGCGTGGCTGCGGGGGCGGCAGCAGGTGATCGCGCCGAATTACGTCCGGGTGATTCTCGCCCACGTCTCCACCCGTGGCTGGTGGAACGGGTGGCGGCGGTCGGAGCGGCCATCACTGAGCGATGTGCGGTCTCCTCGGGCACGCCGGCCCTGGGGTCACGCTTCGGACCTACGCGCGTCTCATGCCGTCCAGTTGGGAACGGATGCGCGAGGCGATTGGTGACACGTGGGGAACTATTCCGGGCACGAGTGCCCTGGATGTGCCTCTCGTGTGCTCCGGCCCTGGGCGGCGGGGGATGCGGTTAGAAGACTGAGATGTGGACGTGGTCGTAGTGGTTTGCGGTGTTGCCGCCTCGGTTCTCCATCATGCGCCAGCCGGGGCTGCGCATGTCGTAGATGCGCTGGCGCCAGATCACGTACTTGATGCCTAGGGCGCTTGCGTGGGAGATGGCGTATTGGGCGGCCTGGTCGCCCTGGGCTCTTGCGCTGCCGGACGCCATCACGCCGCCGGTCGTCACCATGAAGTCGCAGGCGTGGCCGGTGCCGTGGTCCTGGGGGTCGCCGGTGTTGCGGACGCAGCCGATGGTGGGGAACGGGCCGAATTCCAGGTCGATGGTGTTCTTGGTCTTGAGCATGCGGGGGGTGACGCCGCCCATGCCGATGCTCGGCGACTCGGGCTTGTACTTCTTGACCAGTTGCTTGATCTTGGCCTGGCGGCTCTTCAGGTCCTTGATCTCCGCCTTGAGCTGCGCCATCTTCTCTTCGGCCTTCTTGCGGGCCTGGGCCTGGTCGTTGACGAGCTTCTGGATCTGCTCGACCTTCGCGGCGTTGTTCTGGGCGAGGTGGCTGACCAGGCTGGCGTTGCTGAGGAGTTCGCTCGGGTCGGCGGCGGACACGAAGGTGACCGTGGGGTCCTCGCCGTTCATCATGTACTTGGTCGCGGCGAGCCGGGCGACGACGTTGCGGGCCTCGACGAGGTCCTTCTCCAGGACCTTCGACTTGTCGTGCGCCTTCTTGGCGGCGTACTGGGCGTCCTTGAGCTTGGCCAGGTCGCCGCCGTACTCCTTCTCGAGCTGCTCGATCTGGCGGTTCAGCTTGCGGAACTTGGCGCTGTCGCCCGGGTCGTACGGGACGGACACGGGTGCCGCGGCGCCGGCGGGCGGTGTGGCGGTACCCAGCAGCGGCAGAGCGGTGGCGAACGCCACGAGAGCCACGGCGGCGCGTCGTCCACTACGCCTGCGTGTGGAGGCGGGGGTCTCCACATGTTCTCCTCTCGTCACGGCCGTAGGTCAATGAACATTAAAGAACCGTCTGTGCCTCGCCAAGGCTAGACCTCTGAGGCGGGTGAGGCGGCGCGAAGCGTTAGATGCCGGTTCCGTTCGCCTGGAGCCGAGCCATCTTACGGGACACGGCTTTCGGCCTTGCGGATCCGCTGTAGCCGTGAGCACTTCAGGGTACGGGGTGGAGTTGTCATTGGTTCACTGTCTGCGCTTGCGGGCACGTCGCCGTCTGCCCGCCATTGATCGGTATCTCGATCGCGAGAAACCTTAGCGGAACTATCCAGATTCAGGGGTAAATCCGGTGTTTCTCCCGGTCAGCTGCGGCTCAGCTTGCCTCCGTAGGCGAGGTTCGTCCCGGGCCTGGTCCAGGTGTACTGCAGGGTCCCGTCCGGCTGCCGGGTGATCTGGACGACCCCGGGCGTGCAGGGCTTGCCGATGGCCAGGGACATCTTCAGGGCGCTTTCCGTGCCCCTCGTCAGCCTGAGCGTGCCGGTGCACTGTTCTCTTGGGTAGACCGCCTGTCCGGTCGTGCCGCCCACCTCGAACGTGACCTCCACGGGGAACGACACGTTGCGGTTGGTGTTGACCAGCGTCCCCGTCCACGTCCCCCCGAACGATGACGGGATCGTCGTCACAGGACGGTTGTTCGACGCGTTGGCGCTGTCGGGCGGTGGCCCTTCGTCGGCCTTGAGCTGAGGCCACAGCACCAGCGCGATGATGGCGATCCCCACGCCGACGCCTATGAACAGCGAGAGCGCCACCCCGAGCACGTGGTTGCTGGGGCGCCGCATCTTGCCGAGGGACGTCAGAGGAGAGGAATTCCGTCCGCCGCCCTGGCCCTCCCCCATGCCGGGGACGAGCGGGGACGGTTCGCCGGCGTTCGGGTACTCCAGGTCGACCGCGTCGAACGTGGCCGTCGGGTCGGGGCCGACCGCGTCGAACCTCGCGGTCTGGTCCGTCCGGTCGGGGCGCCGTGGCTCGAACGCGTTGAAGGTCGTGGTCTCCTCGAAGGCGGCCGGGTCGAGGTCGGCCGGGGGCGGCTCGGGTTCCGGCTGTGACCTGCGCGCGCGCGAGAGCTTCCCCAGCAAGGGCAGAGGCGGCGACGGAGCGTTTTCCGCGGGAGGGGGCGAAGGGACGCCCAGGGGAGGTATGGCAGGTGTGTTCGGGCCTGGCCCCGGCATGCCGGGTGTGAACGTGGGCGTCGCGCCGGGGTCGGGAGCCATGGGATGCGGCTGCGCACCCATCGGCGGGGGTGGCACGGCCTGGGGCTCGGGCGGCTGCGCGGCCGAACCCGCGGCGAGAGCGCGGCCTTCGTCGACCATCGAGGACGGCATGCGGCCGGCCAGCGGGCTCGTCTCGTCCAGGAGGCGCTGGAGGAGATCCTTGGCCGTCGGACGGCCTGCCGGGTCCTTGGCGAAGGCGTCGGCCATCACCTCGCGCAGCGAGTCGGGGACACCGGTCAGGTCCACCTCGTCGTAGACGATCCGCTGCATCACCTCGGACGGCGAGCCGGTTCCGAAGGGCTGCCTGCCCGTCGCGGCGAACAGGATCGTCGACGCCCAGGCGAACACGTCCGCGGCGGGCCCGATGCCCCTGCCGCTGAGCTGCTCTGGGGCCTTGTAGGAGGGATCCTCGGTGATGTGCCCGGAGAAGGCCACGTTCACCGCCTCCAAGGCGTGGGCGATGCCGAAGTCGCTCAACCTCGGGCCGTCCCGTCCGAGGAGGACGTTCCCGGGCTTCAGATTGTGATGCAGGGCACCCGCCCGGTGGACGGCCGCGATCGCGATCGCCATGCCGACCGCCAGGCGCTCGACGACCGCGCCGCCGCGCACGCCCTCCTCGTCGACGAGTTGCTGGAGGGACGGCCCGTCCACCCATTCGCTCACCACGAAGGGACGGTCGCCCTCCACATCGGCGTGCAGGATCGCCGCCGTGCAGAAGCCGGACACCTTCCGGGCCGCGGTAAACGCGCCGGTGAACCGCGTCCTGGCGACGGGCTCACCGCTCAGTCGCACATGCAGGACCTTCACGGCGACCTGGGCGCCCGCAGGGTCCCTGCCGACGAAGACGGCGCCCTGTTCGCCGACGCCTAGCCGGCCCGTGATCTCGTACGAGCCGAGTCTTCGCGGGTCACCCGGCTGCAGGGGCAGCGCCTCGGGCATCTGACGAACCTCCGTGTCCTCCAGGGACCGCGTCCCTGGTCTCCCCGTTCCCTTCACACCCCCATGCCTGGCGGGGTCCTTTTTACCGTCTGCGCGGCGTCGAGGCGCCACCGCAGGGCGAATGACCGTGGGCCACGACCCGGTAACGTCGGTGGCGATGCCGCGAAAACCGCTTTCCCTCGCTGTCCTGAACGAGCAGCGCACCGCGCTCGGCCTGCCGGCGTACACCGGCGCGGACGAACCGGCCGCCCTTCGTCGCGCGGCCCTGGACACCGTCCTCGCCTGCATCGATACAGGGAACGCCGAACCGTCCCGGCCGGTCGTCAAAGGAGCGGTGCGCTTCCTGCTCGACCGGCTCGCCGAGCTGGCGCCCGGCCGTTCTGTGGAGGTTCGCGTCCCTCCCTACGCCGCCGTTCAGTGCATCGACGGCCCGCACCATACCCGTGGTACCCCACCGAATGTGGTGGAGATGGACTCCACCGCCTGGGTCGCGTTGGCCACAGGACGGCTGGCCTGGGCCGATGCCGTCGCCGACGGGCGAGTCCGCGCCAGCGGCGCGCGCGCGGATCTGTCCGGTCATCTTCCACTGCCCATCGGCCTGCCCGTCGATCAGGGGACTTCGGAGCCCGGCTGACAGACAGTGTCCGGGAGGCCGGCCGAGCCGGGCTACTGGCCGATCGTCCAGTTCGGGTCTTGCCGAGACCGCCGGGCGCTGCCAGCGTGGTCACCACCGTCCGTTCGGGGCACGGCCTGGAAGGCGGCGCGGCATGCGCATCAGTGGCGAGCACACCAGTGGCGAGCAGGGTCGGTTTGCGCGCGTCGCCGTGCTGGAGGTGATCCCGTGCTGATCGCGCACTGGACGTTCGACGTCGACACCGTGGACGGCCGCAGGGTGGCCGCCGCGGCCGGCGCCGCACCCGCCGCCGAGCTGAACGAGAACGCCGAGATCGTCCCGGGCAGGGACGGGGAGGCGCTGGCGCTCGGCGGGAGCGGCCGGGCCGTGATTCCCGCCACACCTCAGCTCGTCCTGAGCCAGGTGTTCGGGTTCAGCGTGACGTTCTTCGTCCAAGTCGCCGAGGAACCGACCGGAGAATGGCGCAGTCTCGTCTACAAGCCGGTCGCCGAGAACGACGCGCGGGGCCTCGGGCTGTGGCTCTACCCAGACGCGATGCGGCTGCGGGTCCAGCTCTTCACCATCAAGGGACCGGACTATGTCGACAGCCGCGCCAGGCTGACCGTGGGCGAGTGGGCGCACATCGCGTTCGTCGTGGACCCCGCCGGGATGTCTCTCTACGTCAACGGCAGGCTGGACGTGACCGTCCCTCTGGAGCACGCCGTCGTCACACCGGCCGGACCCATCTACCTGGGCAGCGAGCCCACCAAGCCTGGATTCGGCGGCCTCATGGACGATTTCCGCGTCTACGCCTCGGCGCTCGACGGGGAAGCCGTCCGCTCCCTCGCCGACTACCAAAGCCCCTAGGAAGCCTCTAGGTCTCCTTAGGTGCGGCGCAGAGGCCTAGGGGGTGGCGTTGGCCTTGGCGAAGGGGAACTCGCGTTCGACGCAGCCCCGCCGCGACGAGTCGTCCGGGTACCGCGCCTCGTCCCCGCACTCGGCCGCCTTGCTCAGCAGCCAGAAGAGCATCCCCGCACCGATGGCGAGGGCGAGGGTGGAGCAGACGACGCCCACGACGGCGGGCCGCCGGTCGGCGTCGCGCCGGACGAGGGACATCGTCCCCAGGATCAGTCCGGCGAGCGCCGGGATCATCCCCGCCAGACACAGGACGAGGCCGACCAGCCCGGCGATTCCGAGCACCTGGGAGGCCCTCGCCAGGGTGCTCCGCTTGGGCGGCGAGGGCGGCGCATACGTCTGGTACCCGGGCAGCGTCATGCGTTCCTCCACGTGTCGGTCACCAGACTCCCCCGGTGTGCGTGATGCCCGTGGTTCGGGTGGGTAAAGGTCCGTTAAGTACATGCCACCGATCGGAGCAGCTGAATCGGGCATCTAGACTGGCAATGTGCCTCTCGGTGACGGACGTCTGAGCCACGACCTCGACTCCTCTGACCGCCCCCCGCAGGATGCTTGCGGGGTATTCGGCGTCTGGGTCCCCGCGGACCAGGCGTCGAGGGCGGAAGTGAGCAAGCTGACCTACTACGGCCTGTACGCGCTCCAGCACCGCGGGCAGGAGTCGGCGGGCATCGCCGTCAGCGACGGTTCGCGCATCGTCGTGTTCAAGGACATGGGCCTCGTCGCCCAGGTCTTCGACGAATCGGTGCTGAACACCCTCCGCGGCCACATCGCCGTCGGACACTGCCGGTACTCGACGACCGGTTCGCCCACGTGGGAGAACGCGCAGCCCACGTTCCGGTCCAGCGACGCGGGCGGGCTGGCGCTCACCCACAACGGCAACCTGATCAACACTCCGGAGCTGGCCGCGCGGCTGGCGCCCGGCGTGCTGACCGCCACGACGGACACCGAGGTCCTGACGGCCCTGCTGGCCACCCACGGCGAGGGCCCGCTGGCGGCGGCGCGGGAGATCCTGCCCGCCACCCGCGGCGCGTACTCCCTGGTCTTCATGGACGAGGAGACGCTGTACGCCGCCCGCGACCCGGAGGGCGTCCGGCCGCTCGTCCTCGGCGCCCTGGAGGACCGGGGCTGGGTGGTGGCGTCCGAGACCGCCGGCCTCGACATCGTCGGCGCCCGCTTCGTCCGCGAGATCGAACCGGGCGAGATGGTCGCGATCGACGGCGCGGGGGTCCGGTCGGAGCGGTTCGCCGAGGCGCGGCCGAAGGGCTGCCTGTTCGAGTACGTCTACCTGGCGCGTCCCGACACCTCGATCGCCGGACGCAGCGTGCAGGCCACCCGCGTCGAGGTCGGGCGGCGGCTGGCCCGCGAGCATCCCGTCGAGGCCGACATGGTCATCCCGACCCCCGAGTCGGGCACCCCGGCCGCGATCGGCTACGCCGAGGCGTCCGGCATCCCCTACGGCCAGGGCCTGGTGAAGAACTCCTACGTCGGCCGGACGTTCATCCAGCCGTCCCAGACCATCCGCCAGCTCGGCATCCGGCTCAAGCTCAACCCGCTGCGGGAGGCGATCGAGGGCAAGCGGCTGATCGTGGTGGACGACTCGATCGTGCGCGGCAACACCCAGCGCGCCATCGTGGGGATGCTGCGGGACGCGGGCGCCGCCGAGGTGCACGTGCGGATCTCCAGCCCGCCCGTGTCCTGGCCGTGCTTCTACGGCATCGACTTCGCGACCCGCGCCGAGCTGATCGCGGGGAACCTGTCGGTCGAGGGGATCCGCGACTCGATCGGCGCCGACTCGCTGGGCTTCATCTCCCTGGACGAACTGATCTCGGCGTCCCAGATCGCCAAGGACAACCTGTGCCGGGCGTGTTTCGACGGCGTCTACCCCATCCCGGTGGACGAGGCCGCCCGCGGCAAGCACCTGCTGGAGGTCACCTGATGGCCGGTCACCCCACGCCGGTCTCCTACGAGGCCGCCGGGGTCGACATCGCGGCGGGCGAGCGCGCCGTCGAGCTGATGAAGTCCCGGGTGGCCCGGGCCCGGCGTCCGGAAGTGGTCGACGACGTCAGCGGGTTCGCCGGTCTGTTCGACGCCTCGGCGCTCCTGCGCTACAAGCGCCCCCTGCTCGCCACGTCCACGGACGGTGTCGGCACCAAGGTCGACTTGGCGCGACGTCTCGGCGTCTACGACACGGTCGGTCACGACCTCGTCGGCATGGTCATCGACGACCTGGCCGTGTGCGGTGCCGAACCGCTGTTCATGACGGACTACATCGCCTGCGGCAAAGTCGTCCCGGAGCGGATCGCCGACATCGTCGGCGGCATCGCGGACGCCTGTGCTCTGGCGGGCTGCGCCCTCGTCGGCGGCGAGACCGCCGAGCACCCCGGTCTCCTCGAAGCCGACGAGTTCGACCTTGCGGGCGCGGGGACGGGCGTAGTCGAGGCCGACGAGATCCTCGGCCCCGACCGTGTCTGCCCAGGGGACGTCGTCATCGCCATGGCGTCGTCCGGTATCCACGCGAACGGGTATTCGCTCGTCCGCCACATCCTGGCCACGACGGACCTGACCCTCGAATCCCAGCCGGCGGAACTCGGCCGTCCACTGGGTGAGGAACTCCTCACACCCACGCGGATCTACGCCAAGCACTGCCTGGCGCTGATCCAGGCCGGTGGGGTACGCGCGTTCGCTCACATCACGGGTGGCGGGCTGGTGGCCAACCTGGCCCGCTCGCTGCCTCCGACGTTGGACGCCGTGCTGAACCGCTCGTCGTGGGAGACACCGGCCGTGTTCCGCGTCCTGCAAGGGCACGGGGACGTCCCGCAGGCCGAGATGGACAAGACGTTCAACCTCGGCGTCGGGATGGCGGCCGTCGTCAGCCCGGACAGCGCTGACGAGGCCCTCCGCCTCCTGACCTCCCGGGGTGTGGCGTCCTGGCACCTGGGCGAGATCACCGAAGGCACCGGTGCCGCGGCCCTGGCGTGAGAGGACGCGTGAGGGACGGCGGCCGGGTCAGAAGCTCGTCGAGTCAGAAGCTCCGCGGGCGGAACGCGCCGCGAACGTCGCCGGTGAGGACCGGGCCGCGGAAAGCTGCCCGGTGAGGGCTGAGAGGGACGCTGAGCGTCTCTCAGCCCTCACGGGCCACACGGGAAGCGTGCGCCGCCGAACGTGCCCTGCGGGCAATCTCGGCGGCCTTCGGAGACCATGACGAACCACACCCCCATGCCGTGCACCTTGGCGAACATCAAGAAGTCACGACGAACGCCACCGCCCTGTGCTGCGGGCGGTGGCGTCCTGTCGGCCGATCAACCGGAGGTGCCGTCCTTGCGGTCCTCGGTGCCGTAATCGTCGGCGTAGTCGGCGTACTTCTCGGCGAGCTCGTCGTAGGAGTCCTCGCCGGAGTCATCGACTCCCAGTTCGCTCTTCAGGCGGTCGAGGTCCGTGTTGCCGCTGTTGTACTTGAGCTGTCGGGCAACCTTTACCTGCTTGGCCTTGGCTCGGCCGCGACCCATTGGCTCGACCCCCTCGATGGTCAGGGCTTTCGTGGGCCCATCAACGCGCGCGTGTACCACACGAACCGGTGCCTGATGAGCCATGCGTCAGTCACGGGTACAACCGTACCCGTTTTGCGCCCGGCTCGGTACATCGACGGTACGTGGCGGCGCCCCTGGTCCTGCTAACAACAGTGTATCCCGTGGTCACGGGTACGCGCCAAAGCCTCCGTGGGACGGTCGTGGGGTGCCCCACGGAGGCTCTGGCAACGGTCTTGCAACGGTCTAATCAGTACAGCGAACCGTTCGGGCGCGGCCGGCTCAGAGCAGGATTCCGCGCAGTCTTCCGATCTCGGACATCCGGCGCTCGGCGAGCCGGTCGGCGGCGACCGCCGGCGGGACGCCCTCGTCGGCGGCCAACGCGAAGATCTTGCGGGTCGTGTCGTAGATGCCTGTGGCGCGGGCCTTGGCGCGGTCGAAGTTGAAGCCCTCGATCTCGTCCGCGACCTGGATCACACCACCGGAGTTGACGACGTAGTCGGGTGCGTACAGCACGCCGCGGTCGGCGAGCCGTTTTTCGACACCGGTGTGGGAGAGCTGGTTGTTCGCGGCGCCGCAGACCACCTTCGCGTCCAGGACGGTCACGGTGTCGTCGGTGAGGGATCCGCCGAGCGCGCACGGGGCGTACACGTCCAGCTGCGTCCGGATCATGGCGTCGGCGTCCGCGAGGACCTCGACCTCCGGGTGCATCGACCGGACCTTGTCGACGGCGGCCTCGTTCACGTCGCAGATCACGACGTCCGCGCCGTCTTCGCGCAAGTGCTCCACCAGCCGGTGACCGACCTTCCCGACGCCCTCCACCCCGACTCGCCTGCCCCGGAGCGTCGGAGAGCCCCACATGGTCTCGGCTGCGGCGCGCATGCCCTGGAACACGCCGAACGCGGTGAGTATGGACGAGTCTCCGGCTCCGCCGTGCGAGACCGTCCGGCCGGTGACGTACTGGCACTCGCGCGCCACGATGTCCATGTCCTCGCTGCACGTGCCGACATCGCACGCCGTGTAGTAGCGGCCGTTCAGTGACTGGACGAAGCGTCCATAGGCCCTCAGCATCGCCTCGGACTTGTCGATGGACGGGTCGCCGATGATGACGGCCTTGCCGCCGCCCAGGTCCAGCCCGGCCATGGCGCTCTTGTACGCCATGCCCCGGGACAGGTTGAGCACGTCGGCCAGCGCATCCTCCTCGGACCCGTAGGGGTAGAAGCGTGTCCCTCCCAGGGCCGGGCCGAGCGCGGTCGAGTAGATCGCGATGATGGCGCGCAGGCCGCTCGCCTCGTCCTGGCAGAAGACGACCTGCTCGTGTCGGGGTTCGGTGCCCTTGTGGGGCGCCCCGAAGACATTAGGCACGGTAGTGCCCTCCTCTCTGTCTCTAAGATCAGCGTAGGACGCCGGATGCCGCCACGCAGGGCCGGATCTCGTGTAACGATGCGATCGTGCTTCCGTACGCCGCGTACCTACGGGTTTATGAACCGGTGACCGCCTTCCCGGAGCCCGCACGGACCCTGTGGACGGTCTACGCCGACTCCAGACGGCGCCCGCGGCGGATTCACGCGCTCGGGGTGGAGCACCGCGACGCCACGCTGAGGGTGACCGGTTCGCCGCCGGAGGTCGTGCCGGAGCGGGAGAGCAGGGATGCCTACATCCGGCGCGTGGAGGACATGATTTACGTGTGCCCGTGGGAGACGCGGTTGCGCTCCTGGCTGTCCTTCGAGCGCTTCAGGAACGAGCACGCCGCCGGTGTGGCGGCCGCGTTCGTCCCGCCGCCCCTGTCGGAGCGGGTGATGGGCGACTTCGAGCAGTGGAAGCGCAAGGGGCGGCCGCTGCGTCCCCACATCCTGACGAGCACCTGGCATGTGCCGCTGGACTGGTTCGTGCCGTTCGCGCGGGGTGAGCGATGCCTGATGCTGGGCACCCCTGGGACGGGGTACAGCAAGTCGGACGACGCGTCCGAGGACCACGGAGGTCATGGCCCGGCGACGGCCGCGCCCGCGCGTACCCTCATCTACGTCACCTCCATGGGTGAGGCGCGCCGGCGGGTGTCGGGCGCGCTCCCCGTGGTGCGCGAGAACCTCGGCGACGGGACGGGTGACGTCTATCTCCTGTCGGCGGGACGGCTGGAGACGCTAGCCCGGTGGCTGGACGGCTTCCATCCGCGCGCGCTTGTGGAACTCGACTACGGAGGGCTCGTCCATCTGCTGGACGACCGGGCGCTCCGCGCGGACGAGTCGGTGGCCGAGATGACCGTCGCCCTCACCGGGATGGAGCGGGGCGAGGCCGAGCTGACCGTGGCGATGTACAAGCGCCTCCTCGCCCGCTGGCGGCCCGTCAGGGCACTGGAGACGGCGAACTAAAACAAATTTCCCGAATCCGCGCGCGATACGACTATACGTGTCGCTAGAATCACGCAGCGTGACCCAGTCGCCACCGTACAGGCACCGCACCCCGCGTCCGCGGGGATGTTTGCACGCAACTACGGCCAGGAACTTGCTTGTTGCGCTGAGTGGTGGCAAGGTTACACGTTGTGATGTCATAGTGGCTCTTTCGGGCCATAGGGGACATCAGTGACCGCGCGAAGATCAATCGCAGGATCGCTGTCATCGGTCCACGGAGGAGAGGCCGCAAACATGTCAGCACGTACGCCAGAGGCTGAGCCCCTGCTGACGCCGGCGGAGGTGGCGACGATGTTCCGCGTCGACCCCAAGACCGTCACGCGCTGGGCGAAAGCGGGAAAGCTCACGTCCATCCGGACATTGGGGGGGCACCGCCGCTACCGCGAGGCGGAGGTGCGGGCGCTGCTCGCGGGAATCCCGCAGCAGCGGTCGGAGTAACCGTGTTCGCTGCGTTGCCTCCGGCGCCGGGCGCCGAGCCGCCGGGTGCCGGAGGCAACGCACGGCACCGTCCTGACGTGCGCGGAATTTGGGACACATGAGACCCTGTGTCCACATGAGGACACAGCCCTCGCGAGGGGACATTTAGTTCACGTTTGGACAAAACGTCCCACGCGTCCGCGGCCTACGAGCTCATCTCCTCCTGGGAGAGGCGGTCGAAGAGGGTGGCGGTGCCCGGGTCGTGGCGCCCGGCCGCGTGGAGCATGACGACCAGGTGGTCGACCAGCAGGCTTTCCAGCCCGGCACGGGTCACGTCGCGGTTCTCCAGCCAGTCCAGGCCGGCGGTCTCCACGGCCGCCATCCAGGAGCGCAGCGTGATGCGCAGGATGGGCTGCGGCGTCTCGATGTCCAGCGAGTGCAGGATCCGGTCCAGCAGCAGCCGCCGGATGCCGTCGACGATCTCGCCGACCTCGCCCGAGCGGTCGGCGGGTCCGCCGCGCAGCAGCGCCGTGTAGCCGGCGGCGTGGCGTTCCACGAAGTCGAAGTAGCGCCGCAGGGAGATCCGCAGGCGTTCCAGCGGCTTGCCCTCCGTGGGCGGTTCGAGCAGCACCGACAGCTGTTTGGCGGCGCTGCCGAGCGCGGCGATGTACAGCTCGTACTTGCCGCCGAAGTAGTGGTAGACGAGTGCGCGTGAGGCGCCGGCCGCCGCGGCGACGTCGTCGATCGAGATGTCCTCCGGCGAGCGCGTGCTGAACAGCTGCAGCGCCGCCGCGATCAGTTCCTCTCGCCGTTCGTCGACGCTGAGCCGGCGACGGCCTCGCCCGCCGCTCTGCCCGCCACCCTGCTGGCCTGCAGGCCCGCTCCGCGCCTTGCCGCCGGCCACCGCACGATCTACCACCTGGGCAGCGTATCCGAGCCGGGGCGGCGGCAGGCCACGCCGACCGCGGATGAACCGGGCTTTCACCGGGTCGTGATCAACCTCCGACACGGCTGTGATCCGGAACACCACAGGCCCGAACCACCATTGTCGGATGCCCGTTACTCACTGTTGCGGCGGTTTGAGGCGAAGGCGCGGCATCATGGCATCTCCTCCCGAGCGGAGGCCGGCGCGCCGAACCCCCCAGCGGTGCGCCGCCGCGGCAGGTCCTGCAGGTCCCCCTGGACGGAGTGCCATGTCAGCTGAGCAAGCAAATCCCCCGCACAACGGGCGGGAGGAGGGTGCGGTCCCCCGGCCGCGGACCGAACCCTCTCCCGCCGCCCGCGGTGAGGGGAGGGCCGTCCCCTCGCCGAAACCGACGATCCGCAACGTCGCCGAGCGCGCCGGCGTCTCCAAATCGCTCGTCTCCCTGGTGATGCGGGGGTCACCGCATGTGAGCGAGCGCCGCCGGCAGGCCGTGCTGCAGGCCGCCCGCGAACTCGGCTACCGGCCGAACGCCGTGGCCAGGAGCCTGGTCGAGGGGCGCACCAGGCTGATCGGCGCCATCGTCGCCGACCTGCACAATCCCTTCTTCGCCGAGTTCCTCGACGGGCTGCAGGAGAGCCTGCACGGCGCGGGCCTGCGGATGCTCGTCGGCAGCGGCCGCTGGGACCCGCTGTTCGAGGCCGAGGCCGTCGAGGCGTTCCTGGAGATGCGGGTGGACGGGCTCGTGCTGCTCAGCGTCGTCCCCGAGTCCCTCAAGGAGGCCGCGGCGAGCGTCCCGGTGGTCGTGGTCGGTGAACGCGACGTCGTCGGCGTCGACATCGTGGTCGACGACGACGAACTGGGCGCCAGCCTCGCCGTCGACCATCTCGTCGAACTGGGCCACCGCCGGATAGCCCACATCGAGGGAGCGCGCTCCACGACCGCGCGCTACCGCCGCGCCGGTTACGAGCGGGCGATGCGCCGGCACGGGCTGGCCGGCGACATCGTCGTCGAGCCCGGCGACTTCACCGAGGACGGCGGCTACCGGGCCGCCCTCGCGCTGCTGCGCCGCGACCCCCGGCCCACCGCGATCTTCGCGCCGAACGACCTGGTCGCGACCGGTGCGCTCTCGGCGGCCGACGAGCAGGGGCTGCGGGTGCCGGCGGAGCTGTCGATCGTCGGCTACGACAACACCCATCTCGCCGCCATCCGGCACATCTCCCTCACCAGCGTGGACCAGCCGCGCCGGGACATGGGGCGGGTGGCCGCCGAACTGCTGACCGCGCGCATCGGCGACCCGTCCCGTGCGGCCCGGCAGAACCTGGTCGTCCCGCACCTGGTGGTCCGCTCGACGACGGGTCCCGCCCCCGCCGCCTGAGGCGCCCGCGCGCCGTTCCCCGCGTAGACGTCCCCCCGCCCTCTCATCGCTCCCATCAAATTTCGCTTTCCCGCCGGGCCCGGTCGTTGTCCGGCGTCCGCGGACGGTCGATCGTTCCTCGAACCGGTGTGCGCCGGGTAAGGGGCTGGCCAAGTCTGCCGCATTCGCCAGCCCGTAACCCCTCTCCGGCGGGTTAATGGGACTCACCGTTCGGCGGCCGGGTCCGGGCGGCCTCGGGGGAGGCCGCCCGGACCGGGACACCGCCGTCCGGCACGGGGAAAGGGTCATGTCCATCAGGGGGGGTTGATCTCGTGCGTGATCCGGAACTGGTGTCGTGCGCGCAGCGCGCGGCAAGCGAATTGGAACGCGCGTGGACGGAGTGGCGGCACGCGCGCGGCCTGGCCGAGGAAGTCTCGGAGTCCGTCGCCAGCTACGTCGCCCATTCGATCGACCACCCGTGGGGCCGTCCCCGCGTGGTCCTGGGCCTGGACGCGGACGAGGCGCGCGCCCTCGCCGCGCTGCTGGGCAAGGAGGACCCGCTCGGCTGATCCGCCCCCTCCGGGCGGCCCGGAGCGCGGGACCGGTTTCCCGGACTTCGTTTGACGAACCCCCATCGGTGTGCAGACTGTGTGGGTCGTAACGAACTCGTCACGGAGGAATCGGTCAGTGCGAATCCATCGAGGCGGCCCTATGGCCGCCGGCATCGCGCTGTGCCTCGGCGCGCTCACCGCGTGCGGAGGGTCCTCCGGTACGTCCGCCGGAGGGGGTGAGACCGCGATTCCGCCGAGGGCGGGCGCGCCCACCGCCGGGGACAAGACGCCCGCGGCGGCCAAAGGCGACGCGTCCGCGCTGGACGGCAAGGTGATCGTCATCGATCCCGGGCACAACGGCGGGAACGCCGGCCATCCGGACGAGATCAACAAGCAGGTCAAGATCGGCAACGGCAGCAAGGCGTGCGACACGACCGGCACCGAGTCCAATGACGGCTACCCCGAGCACGCCTTCACCTGGGACGTCTCCAAGCGGCTCGCGAAGCTGCTGCGCGCCGAGGGCGCCAAGGTCGCGCTGACGCGCAAGGACGACAAGGGCGTCGGCCCGTGCATCACCGAACGCGCCGGGATCGGCAACAAGCTGAAGGCGGACGCCGCCGTGTCGATCCACGCCGACGGCGCGCGCGCGTCCGGGCATGGCTTCCACATCATCGAGCCGATCTCGGTCGGCAGGAACGCCGCGATGGTGCCCGGCTCCCACAAGCTCGGCAAGGCGCTCCGCGACGCCTACCACCAGGGCACCGGCATGGCCTACTCCAACTATCTCGGTGAAGAGGGCCGCGACCGGCGCGATGACCTCGGCGGCCTGAACATGTCGAACGTCCCCAAGGTCTTCATCGAGTGCGGCAACATGCGGAACAAGAACGACGCGGCCAAGCTCTCCAGCGCGTCCTTCCGCCAGCGCATAGCCGAGTCCCTGGCCGTGGGTTTCCGGACGTACCTGAAGTGACCTCCCGCCCCTCGGCCCTCTGACAGAGGGCAGGATGGGGGAGTGTCTGATCTTCGGGAGCCTCTTCTTCGCGTCCGTGACGTCCTGCTGGGGGCGAATTACACCGTCTCCGGGGTGCGGGAGTTGCTCGGTCCGGTCGCGGGCGGGGCGCTGGCGCGGGACGAGATCACGCCGGCGCTGCGGGCGACCGGCGGCGGGTCGCCGTTGGAGGCCCTGACGCGGCTGTTCTGGCTGCAGGTGCCCGTGGACGCCGCGACGATCGAGGCGGACGATCTGGTGGCCGCAGGCCTCGCCGAGACGTCGGGCGGGGAGTTGCGGGCCCGGCTGCGCGTCGAGCCGCTGGAGGCGGTGAGCGCGGACGGGCTCGCCCGCGACGCGGGCCATGCCGGATATGTCGTGTCCGATCTCACGGTGCGGCCGAGCTCCGCTCGGCGGCCCGTCCTCCAGCCCCCACCCACCACCATTCAACAGACGAGCTCCGCTCGGCAGGTCCCGGCGGCCGATCATGTGGTGGGTGCAGGGGGCGCGTCCGGCGGACTGGCCCGGCTGGTTGTCCACAGGCCTGTGGATAACGTGCTCGATCTCGGGACGGGCTGCGGCGTCCAGGCGGTCCATCTGGCGGGGCGTTCCCCCGCCGCACGGATCACCGCGACGGACGTCAATCCGCGGGCTCTGGCACTGGCCGAGATGAGCTTCGCGCTGTCGGGCGTGGACGGCGCCGAACTCCTCCGGGGGTCGCTGCTGGAGCCCGTCCGGGGCCGCCGGTTCGACCTGATCGTATCCAATCCGCCGTTCGTCGTCGCGCCGTCCGGCGGCCCGCACTTCGCCTACCGCGAGTCCGGCCTGCCGGGCGACGACTTCTGCCGGCGTCTCGTCGAGGACGCTCCCCGGCACCTGACCGACGGCGGATACTGCCAGCTCCTGGCGAATTGGCTGCATGTCGACGGCGTCCCGTGGGAGGAGCGCGTCGGCTCGTGGGTGGACGGGTGCGACGCGTGGATCGTCCAGCGGGACGTCCAGGATCCGGCGGAGTACGCCGAGCTGTGGCTGCGGGATTCCTGCGAGGCCGGGACGCCGGAGTACCGGGCGCGGTACGAGGCGTGGCTCGACCACTTCGAGCGTCTCGGCGTCACCGGCGTCGGGTTCGGGTGGATCACACTGCGGCGCGCCGAGCGGCCCGCCGTCCGGATCGAGGAGCTCCGGCACGCCGTCGAGCAGCCCGTCGGCGCCTACGTCGGCGACGTCCTGGACGGCCTCGCCGGCGCCGCAGAGTTTTCCACAGCCTGTGGACAGACGCTGGGGGTGGCGCCCGGCATCGTCCAGGAGCAGATCGGCGCGCCCGGCGCCGAGGACCCCGAGCGGATCGTGCTGCGCCAGACCGGCCGCCTCCGCCGCGCGGCCGCCGTCGGGACGGTCGAGGCCGCGCTCGCGGGCGTCTGCGACGGCACGCTGCCCCTCGACCCGCTGCTGGACGCGATCGCCCAGCTGACCGGAACGGACCCGGCGGGGATCCGCGCGCAAGCGGACGAAGTCCTCCCGGACTTGATCGCCGACGGCTTCTTCGTCCCCCACCCTCGGTGACGTGCCGCGTGTCGCCCCTTTGAGGCGGTCCTCACGGGCACCTCATGGGCGACATGTCGCAAGTCGGCGCGAGGCGGAGGTCAGCGGCGGGCGTCGTCCAGGGTCCGGAAGGTGCTTTCCCGGAGGCGGCGGGACAGGGCGCGGTTGACGCGGTGGGCCCACAGGGGGCCGCCGTAGATCATGCCGGTGTAGCCCTGGACGAGGGTGGCGCCCGCCCGGATGCGTTCCCACACGTCGTCGGCCGTCTCCACACCGCCGACCGAGATCAGCGCGAGCCGCCCGCCGGTGCGGGACCGCAGCCGGTGCAGGACGTCCAGCGAACGCTCCTTCAGCGGCGCGCCGGACAGCCCCCCGGTCTCCTTCACCAGGGCGGGCGGGCTGAGCAGGGCGTCCCGGCCGATGGTGGTGTTGGTCGCGATGACGCCGTCCAGGCCGAGGTCGAGGGCGAGATCGGCGACCGCGTCGATGTCGTCGTCCGCCAGATCGGGGGCGATCTTGACCAGCAGCGGGACGCGGCGCGCCGACGTGCGGTCCGCGGCCTCGCGCACCGCCGTCAGGAGCGGGCGCAGGTGCTCCACGGCCTGCAGGTTCCGCAGGCCGGGGGTGTTGGGGGAGCTGACGTTGACGACGAGGTAGTCCGCGTGCGGGGCGAGCCGTTCGGCGCTCGCCACGTAGTCGGCGGCCGCCGACGCCTCCGGGACGGCCTTCGTCTTGCCGATGTTGACCCCGACGATCGTCCCGCCGCCCCTGCCGCGCAGCCGCCGCGCGGCCGCCTCCGAACCCTCGTTGTTGAACCCCATCCGGTTGATGACCGCCCGGTCGGGGACGAGCCGGAACAGCCGCGGGCGCGGATTGCCGGGCTGCGGACGACCCGTCACCGTGCCGATCTCGACATGGCCGAACCCGAACGCGCCGAGCGCCTCGAAGGCGACGGCGTCCTTGTCGAACCCGGCGGCGAGGCCCAGCGGGCTGGGGAAGTCCAGCCCGAGGGCGTGCACGGCGAGCGCCGGGTCACGGGGCGCGAGCAGCCGCCGCAGGAGCGGCACGGCCCCCGGCGCCGACTGGATCGCGCGGAGCGCACGGAGCGTCAGGTGGTGGACGGTCTCCGCCGAGAGCCGCGCGATGACCAGTGAGAACAGGAGTCGATACATCGTCCGCAAGTATCTCAGCCGGGCCCGCCCGAAAACTCGTTGAGGGGGCCCGAGCCGGTGTTTACCCTGGCCGCATGCTCATGAATGCCGAGGCCACCGCATGGTGGCCCACTCCGCTGCGCGTGTACCGCGACCGTCCCGGCACCGGGTCCGGCCGGGACGCGTAGGAATCCGAATATCCCTCCCGCACGGCCGGACCTGGGTGCACGGGCATCGAACACACCCAGCCGAACGGGAGAACACCATGGCCAAGAGCCGCCGGAACGGCATGCTGGGCGTAGGCGGCCAGCGCAGCAACCTTTCCCGACGCGCACTGCGCGGCGGGAAGGCACCGGCGCCCGGCAGCGGCGGCGACCCCGCCGCCGAGAAGAGGGAACTGCTCAGAAAGATGCGCGAGCGCAACGAGCGCCACACCACCCCCGAGCGGGACGCAACTCCCAAGCAGGGCCCAGCCCCCGAGTCGGGCACCGCGTCCGAATAGGGCACCGCGTCCGAATAGGGCACGGCGTCCGAGCAGGGCACCGCGTCTGAGCAGGGCGAGTAGAGCGTGGACCGCGCCGGTCTCTCTTGGGGGCCGGCGCGGTTCAGCGTCCGCGGAAGGTGCGGCGGAGCTGGAGCCGGACGTCCCGGCCCGCCTCCCGCATCGTCCGGCGGGCGGAGCGGACGGGGTCGCGCACGCACACCCGCCACGTCTCCCGGATGCCCCGCCCGGCCGGACGCAGCACGCTGGTCCCGACCCACCGTGCCGGGGCGACGATCAGGACCCGTCCCGGAGCGACGACGAGCGTGCGCCACAGCCACCGCAGGAGGCGCGCCGAGAGCCGCCACGTCCCCGCGACCCCTGCCACGATCGGCGCCAGGACGTACCGCCACACCGTCCGGGCGGGCAGCACCACTAGGACCCGCACCAGCCATGCCAGGAACCGGCCGATCAGCCGCCAGGACCACGCCACGGCACCCGCGAACGCGCGCCACCCGGAGGCGAGGACGCTCCCGAGAGCGCCGAGCAGCAGAAGGGCACCGCGTGCCAGCCAGGCGAGGCCGAGCAGCGGCGGACGCAGCAGGTAGCGCCACACGAACACGGCCGGGATGACCACGAGCACGGCGATCAGCAGGCCGATGCCCTTGAACATCAGGGTGAGCGCCTGGCCGGTGATCCGGGCGAGCCAGGCCAGCCCGCGTCCCAGCGCCTGGAGCGGCCTGAGCAGGACCAGCTCCAGGAACCATCCGAGCCCGCGTCCGATCAGGGCGAAGAACCGTCCGACCGGGACGATCAGCGCGCGGTAGAACCAGCGGGCCAGGCGCCCGGTCCCGCGCCCCAGCCAGCGCAGCGGCCGGACGATGAGGAAGTGGAGCAGCGCGCCGATCCCTCGCGCGACCGCTGCGACCAGCCGCCCGGCCGGGGCGAGCAGCCACCGGTACAGCCCGAGCCAGACCCACCGCAGCATCCGGCCGACGAGCCTGGCCAGCCGTCCGGGAGCCCGCATCAGGCGGTCCCACACCGCCCGCACGCCCCGCGCGACAAGAACCACCAGGTCGTGGACGAGCCGGATCGGTACGACGACGATCAGCGCGACGACGCGCGCCGGGATCACGATCCACGCCGGCCCCGGCCGCTCCCGGGGCGGCTCGTCCGGCCGGCCCTTGCTCAGGTTGATCGGAGGGTCCGCGGGGGTGTTCTCGCCGGTGGTCAATGCTGCCTGCCTTGCGAACCGTCGATGTGAACAGCTGTGCATAGGACCCGGCCCGCAGCCGTCCGGTTCCGGTGGGTTGAACCCGTTCCGAGTGCTACACCGTACTGCTCCTCGGTTCGGGAGAGCGGTACGACCTGGAGGACACACGGCATGAAAATCCCACGTTGGGCGTTCCCGGCCGCGGCCGCCCTCACCGCCTCCGGGCTGGTGATCACGGCGTGCGGACAGGAGAACGCCGGTAACAAGGAGAACACCGCGGGCACCCAGAAGCAGGCGCAGGCCGCCCCCTCGGCCCCGCCGACCCCGACCCCGGCCGCCGAGCCCACCACACTGGAGGTCGCTCGCATCGCCAGGCTCGGCAAGATCGTCACCGATGGCGACGGCCGGACCCTCTACCGCTTCGACAACGACACAGCCAGTCCGTCCGCGTCCACCTGCGCGGAGGCGTGCGCGAAGGCGTGGCCGCCGGTGTGGGCCGGCCAGACCCAGACGGAGGTCGAGGGCGTCCAGCAGTCCCTGGTCGGCAAGGTCAAGCGCCCCGACGGCCGATGGCAGGTCACCCTCGCGGGATGGCCGCTGTACCGGTACGTCAAGGACCAGAGTCCCGGCGACGTCAACGGCCAGGGCGTCGGCGGCACCTGGTACGCCGCGTCCCCGACCGGCAAGAAGGCGACCCCCGCCCAGAACGCGAACGACGACCCCCCGAAGAGGGGGATCGTCATCAGGGCCAGGAACGACCCGAGGCTCGGCCGCATCCTGACCGACGGCGAGGGCCGCACGCTGTACCGCTTCGACGAGGACGACGACAGGCCGCCGACCACCAGCTGCTTCGGCGACTGCAAGAAGGCGTGGCCACCGGTCGTCTTCAGGGGCTGGAAGGACGTCAAGCTCGAAGGCGTCAGTAAGAAGACGGTCGACTTCATCGAGCGCAAGGACGACGGCGAATGCCAGATCACCATTGACGGCTGGCCCGTGTACTACTACGCGAAGGACGAGCAGCCCGGCGACACGAACGGCCAGGGCGTCGGCGGCGTCTGGTGGGCCACCACACCCACGGGCGACAGGGCCACCGCCATCGGCTCACCCCCCGGCAACGGCAATGGCAATGGCCGAGGCAACGGCTATGGCCGCGGAAACGGCAACGGCAACGGCGGCTACGCATCGGGCGGTGGTTACTGAACCCTGAGCCGCGCCACAGCCGCCCCACAGGCGAAGGCGCGGAGGGCTCGCGGGTCGGTCGGGGTCCGCGATCCCTCCGCGCCTTCTTCATTTGTGAATGGAAATGTCACCGGACGGACAGGTGTTATCAACTGTCACCCTGCCAGGTGGCAGAACGTCTTATGTCTTATGTGGCCGATCCCATTACCAGCAGTTCTGCCGACCGAATATTGGTCAGGTCATGAACTGCGCCATGGCGTTGCGCCGGATGGCCTGCCGCCATGTGGCAATCTGCCCTCTGCTATGCAGGCCAATGCTTTCAAGTGGCCTTGCGAGGTGCGATCCTGAAGACAGGGTCGGTCGATCCGGGCACATTTACAAGGTCCATTCGGGCGAGGGCGTCATGACAGTCGGTCCAGCACCAGTGCCATCGAGGCACGGTGTTGACGGCCGCTCTCCCGAGAAGTCCGGTTCATCCGTGCGGCTCCTCTTCCGGCTGCTGCTCGCCGTCGACATCAAGGGCTACAGCGCCCGTTCGCCCCGCATGCAGCTTCAGGCCCAGGCGGACCTGCTGGACGCGATGGAGATCGCCGCCGAGGAGGTCGGGCTTGACCGGGAACGGTGCCTGCAGCAGGTCAGCGGCGACGGTGAGCTGGCGGTACTGCCGGGGGATGGCGACATCGTCACCGTCGTCGGCACGTACGCACCCGCCCTCGAACGCGCGCTCGGAAAGATGAACGGCAGGGTCGCTCCCGAGCGCCGGCTGCGTGTGCGGCTCGCCTTCCACCATGGAGCGTTGATCATGGGACCGCCGGCGTCGTTCGGTCCTGCCGGGGACGCGCCCGTGGTCGTGAGCCGCCTGCTCGACGCCCGGCCTCTGCGCCGATACCTGATAGCCCACCCGGAGCGGAACGTGGCCCTCATCGTCTCGGACCAGGTCTATCGGGAGGTGGTCTGCAGTGGCTTCTGTGCCCTTCCCCCAAAGGATTTCCTGTCGATCCGGACGACGATCAAGGGGGCGGTGTACCAGGGGTATGTCTACGACCCTGATCGAGGACGTGCCGCAGAAAAGGGGAATGTGACCGACCTGATGGCCGGACACCCGTCCGCGTTGCCGTCCGGGGAAGCGTCGCACTGCGCGGTTGGCCGGACCAGGCCATCACCGGGCTGTCCTCACGGCCAGGACCGGTCTGAATGCGCCGGCGAATCAGGCTCGCCGGCTCCTCAACGACATCGCTGATCGCGGTCATCTGGAACGCGTCCGGAGCGGTCGCAGAGGTGGTCGCTTCGTCCCGAGGATCTGACCGGGACCGGCCCCGCCCCTGACACCACTTGTTGATCTTTCTGGGACGATTGGGGTATGTATGAGCGCTTTGCCCACGAGTACGCCTCCCATGCCGAGGACAGCGCCTACAACGCCCTCTACGACCGGCCGGCCGTGCTCGGCCTCGCCGGGGACGTCGACGGTCTGTCGGTCTTCGACGCGGCCTGCGGTCCCGGGCTGTACGCCCGCGAACTGCTGAGCCGCGGCGCCCACGTCACCGGCTGCGATGTCAGCCCCACCTTCGTCGAACTCGCGCGCGCCCGGTGCGAAGGCCGCGCCGACCTGCGCGTCCACGACCTGTCCAAGCCGTTGACGTGGGTTCCCGACGACTCCGCCGACCTGGTCGTCCTCGCGCTGGCACTGCACTACATCGATGACCGGGTGGCCCTTCTGGAGGAGTTCCGCCGCATTCTGGTGCCGCGGGGTGCCGTCGTCCTGTCGACCGAGCATCCGGTGATGGGGTGGATTCGCCTCGGCGGCTCGTATTTCACGGAAGAGCCCGTAGAGGAGTCGTTGAGCCCGAAACGGAACTGGCCCATCAGGGCTTGGCGGCGTCCAATGACGGCGATCTGCGCCGAGTTCCGTGAGGCCGGGTTCTTCATCGAGGAACTGCTCGAACCTCGTCCCGTCCCCGAAATGGCCGAGCGGTACCCGGAAGACCACGCCATCCTGGAAGAACTGCCGGCCTTCGTCGCCTTCCGCCTGGTCCCGGCGCCGGGCTGAAGGCTCAGACTCCGGCGTATCTCGCCGGGGAGACGCCGACGGTGGCGGTGAAGTCCCTGGTCAGGTGCGACTGGTCGAAGTAGCCGAGGTCGCCGGCCAATGCGGTCCAGTCGATGTGGACGCCCAGGTCGGCACGCGATGCGGCCTCGTGGAGACGTGCCCGCCGCAGCACCCATTTGGGGCTCGCGCCCACGTACTCGGCGAAAAGCCGTTGCAGGGTGCGGACGGAGACGTGCAGCGCCTCGGCCGCCTGATCGACGCGGAAAAGTGCGGGGTCGGCGGTGATGGCCTCGACCATTCCGGCCACTTCCTCGGCTACGGGGTCCGGTGCGGGAAGGCCGTCCAGGAGGAATTCCTCGGCCGGTTTCACCATCGCGCTGAGATCGGTGTGCCCGAGAACGGCGCGGCAGACGTCCTCGACGTCCGGGCGAAGGACGTCTGCGGCGGGCACCCTGCGGTCGGCGAGGTCGATGACCGGTCCCGCCGCGAACGGCCGGAACCCGCCGGGCCGGAACTTGACGCCGAGGACCTGCCCCTGTCCTTCAAGGCGCCGGACGAACAACGTCCGGTCCACGCCGTAGATCAGGGGGGAGGGTTCCTCGAAGACGAGGTGGACGTTCGGGTGGGACAGCACCTTCGTCTCGTACGGCTTCTCCGTCCGCCACTGGACGTGCCAGTAGAACTCCACGAAACGCGCCAGGGCGGGGCTCGGAGACGCCCGCTCGATGGTGGTGACGGCCGCCTGTTCGCGTGGGTACAGCACCCCTCGTCCCAGTTCCACCACGCGATCAGGGTACTTGGCGCGTTTGTCCAAGAGATGCCCCCGCGTGCGCTCGTAACGTGCGACGCATGAACGAGAACCACGCCTACATGAAGGAATGCGCCGCCGAGGCCGCCCGTGTCGCCCACACCGTTCGGCAGGACCGCCTGACGGATCCGACTCCGTGCGGCGAGTTCGACCTCCGCACGCTCGTGAACCACCTGGTGCTCTACACGTCCCACGGGCTTGAGCACCGTGCGCTGCGCAAGGAGCTTCCGGACGAGCTCACCGGACGCGACTTCACCGCCGATGCCGCCTGGCCGCAGGAGTACGCCGTCCAGCTCGACCGCGCGGTCGCGGCCTGGGCGGACCCGGACGTGTGGGACGGCGAGATCGCCGGCACCCCCGCCGCCGACATCGCCGCGATGATGACCCTGGAGATGGCCCTCCACGGCTGGGACGTCGCGAAGGTCACCGGCGCGGAGTACAGCGTCTCGCCCGATACCGGCCGGTTCATCCTCCAGGTCGTGGAGCAGAACGCCGAAATGTACCGCCAGTACGACGGCTTCGCCGACCCCGCACCCGTGGACGAGGACGCGCCGCCCTTCGAGCGGGCGCTGGCCGCCTCCGGCCGTGACCCCGGCTGGCGGCCCGGCACCCGCTGACCGTCACGTCTCGGCGGGCTCCTCGATTCGCCATTGTCCGACGTCGCTGTAGCCCGAGTCGTAGATGGCCGAACCGTCGCCGGGCTTCAGCGCGTAATGGTGGAGGTTGCCGCCCCAGTACCGCAGGATGCGGCCCAGCTCGCGGGCGGCGTCTTCACCCACAACGCCTTCGCTCATGTCGACCTCAAGGATGAACTTCACGTCCTCAACCTCCCGATGGAGTGCCCGTTCACCCTCAATTGTTTCATTGAACTACCCAGTGAAGGTTTTCTGAACGTCGCCTCGGCAAGCTTCTGTTGGACGTTGCAGAAGTCTCAAACCGCAGGCGAGGTCAGCGGCTCACCGGCGTGCTGCCGGCTCCTTGTCGACGGTGGTGACGAAGGGCCTGCGTCCGCCGGGGACACCCGTCCGGGTCTCGCCGCCGATCTCGTACGGGAACGCGAACGGCAGCCCGGCGGCGGCCACGGGACGCGGACGGTCCATGAGGTGGAAGTGCAGATGCGGCTCAGAGGAGTTGCCGGAGTTGCCGACCTCGCCGAGCACGTCCCCGGCCCGGACCCGGTCGCCCTTCTTGACGCGGACGGACCCGCGCCGCACATGGGCGAACACCGCGTACACCCCGTCGCCGAGGTCCAGCACCACGGAGTTGCCGACGACGAACCGACCCGCCGACAGCGTCAGAAAGGACAGCAGCGCGCGGAAGACGATCCCCTCGACCATCAGGTAGAGGAACCCGGGCCAGGAGTTGCGGCTCCAATGGTCGCGCTGCCACCCGCTGGCCTGGACGACGACGCCGTCGGCCGGGGCGAAGATCTCCTGCCCGAACGCGGGGAACGTCTCCGGCCGCGCCGCGAGCGGCCACCCGCGCATCGGCTGCCAGCCCTCCGCCGGATCCGGTGCGTGCACGAGGTCGATCGCATACGTCTGCCCCAGTTCGTGGGTGCCGTGACTGGGGACCCTGTCGGCGGGGCTGTTGACCGGCACCCAGCGTCCGTGCACCGGGCTCCGCACCACGATCGGCTCCCGGCCGGGCGCACCGCCCGGCACGAAGAACAGCACGAGGCCGCCGACGATCAGCGCGAGCCCTGCATACGAGAGCGCGCCTGAGCCGTGCAGGGCCTCGCTGAACATCAGCGCCATTCCCAGCAGGATGAACAGCGTCCTGAAACGTGCGATCGTCCTGTGCATCTTCCCTCCTGGGGTTCAGCGGCGAGCCGCCGCGAGCACGGTGAGAATCGGCACCACCCGTTCACCGGGGACGCTGTACCGCCCCCGCGCCGTGGTGCGCAGCCAGCCGGCCGCCACCAGCTGACGCAGATGGTGATAGAGCTGCCCGGTCGTACCGACGTGGGCGCCCAGTTCGGCGGTCGTGCGGGCACCGTGCAGGATCTCCCGGAGCAGCAGCAGCCGCACCGGATGCGCCAGCGCCGACAGCGTCTCCGCCGCCCGCGACCAGTCGTCGTCCAGCAGGTCGTCCACCGGATGCCCCTGCTGCCACTCGTAGTGCTCACCGGACGGCACCGTCACCGACCCGGTGAACAGCACGGCGCCGGGATCGTCGACGCGACCTTTCAGGGCGTTCAGCGCCCAGAGCGCGTCCTCCCCCTTCGGCCCCTCAACCGGCGAGTCCGCACTCTCCAGCCGGGCCACCCGCTCCTCCAGGCGCCCGACCCGCTCAACCAGCTCCTCGTCCTCCACAACTCCAATACTACGTAACTACGTAATTCCCATCAAGAGATCCCTCGGCCTCGTGGACGACCTGCTGCAACGACTCACGAGACGGCGCGCAGGAAGGTGTCGGCGATCTGCTGGTACCCGGGCGGGGTGGCGTGGCCGTCGTTGTGGCTGCACTGGTAGGTCCAGGCGCAGATGCGCGCCACGTTCAGCGGGATCGTCCCGTACGGCTCCATGGTGACCTTGGTGGCGAAGTCGTGGGTGGCGAACGTCGCCGCGACGTCCGCGATCTTGAAGCCGCCGGCCAGGTAGACGCCCCGCTCCCAGGTGTTGAACACGTCCAGCAGCGGCACCGAGGCGATCGCCGTGGCCTGCCCGGCGGTGCCGGACAGCCAGCCGGCCAGGCCGGGATCGTAGTACGTCATTCCCGCGTAGACGGGGGAGTCGCCACCGGCCAGCCGCAGCCTCGCGGTGATCTGCGGCAGGTTGGCGATGATCGCGCCCACGCCCTGCAGACCGCAGACGACGTCGCCTTCCAGCATGCAACTCGTGTCGTTGGCGCCGATGTTCACGGTGACGTACCGCACCTGGCCAGGATGCTGTTCGAGGAACGCGACTGCGGCGTCCATCTGGGAGCCCGTGGAGTAGGAGCAGATTCCGCCGTTGAGCATTGTCGTGGTGGTTTCGCCCGGGCAGCCCATTTTCACCAGCTGCAGATCGGGATGTTCCGCCTTCAGCGCGGCGTAAAGCTTGTCGGTGTAGCCCTCGTCGGTGGGGCCCTGGCCTGGCTGGAACCCCACGGACAGCGAGTCGCCCAAGGCCAGGTAATACTGCGGGCCCGCCGCATGGGCGGGAGAACCGAGGCAGAGGACGACCAACACGGTGACGGCGAATGACGCGAATCTGGCCAGGCCCACATGCGCTCCAGGGAACTGGGGGGACACCACGAAGCGCTTCGAATTATCACGACCGGAGGCCGCCCTGTACATGCCGCCGAGTGAGCCTTTCCGCAACCCACTCCTAACCCAGCCCACACCGCAGTGAGACCCCGAGCGCGCGCCGCGCCCGAAACCACGAGCGCGACTCGCTCAGTCGACCACCCTGACCAGGTTGATGTCCTCCTTGAGCCCATTGCCGACTCGGTACGTGAAGTGACCCTCGTGCTGCATTCGGCCCACGACGATGCCCGGTGCGATGCCGATTTCGCCGGCGAATCGCTTCACGTCGTCCAAGGTCTTGAGGCCGGGAAGAAGCGCCGCCTTCGCGGGCGGGATCAGGAGGTCCCGGGCGAACACATCCGCCTCCCGCTCCACGGGATCCTCACGGTCCGCGTCGCCCTCGACCCTGACCTCCTGCTTGCCGTGCCTGATCACATGGCAGAGCTCGTGGAAGAACGTGAACCACAGCTGGTCGTTCTTCTTGTACCTGCCGCTGAGCATGACCATCGCCTTGGTGGGCGACAACCACTTGGTGGCTCCGCAGGAGCGGGCACCGGTGATCTCGGGCACCACGACGACCGCGATCCCGTTGGCCGCGCAGATGTCGCGGGTGAGGCGGAAGAACACCTCGGGAGGCTGGACGGTCAGTTGCCGCAGCCTCGGTAGAGCGGCCTCGATACCGGCCTTCGTGTACGGCTTGCATCGCACGTCCTGCGCCTTCAGTTCGCCGAGGCGAATCCACGCGGCGACGGCACCGGGGCCGGCCTTGAACGCCTTGCTCTGCCGAAAGCTTACGGCGGTCGACTCGTACAGTTCCCGATAGGTGTCCAGATGCGCGACTCCGAAAAAAGTCAGAACCTGCTGGACGCGACTGCGTTCGTCCTTGGGGCCGTCCGGCAGAGCCCCTCGCTTGACCAGTTCACGAACCGGGATCTCGTCCTTGACCCAGGAAGCGAGTTCGGCGAAGTCCTCGCGCTGGCGCAGGCGGGTGACGGTGGTCTGGTAGTCGGCCTCCAGCCGGTTCCACATCCGCGCGGGCATTCCGGTCACCAGTTCCAGGCGGGCCGCCACGTCCGGAGAAAGCGGAACCAGGCCCTGGATCAGCTGGTTGACATGCTTGGGGGTGAGGGCGAGGCGAACGGCCAGCTGTCGCTGCGTCATGTCCAGGTCGTCCAGAAACTCGCGGATCGTTTCGCCCGGCGGCACGGCGTAGTCCGGCTCGGCGGCGGGATGCAACTCAGGAGGCGTCGCCATCGTCCTCACTCCCTTCCGATTTTCACCTGGTCAACCCTGGTGGTAGTCGATGATCTCAACGACCAGTGCGGCCGTGTCATCCGGGATCTCTTGATCCTTTCGCTCCTCGTCCGTCATCAACCGGAAGATCAGCCGCAACCCTCCGTGCAATCGGAAGGCGAAGCAGCCCTTGTAGTACTCGCCGTTGAGCGGATGGCAGTGCCCTGGTGCCCGCATGAGGTCGTCGATGGAGTCGGCGGCGTCCAGCGTCCGAAGCCGTGCCTCGATCCGTTTGGCGCATACGGCACCGTAGGTCCTGCGAAGAGCCCGGTCGGACGCGCAGAGGTCGCGTAGGTCCGGGTCCGCATACCGCACCTCCAATCGCGTCCCTCCCTCAGTATTAACCAATCAGGTAAACGCTGAACCCTGTGCGGGGAGAACTTTGCCACAGCCGGGGATGTGATCGCTTGCCGGAGTGTTGAGGGGGCGCGGGTGCGCTGGGACATTGCGGTCATGGTTCGCAAACCGCATGTGGGGTGTCCGGATCCGGACAGGGCGCCTTCAGGAGACTGCGGATCGGGTGCCTGTGGGTCGGGGCGTGGGGTGGGGGTGTTAGGTGAGCTTCTTCACCAGGAGTTCGAATTCCAGGTCGTCGCGCTTGGGGAGGCCGAAGCGTTCGTCGCCGTACGGGAACGGGCTCGTCTCACCCGTTCGGACGTAGCCGCGCCGCACGTACCAGGCGATCAGCTCCTCGCGAGCAGTGATCACCGTCATGTGCATCTCTTGCGCTGCCCACTCTTCGCGCGCCAGCCGCTCGGCCTCGGCGAGGACCTGCCTGCCGAGGCCGCCGCCCTGGAGGGTGGGGGAGACGGCGAACATGCCGAAATAGGCGTGGCCGGCGCGGTTCTCCAGCTGGCAGCAGGCGACCAGGGTGCCGTCCACTTCGGCGAGCAGCATCCGGCCGGCGGTGTCGTTCACCACGGCGGCGACGCCCTCGGGGTCCGTCCGCTGGCCGTCGAGGATGTCGGCCTCGGTCGTCCACCCGGCACGGCTCGCGTCGCCCCGGTAGGCGCTCTCGATGAGTGCGACGAGCGCGGGGACGTCGGACGGCGTGGCCGTACGAAAAGTCGGCTTTACGGGATCCATCGAAACGAAACTTAGCGCAGGCCGGATGATGCGCCGCACGCTTTGGGGCGTCCAACGCCCCGGGATCGAACCGCGGCGTCAGTGGAGGTAGCCGTGGAGGAAGGCGCGGACACCGGTGCTGACGGTGTCGGCGACTTCCTTGTCCGTGGGGTTGCGGCCCAGGTAGGACGGGTCGATGACGGAGATCAGCAGCATGAGATGAATGGCGGCCCGGTCGGGGTCGTCGGCGTGGAGTAGTCCATGCTCGGTCCACTGCCGCAGGTATCCGGCGAGCGCGTGGCGCACTCGTCGCGGCCCGGCCTCCTGCCAGGCGTCGATGGCCTCCGGCGGGATGTGCCCGGCCTCGGCGTTGATCTGCCTGACCAGCGCGAAGTGCTCGGCATGCCCGGTCGCGGACGGTGTGACGACGGCGCGGCCGAACTCGATGAGATCGGACTCCAGGTCGGTCACCTTCCGCAGGTGGCGGTCGATGACGGCGATCTCCGCGCCGGCGGCTCGGGCGGCGCTCTCCCGGATGACGGTCTGGAACAGCTCGGACTTGTCGGTGAAGTGGTTGTAGATGGTGCGCGTCGACACCCCCGCCGCTTTCGCGATCGCGTCGATGCTGGCGCGGGTGTAGCCGTCGCGGGCGAACACCGTCAGAGCACCGGCCATGATCGCCCTGCGCTTGTCTTCCCTGGCCATGCCCACACCACTTCCTAATTTACATCGACCGTTTTACTTCTTGCCATACACGTTGTACTTTACCTGGTGTCCACGGCAGAAGCAGAGGAGACACGCATGATCAGGATCGCCATCGTGGTCGGCAGCACCCGCGCGGGCCGCCGGACCGCCGTCGCCGCCCGCTGGGTCACCGAGGTCGCCGCCCGGCACCGGGCCGCCCTCTCCGGCGAGGCCGCCTTCGAGGTCGTCGACATCGCCGACCACGGGCTGCCGGTGCTGGACGAGCCGCTGCCCGCGATATTCGGGGACTACCGCCGTCCCCACACGACCCGGTGGGCCCGGACCATCGCCTCCTTCGACGGGTTCGTGTTCGTCACCCCGGAGTACAACCACTCCGCCCCGGCATCGCTGAAGAACGCGATCGACTTCCTGTTCGCCGAGTGGAACAACAAGGCGGCCGGTTTCGTCAGCCACGGCGTCCACGGCGGGACGCGCGCGGTGGAGCACCTGCGGCAGGTGCTGACCGAGGTCCAGGTGGCCAACGTGCGCACCCAGGTGGCGCTGTCGGCGTTCACCGACTTCGAGATCACCGACCCGGCCGAGCCCGGCGTGATCGCGCCCGGCCCGCATCAGGAGCCGACCCTGGTCGAGATGCTGGACGAGGTCATCGCCTGGTCGGGAGCCCTCAAGGCACTGCGCGACGCCACCACGGGGGAACTGACCGCATGAGCCCGCAACACCGGCGCGTGGCCAGGGCCGGGCCGCGGGTGACGGAGACGCCCCTCGCCGCGCCGATCTCCGGTGATGCCGCGGCCCGTCCGGAGGGAGGACGGCCGTGACCGGTCGCCGCGCCGCCACCCTGGCCGCCGTGCTGCTGGGTTTCCTGACGCTGCCGATGCTGATCTCCGGCACCACCGTCGCCCTGCCGCTGATCGCCGCCGATCTGAACGCCTCCGGCGCGGCCCTGCAGTGGGTGGTGGTCGGATACTTCCTGGCCGCCGCCTCGACGATGCTGGTGGCCGGGTCGCTCGGGGACGTGTTCGGCCGCCGGAGGATCTTCGCCGCCGGCGCCGTCGTCTACACCGCCGGCGCGCTGGGCAGCGCGGTGGCGGGCGACGTCCTGACGCTGGACGCGGCGCGGACGCTCTCGGGAATCGGCGCGGCCGGGGTGATGAGCTGCGGCGGCGCCGTCCTGGGCGCCACCTTCGCCGGGCCCGGCCGCACCCGGGCCTTCGCGGCCATGGGAACCACGGCCGGGGTGGGCCTTGCCGCCGGCCCGACGCTGTCCGGCTGGCTTGTGGGCGCCTTCGGCTGGCGCTCCACCTTCGCGCTCTTCGCCGCCCTCGGCCTGCTCATCCTCGGCGGCGCCGCCTTCATGGCCGAGTCGCGGGCGGCCGAGCGGCCCCGCGTCGACGTCGCCGGGGCGCTGACGTTCATGGCCGCGCTCACACTCACCATGTACGGCGCGAACCAGGCGTCCGGAGCGGGCTGGGGCGGCGCCCGCGTCCTGCTTCCGCTGGCCGGGGGTGCGGCCATGCTCGCGGCCTTCGTTCTCGTTGAACGCCGGAGCTCCCATCCGGTACTGGATCTGGGCCTGTTGCGCGACCGCCGGTTCGTGGCCTGGACGCTGGCGGGCCTGGCCGTCGCCGCCGGGCCCGCCGGGGTGACCGCCTACCTGCCCACGTACTTGCAGGGGGCGGGCGGTGTTTCCGTCCGGGACGCCGGGTTCACCATGCTGATGCTCACGGCGCCGGTCCTGCTCATGCCCCAGGCGGGCGGACTGCTGATCAACAAGGGTGTCCCGCCCCGTGCCCTGGTCACCGTCGGGCTGCTGACGCTCGCGGCCGGGAACGGCTGGCTCGCCGTGCTTCACCCCGGCATCGGCGTCGCCGGGCTGCTGGGCCCGCTGGCGACGATCGGATCCGGCATGGGCCTGTTGCTCGGCATCATCGACGCGCAGGCGGTGAACCAGGCCGGTCAGGACCGGGTCGGCATGGCCATCGGCCTGCTCAACACCGTGCGGGCGGGAGGCGGCACGCTGGCCACCACCCTGTTCGGCACCGCCCTCGCCACCGTCGTCCACGCCCGGACCGACGAGCCCGGCCGCGCCGCGCGCATCGTCGCCGGGCATCTGACGGGCCCCGACCGGGTGGTGGAGGCCGGGCTGCTCACCGGCGCATGGCAGGTCACGCTGGTGATCACAGCGGGTTTCGGTGTCGTGGCAGCGGTGACGGTCTGGGCGCTGCTCGCCCCGAACCATCGCCGTCCCCCGCACATGACGAGACGGCACGCTGGCGTCCTGGGGAGCCGCGATGTGACGACGTGTGCGGGGGACGGTGACGGCGGTGGCGATCAGTTTGGTGCCGGGGCCGCCATCGCCTCGACCTGTGTGCTGGGTCCGTCCTGGGCGAGGCGTCGGTAGTGGCGGTTGCGGCGGCCCAGGACCACGGCGGCCAGCAGCGATGCCGCGGCGGACGCGAGGAGGACGGCGCCCTTGGCTTCGGTCAGCTGTGCGGCGTCGGTATAGGAGAGTTCGGCGATCAGCAGCGAGACCGTGAACCCGATCCCGCTCAGGACGCCGATGCCGGCTATGTCCGTCCAAGCGAGCCGGGGGTTGAGGTGGGCGCTGGTGAAGCGGGCGGTCAGCCAGGTCACACCGAAGATCCCGACGGTCTTGCCGACCAGCAGTCCGGCCAGCACGCCCCAGGTGACGGTGCTCGTCCAGAACCCGCCCGCGCCCGACAGCGACACCCCGGCCGACAACAGCGCGAACACCGGCAGCGCGATCCCGGACGAGACCGGCCGCAGGGCCTCCTCGGCCTGATGGGACGGCGAGTGCGCCTCCCGGCCCCGGGCCCGGGTGCGCATCAGCAGCCCGATGACCACCCCGGCGACGGTGGCGTGCACTCCGCTGGCGTGCATCAGAGCCCAGATCATCAGGGCCAGCGGTACGTACAGCAGCCAGCCGGGGACAGCCGAGCGCAGCCGTGTGACCGTCCGGCCCCGGCCGTTCTGCAGGTAGCCGAACAGGACCAGGCCGGAGGCCGCGGCGGCCAGCGCGGCCAGGTTCAGGCCGGTGGTGTAGGCGACGGCGATGACCAGGACCGCGCACATGTCGTCCACCGTGGCCAGGGTGAGCAGGAAGGTGCGCAGCGGGCCGGGAAGGTGCCGCCCGACCACCGCCAGGACGGCCAGGGCGAAGGCGATGTCGGTCGCCATCGGAATGCCCCACCCGCCGGCCGCATCCCCGGAGTTGCTCGCGTTGACGGCCAGGAACACCAGCGCCGGCACCACCACGCCGCCGAGCGCGGCCGCGATGGGCAACACCGCGCGGCGCGGATCGCGCAGCTCACCGTGGACGAGTTCCTGCTTGAGCTCGTTGCCGACGATGAAGAAGAACACCGCCAGCAGCCCATCGGCCGCCCACCCCTCCATGTTCAGGTTCAGGTGCAGGGCGGCGGGACCGAAGCTGAACGAGCGCAAAGCCTCATAGGAGTGCGACAGCGGCGAGTTCGCCCACACCAGCGCCACCAGGGCGGCGCCGATCAGCAGTGCACCGCTGATCGCGTCCGAACGCAGCGCAGCAGTCACCCGGGTGACGACAGACATGAAAAGACAACTCCAGAACGGTACGAAGGGCACGGTATTCACGCCCGGCACCTGGCCGGGGGACGCCCCCGCGAACGGTGGGCTCAGCGGCCCTTCGGTGGGGAGACGCTCACGAGCGCGCCCCACGTGCTGACGTAGCCGTTCGTACCGACCGGACGGTGCTCCAGTGACTCCAGCACCCGCACGCCCGGAGCCCGTCCCAGCGGCACCGAGGAAGCGAGACGATCACGCATTGGGACGTCTCCTCTCCCGGTCGCCATCCATGACACAACCCTAACAACTTCGCTGACCAGGCTATTCGCCCCAGGGCGCGGCAGGTTGAAGCCATCCGGTGGCCGGCCCAGGCGGTCGGAGCGCTTCGGTGATTGACACATTCCCATATCGGCATATGATGGCGCCCATGGCACGTGCAGCTACGACGTCGGACGTCTTCAACGCGATCGCCGAGCCGCAGCGCCGGGAGATCCTGGTGCTGCTGCGGTCCGGTGAGCGGCCGGTCACCGAGTTGGCCCGGGAACTGGGGATGACCCAGCCGGGGGCGTCCAAACACCTGCGGGTGCTCCGGGAGGTCGGGCTGGTGCGCGACCGCAGGGCGGGCAAGCAGCGCCTGTACGGCCTCGACGCCCGCGGGCTGCGGCCGGTCCACGAGTGGGCCGGCGGGTTCGAGCGGTTCTGGAACGAGAGCTTCGACCGGCTGGACGCCTACGTGCAGGACCTCAAGCAGACACGACAGGAGGAATGACCGATGGCAGGAGCAAGGCACGAAGCGCGAACGGAGTCGGCGACGGCCGACCGGGAGACCGTGATCTCCCGGGTCATCGACGCCCCGCGGGAGTTGGTGTTCGAGGCGTTCACCGAGGTCCGGCACCTGTCGCGGTGGTGGGGACCGGAGGGGTTCACCACGACCACGCGGTCCTTCGAGTTCCGCGAGGGCGGGGAGTGGGACTTCGTGATGCGCGGACCGGACGGGACCGACTACCAGGAGTGGATCTCCTGGACCGAGATCGCCCCGCCGGAGCGGATCGCGATGCTGCACGGTGAGTCCCGCGGCGACCCGAACGCCTTCGAGTCGGTCCT
>NZ_JBEZGN010000060.1:0-38570 GCF_040650055.1 Spirillospora sp. NPDC048819 | reverse complement strand
TCAGCGCGGAGATCGGCAACACTCAACGTCACGCTAGAAAGATCCCTGTCTCGCCCTACTTGTGTCACAGAAGACTAGTTCGTCCCCATGTCTCCCCTGAGTCTGGCAGAGAGGGCGCCGCCACGAGCCTGGCCGCTTTGTTCACCGAATGGACCAGAGGCTTCGCCGCCGACATCATCTTCTACGCCGACGACGACAAGTGCCTCCACGTCGGCGACGACAGCGGCGAGCCGTTCGACATGATCATAGAACGGGCGCCCGACCTCGACCCGGCCGCATTCCCCGAGCCCATCGCGGACATGTCGCTGCTCAGGGCATGGCAGAGGGAATGCGGCGTCGACATGGACCGCATCGAGGATCCCGAGGCCTACTCACAATTGCAAGACACCATCGACTCCACCCGTCGATCCCTCGGCCTGTAAACGTCCTCCGCGCTTTTGCGTCCTCCAATGTCCCCGACGGCATGCGAGGCGACCCCAAGGCCAAGCCCCGGAGACGAGCGAGCGGCACCGACTCCGCCCGAACTGGTCACCGCAAGAAGCCCCGAGATGATCCCTCATCGCCGTACGTCCACTCACACACGACGTCCATATGCTGAAAGCGCTCGCTCCCAGGCAGCGAACCGGCCTCACAGTGCCGCGGTCTACGCGCCAGACCCGCCGGTTCAGGACTTACGGCGAAATGCCCGCCGCAGCAGCCATGGGGTCCAGAGGGCGGCGAGCACGGGGAGCATGGCGAGGCTCACGATGACCAGGTTGCGCGGCGTGGCGAAGTCTGGGCAGATACGGGCGTCCTGGACGTGGGAAACGGGGTCGCGCGGGGAATAGCAAACGCTCACGCGATCGCCCCGGGCCGGCAGGTCTTTCCAGGCGGTGACCTTGGCGGGCACTGCGCGATCCTCGCGTGTGGTGAACCGCACGTCCGCGTAATTCTCGTCCTTTGTCCGCACAGTCTCCTCGACCACCCCGGCGGCCAGTTCATGCTCGTCGCGCAGCACGGCCGCTCGTGGCGGGCGAACCCCGCGCGAACCAGTGCGTAGGCGGTTAACGCCAGAAGCGCCACAGTGAGGAGAACGCGGACGGCCGGCCAGCCACGCAGGGGCTTCTGCTGGCGTACGTTGGCGGCATGCCGCCGGGCGGTCCTGCGCTCGATTACACCGCGCCACCCGTGCTCGCCCATAGCACAATTAAGACGCGCGGGCGGATCCGCCGGTCCACCGCCGGCCCCAATCTGCTCAGTCCCAGCGACGGATTCCCTTCCTCGCTGCAAGAACGGCTCCGGTTCATTACGCCTTCTCCGTTTCCGGTGCTCAACGACAGCCTGAAGCCCTGCTCAGTAACAGGCCCGTGGGTGTACGGGAGGGTATTGCGCGAAGGCGTAGCCGCCGGATACGCCGGGTTCACCTCCCGCCCGCGGGCAGGTCGGCGGTAGCGTTGTCAAAGTGACAGGCCTGGGCTGGACGGAGCAGGACGTTGCGCCGATGTGGCTGCTGGTCGATGACGGCATGGACCGTGAAGAGGTACCTCTGGCGTTGTGCGTCGACATCGACGGTTTGTTCGTCGACCCCCAACCGGCCCCGGCGCCCGAGTACTACACGCTGATCGGTTGCGAGCCGGCGGGACCGTTGCTGGACGTCCTTTCCACCACCCGATCCGACCAGGCCTGGCTGGCGAGCATCATTCTGGACCCGGTGCATGATGCGGAGCGGCCACCGCCGCACGGCTGCCGACGCTATGCGCAGGGTTGCTCGTGTATGGAAGAACTGTGCGATGTCACCGTCCTCAGTCATCGCCCATCGCAGGTCGGGCCCGGGCTCCTCGACCTCGATCTGCGCGGCCACCTGCGCATCCTGCCCGAAGACCACTGGCCCTCCGCGCAGCCGCCCCCCGCGCGAGCGTTCCTGCTGTCCGACGTCGACGGAAGCACCTTGGGCCGCTGCCACAGCACCGCTGGGATCTTCCGGGAACGCCTCCGTCCGGCCGACCAGCCGGTGACTCTCGTCGGCTGCCGTCCGGCAGCTCCGCTGCAGGATCTCCTGGAGAGGGAATCAGCCCGGCGGCGCTATCTCCGAGCGATGATCCACGTCCTCGATCGAAGCGGGCGGGCGGTACTCATGAGCAAGATGATATCGGCGACCGTGACCGCGACGCGCCCCAGTCGGCTCGGCACCGGACTGGTCGACGTCGACCTCGACAGGGGCGTCAACGATCCTCTCCCACACGGTGCCCGGGAGATCTGGGAACTCTGGCACACCGGCCGTCCGACCCGACCGAACCTGTGGTCCGGCTACGACCGGGCACTGCGAAATGAATGGTGCCGTGCGGCGGTGACTCACCACCGCTATGACCGGCCGGATCGGCCGGCTGGAGGCACCTACGACCTCGACGGCCGCTACATCACCGACCTGGAAGGCTTCTACTGCGCCCTCGGCGAGGCCATCAACGGCCCCGGCGGCTACTTCGGCTGGGACGGCCAAGCGCTCTACGAGTGCCTGCGCGGCCAGTGGGGCGCCGCCCCTCCGTTCCGTCTGCGCTGGCACCGGTCCGACGTGGCACGCCGCCACCTCATCCCGGGCTACGACCGCCCGTCCTACGACATCCGCCTGTGGCACCCCACTATCACCATGCAAGACCTCCTCGATGTCCTCAGCGACGCCGGAATCTCCGTCGAACTCCAGTGACCGCGCAGCACAGCGGGGAAACGGCGGCCTTCACTGGGACGAGAGCCGGCAACGCAGGATCGCCTCCGTGACGGTGGGCTACACACCTGCGGGCAAGCGCATCGCCCGTAAGGCCAGCGACAAAGACCAAGACCGGCGCGCTTAGGAAGCTGCGCGAAAGGTCCGTGATCTTGATGACGGGCTGCCGTCCAAAGATGGCGGCTACACGGTGGGATGCCGTCGAGAACCGGCTCATGTCCGGGCTGAGCGGCCGTGACACCAGCACCGTTGAGACCAAACGGTTCTTGGCGAACAAGCACATCGTTCCCGATCTCGGTTCTCCAGAAGATCGAAAAGGGCCGGTTCCTTGATCGGAATCGGCCTCTGACGTGGGTGGGCGACACTGGGTTCGAACCAGTGACCTCTTCGGTATGAACACGACCGGTTGCCCCGAAACATCAAGGCATTCAGGCATCCGACCAGGTCAGAGGCCTACCTTTCGGTCCACTGGAACCCATTCTAGGAAGATCAAGTCGCCTTTGATCTCCCACACCCGACGCCTCCCATCCTCAGGGGGCCGGTTACCGTCGGCTACCGCTGTCATGCTGTGAATCTGGACGGCGTGCCCACCGCCGAGCACGAAACCCTGGCCACCGACCACGTCCAGCGCGATGCCGACCAGCCGGAGCTGGAACCGATCGATCATCAGGCGGCATACCGGAGGTCTCCCGAACGGAGGACCTCTGCCTCCGCGCTCCATCGACTTTGAGCAGATCAAACCCTGGGGTGGCGTGCGAGTCCAGGCCGTCTCCAGCGCACGACCTCGACCTGGAGTTCCTCGTGCCGCCAACTGTCGGCCAGGTGTGCGTCCAGGATGTCCCGGCGCAGAGTGCTCAGCCCACCGGCCCCCCGTCTTGCCCGGACCGGGGACGACCCGGAAGAACATCGCCCGGCCCGAAACCTCGCCCACCGCGAGACGAAGCGTCGTGTCTCCGGGACGGGCGGCGCGCAGGCGCGCATCGCGGTCAGGGAGCGGTTCGATGTTCACCCCACGCCAGCCGAGGCGGTCGACAAGGTTCTTGGTCAGCCAACCGTTGACGGGCTCGCCCGCACCAACGTCCACGGAGAAGCCTCCGCGACCGGTCGGCGAAGGCACGCATCAGCACGACGTCCTCGGCGCTACCGGCGTACGTGATCAGGTCATACGAGCCCATACCGGACAACATACGAGCAGATCCGATCGTGGTGTCGGGCAGCCTTGGGAATCGGTGCGCACTGTGGCGGGCGTTTCGCCCCGGTCTTGGTGGACAAGCGGAGGGCGACCCACTTGGGAAGACTCCCGGGGATGCCTCTGCGCAGGTCACCGGGTAACCCCGGTGTCCAGGGCTCGCCACTGACCGCTACGCTCCCGGCGTGAACTCCAAAAGGGACCGGTACTTGATAATTGGTGCCGTTATTGCTGTTCTTCTCATTGCTTTCGTTGGTTGCGCCGCGATCAGAAACGACGAACCCCCGGGCGGTGAGGGGACAACCGAGAACTCCAGCCCGCCCGCAGATCCCGTCACCTACACCGTGGCCTCCGTAGAGGGCAAGAGGGTAAAGAGCTCCAACTGTGTGATCGCGCGGGTGAGGGTGACCAACAACAGGTCCAGCTCCATAGAGGGGAAGTATACGAACTTCCCTTCCCCCTTCACACTGCTGAATGCCAATGGTGAGAAGATCCGCTCGATCAAGGAGTACCTGAGATTGAAGGAGAGCATCTCTCCTGGTCAGACAGGCTCCGGCAGCATCACCTTCTGCGCGGCTGGTATCACGAGGGGCAGCAAGGTAACTCTTTACCACGATGGGAAGAAGTGGAAGGCCACAGTCCCCAAGCCCAAGCCAAAACCCAAGCCCAGGCCCACGGTGGAGGCCCCGCGACTACCGCCGAAGTCAGGTGCCGGCGGTGGTGGCGGCGGCAACGGCGGTGGCGGCGGCGCTTACCCGGGTTACACCGAACCGCGCTGTTATGAGCCGGGTGGAAAGGTGTGGCACCCGTGCTGAACGACAGGCCAGGGGCCGCGCCGCTCGTCACGCAGAAAGAGTCTGGGACACGGTCGACGAGCGAGGACGTTCGCAGCGCCGTCTCACGGCACGCGGGGAGGCCGCCCTGTGGAGCGACTCCCGCGATGTCCCTCACGTACGCCGTGTGCTCCACGTACTCGACCGGCCAGACGTACCGTGGGAGGTGCGATCCTACGTCTCCAGTGTGAGGCGCCGGGGTTTCCCCTTTGACGTGGTTCGTGAACGCTTGCCGTGGGTCGGGCCCCCGACGACAAGCTTCGCGCCGAAACAAGGCCGGGCCATTCTTCATGTGGGCATTGAGAGAGCGAAGTCGTGCAGAGTCGACCAGATACTCTCCTGCTCCTTGTTTTCCGGGACCGACCGGACACCGCCGCGTTGCAGCATCACCAGGGAGGCGAGAAGCACACCACGAAGCATTTCACGAATAACCGCATGATTCGAGGAAAAATACTCCTCCAGCAGCGCGCCGGTGAACTCGTTAAATGTCGGCAGGTCTATGTCGTACATGTCTTCGGCTACCGCTTTCAGCCCCGTGGGCCGCTTCATGGACCGCGCCATGGCCTCTGCCAGGCCCACGTACAGTGCACCGGCGCGCAGCGACGGGCTCCACACGGTCTCGTCGTCGATGTCGAAGATGTAGCCCACTATGACCACTCCAATAGTATCCGTACATCGCGATGGGCATTGCGCAGCCGCTCCACCGCAGACTCTACCGCGTTTCGGAACTCCGGGTCGACGCCAGAACTGGTGAAGCGAAAGCCAATAGGTGCTTGTTCATATCCGGCCAAATGCTGGCGAGCGTCAAGGTATGATGCGAATTTCTTGTCGATGTGCTTACCCGTCCATCTTTGCGTATCACTAGCAATGGTCGCGCTCTTTTCCTCCCAGAGCACGCCACCCTCAATATGGTCGATATCGGTTATCGTCCTGCCGCGGCTGGAAGGATCGTCAACGACGTAATCTCTTTCTCCCTCAAGCCGAACCGATCCACCCCTGTCCGTCTGCTCGGCGTCGTCGGTTGCCCCCGGTTCCATTTCGGGAGCCTCCGGCGGCGTCTCTGTGGTCTGTGCGTCCAGCGTTGTGCCGGGCCGCGTCCCTTCGGCTGACTTGCTCTCGCGCTCCTCCTCGGACGCCGGCTCGTTCTCGCTCGGCTGCTCGGCAGTGTTCGCGTCCTCCGCCTCGAGCTGGGTGTCGCGCTCCGCATCGGCGGCACCTGCGGAGGCGGATTCGGTTTGCTGCTTTGGGAGTTCGCGCTGCTTGGTGCCGGTCTCCTGCGGGCCGCTCTGTCGCGCTTCCTTCTCGGCTTGGGCGGCTAGCGCGGCTTCGCGCGCGGCCTGGCGACTCACCATGCGGGACGGGAAGCCCGGCTGTCCTGGCCGGTCGGGCGGCAGTGCCGGCGGACAGTCCTGGGCTTGAGTTCTCTCGACATTCTCCGCGCCGGCCTCGGGCCCGCCGGGCCGGTCGATGCCCACGCGTTGCCTTTCCGCTGCGGATTGAAAATTCATCATCCCCATCGAGACGTGACAGCGAACCTATCGCCGTTTGCGCTACTTGTCAGGGATGTGCCCCATGGGCGTGCTGGGCTGATCTCCCGAAGGGTCAGAAGTCGCGGGTGGGGAGGATGCCTTCGAGCGGGGCGGGGATGGGGAGGTCTTCACCGAAAGCGACCGAGGTGCTGTGCGTGTACTCGTCGCCGCGAGGCTCAGAGAAGATCGTCGCCTTGTCGTCCAGCCGGTCCATCAGCAGGTAGAGCGGGATGACAGCGGCGGCATATCCACGGTACTTGGGTCAGCGGTCGCGTTCGGCGCCCTTGCGATACCGCGGGTTCCCCGACGTGACCTCCAAGACCATCGCCACCCCGTCGGGTTTGCTGTGCCACTCGCGTCCGGCGAACGCACCCTTGGGCGCTGCGATCACGTCGGGCACCTACCCCCTTCCGGGCCGTTCAGCGTCAGATTGCGGTGCAACCGCACGCCATGGACATCACACGCCAAGTCGCCGACAGCCACAACGAGGGTCTCCTGCCCGCCATCGAGGGGTGTGACACGATGATCTCTCCATCCACCAGCTCAGCACGAAAGCCCGGCATCACATCGAGCGCGGCGAACGCCGCGCACAGGTCATCACGGACGAACGGCGGATCTTTGGGCATCGCCGTCATCAGTGGGCTGGCGTCTGACCCACAAACCAGCCACGGGGTCGACGCCCTTCCTGACCAGCGTTCTCCACAGTTCGTCGCCATCGGGTGGGTTGTGATCCCTCACTTGGCAGCGCGGAGACGAGCCGCTACAGGCCGCGCGCTTCCCCGCGGCTTCGCGGGCCACGTGGATCAGCGCTTCGCCAACTATTTCGCCAGGTACGTTCCGCGCAACACCAGCACAGCCGTCTGGCTGGCCGAGACGGCAGGAATTCGCAAGAACCTGCGCGACGAAATCGTCGAGGTCTATCGGGAGCAGCGGATCGGCGTCGAGAGGATCGCCTGGCTGATCCGGTATCGCGTTAGCGACGTCCGAACGCGGTGGGAGAACGGCACGCTGTGGAGCTACCGTCAGGAACTCGCCATTCCCCCGGCCACCACGGTGATGACGATGCTCGGCCTCACCATGCTCGTCCTAGGGGGCGCCCGAACGCTGGTGAGCGCGGCGCAGATCGCTCCCCTGAGCACGGTCCGTTCGACGGCCTTCGCGCTGCTGGCGAGTGTGATCGCGGCTCACGCCTGGCTGCACGTCGTCCTAGAGCGCAGGCGGTACGAGGCCGACATCGCCGAGAAACGGCGAACGCTGAAGGGCTGTGAAGCGGCCTTCGAGCGGTGGTCGGAGAAGCTGGCCGACCGGCCCTCCGATCCCGAGATGGCCACGTGGCTGGACCGCGACCGCAAGGTCTTCCTGGACGAAGCCCTGCGCCATTACGGGTTGGCCATGAGCCACATGATCGCCCATGCGTTCATCGAGACCCGCGGCTCCCGCGGCAGGCGTGCACGTGTGCGCAACGGGCCTTGGCGCTACGAGCGGTACAAGCTCCTGCTCTTCCTCCTTACTACGGACGGTGTGCGTCAACTCAACGCCGAACTCGACTTCGCGCTGGGCACGTTCCACGACCGGGCTCGCACCAATTACCGCTACGAGGCGGTCGCAGCGGTGCGCGTACGCCAACTGAACGACGATGAGCACGACTTCAGCCTCACACTGGTCAACGGTGAGGGTATCCACGTCGAGGCGACGGCACCGGCCGTAGAGGAACTACAGGACGAGCCACCCGGCGTCGTGTCGGAGGTGTCGCGGGACGCCATGAACCTTCGCCACACCTTGCACGTCATGGAGGGAATCGCCGCCGAAGGCAAGCGATGGGCCACCCGCGAACGCCAACGAACAGCGACCGGCAGTGACGGACGTTCTACAGCGCAGTAGCGCGGAAGGGGGCAGGTCAGGCGGGACCCAGGGTCGGCGATACCGCGACGGCGGTGGTGTCAGGAAGAGCGCCATCGGGTTCTTGACCGAAGCCGGTCAAGACGCGCGGGCGGTCAAGGGCCGGCTCAGCGCGGCGCGGGCGGTTGCACGATCTCGCCGGCCGCCTGGCTCTGAGGGGCCGGAGTTCCCCGCCGGTGGAGTCATATGGGGAGGGCAGGGCAAGTAACGGAACGTGACCGAGTGGGAGCATGGGTGCGTCGAAGCCACCGGCCTCGCCGGTGACGGCTCGGGCGGTCCGGGCGCATGACGGTCTTCCGGAGCGACGGCTACGTCCGGCTGCGCGACTACGCGGTGATCGGGGACGGGCGGAGCGCCGCGCTGGTCTCCGCCGACGGGTCGGTGGACTGGCTGGGAACGCCGGACCTGGACTCCCCGTCGGTGTTCGCCGCCGTCCTGGACCCCGCCCGGGGCGGCTGCTTCCTGCTGGAGCCGACGGAGCCCTTCACGGCCGCGCGCCGGTACCTGCCGGGCACGAACGTGCTGGAGACCACGTTCACCACCGGGCGCGGCAGTGTGCGGGTCACCGACGCGCTGACCCTGGCGGGCGGCGGGACGCTGGGGCCGATGCGGGAGCTGCAGCGGCGTCTCGACGGGGTGGCCGGGACCGTGCCGTTGCGCTGGAGCGTGCGGCCGCGGTTCGGTTACGGCGCCCGCCTTTCACGGGTCAGGTGGCGCGCCGGTGTGCCGGTGGTGGCGTCCGGCGCGGACGCGCTGGCGGTCTGCAGCTGGGACGCGGGTGAGCCGGAGTGCGCCGGCGGGGCGATCAGCGGGCGCCTCGAACTCGGGCAAGGACGGCGGGCCCTGCTGGCCCTGGCGTTCGCGCACCAGGAACCGCTCGTCCTGCCGACCCGGTCCGAATGCGACGCACGCATGGAGCACACCGTCGCGGCCTGGCAGGGCTGGTCGCGGGAACGCGCGTACGAGGGCAGGTGGCGGGACGCCGTGCTGCGCAGCGCGCTGGCACTCAAACTGCTGATCTTCGCGCCCTCCGGGGCGATCGCCGCCGCGGTGACGACGTCGCTGCCGGAACATGTCGGGGGCGAACGCAACTGGGACTACCGCTTCTCCTGGGTCCGCGACTCGGTGTTCACCCTCCACGCGCTGATGCGGCTGGGCTGCTCCGCCGAGGCGGACGCCTACTTCTGGTGGCTCATGCACGCCACCCAGCTCACGCATCCGCGGCTGCGGGTGCTCTACCGGCTGGACGGCGGCGGCCGCGCCCCGGAACGCACGCTGCCCCTGCGGGGGTACCGCGGTTCCAGGCCGGTGCGGATCGGCAACGCGGCGGGCGTCCAGGTCCAGCTGGACACCTACGGTGAGCTGCTGCAGACCGGCTGGCTGTACGCCGGTGCCGCCGGACGGCTGGACGCCGACCTCGCCCGGCGGCTGGCCGAGCTGGCCGACTTCGTCTGCGATGCCTGGCGTTGGACGGACTCGGGCATCTGGGAGGTCCGCAGTGCTCCCCTGCACTTCACGCATTCGAAGATGATGTGCTGGGTGGCGCTCGACCGGGCGATCGACCTGTGCGAGCGCGGGCTGATCCCGGGCCGCGGTTCGGGCCGCTGGCAGCGCGGCCGCGCTCAGATACGCGACTTCGTCGAGACGCGCTGCTTCTCTCCCGGCCGCGGCTGCTACACGCGTTCCGCCGGAGGTTCGGAGCTGGACGCCGCCGTCCTGCTCGGCCTCCTGCACGGCTACGCGCGGCCCGATGATCCCCGCATGCGCGCCACGGTGGACGCCGTGGGACGGGAGTTGCGGCACGGCCCGTTCGTCGACCGGTACTCCGGCGAGGACGGGCTGGCCGGCACCGAAGGCGCGTTCCTGGCCTGCTCCTTCTGGCTGGCCGAGTGCCTCGCCCGGACCGGGCGCCTCGACCAGGCCGTCGCGTTGATGGACGACCTGGTCGGGCTGGCCAACGATGTCGGCCTGTACGCCGAGGAGATCGACCCCGACACCGGCGCCTTCCTGGGCAACCTGCCCCAGGGGCTCAGCCACCTGGCGTTGATCAATGCCGCGTGCGCCATCGGCTCGGCCGCCGGGGAGGCGGGAGCGTGAACGCCTGGGGAACCGCCGCGGGCGCCTTCGCCGGGACGCTGGTACTGACCACCGTGCTGCGGGCCGCCGGCGAGTTCAAGCTGACCCGGATGGACCTGCCGTTCCTGCTCGGCACCGCCGTGACCGCGAACCGGGCCCGCGCCAAGGCGATCGGTTACCTCATGCACTTCGCCAACGGCGAGTTGTTCGCGTTCGTCTACTACGCCGTCTTCCTCGCCATCGGCCACGCCGGCTGGTGGCTCGGGGCGCTCTTCGGTCTGGTGCACGGCACGTTCGCCGGCACGGCGCTGGTGAACATCCTGCTGCCGCTGGTGCACCCGCGGATGGGCAGCCCGCTGACCAGCGCTCCCAAGGTCGCCCTGCTGGAACCTCCGGGCTTCCTCATGCTCAACTACGGGCCGAGCACGCCACTGGTCACCGTCCTCGCCCATGTGGCCTTCGGGGCCATCGTCGGAGGTTTCGCCTCGCTCGGGCCCCACGGATGACCCGGCTCATCGCCCCGCGGAGTCCCCTGGCGGGCGCCCCCCGGGGGGAGCGGTCACCAGGCCGCGGACGGGTCGGCCCTTCAACCCGGACCCGCAAGCCGGGCGATATCCCTGTCGGCGGCCCCGTGCAGCCGGCCGGCCAGGTCCGCCAGCGCCCGCGCCACGGCGAGCTCGTCGCCGATCTCCACGAGTTCGGGGTCGACCGGGTTGCGCGCGCCCGGCCGTCCCCGGTCGCGCGCTCCGCGCCGCCGCTGAACAGAACCCCCTGGCGGGGCGGTGCACGGCGCAGGGCGAGTTGCGGATGAGGTGGACGTCGGTGAGCGGTCCGGTAGACGCGGCGAAGCCGAACTTGAAGGTGTCCGGGACGGGCGTGGGGACGCGGAACCGCAGCACTCGCTGGAAGCCCTCGCCGTCCTGGATGTCGATGTCGACCGTCGCCACCGGGTCCGGCCAGGGCGGCACTGTGACGCGCACGCCCCGTTTCAGCGACTCCAGCAGGGCCTCGGGCTCGCGCCGGGGTGACTCCGGCGGGCATCTTTCGCAAAGCGCCGTGCAGTCGTCCGGGAAGCGCGGACGGCCAGGGGCCGGTGTCCGACTTGTTGCTCGCCGTGGCGCGTGCAGGAGCGATCGGATCTGCGGTCCACTGGACCTGGCGATTTGTACTCGCAAGCATTGTTGCGGCTACGGGCGCCGGAAGTCTGGCGATATTGCTATCCAGCGGTAACATGCAACCGCTCCTCTGGCCCATCCGAATCATCGCGGTCCTGATGTGTCCAGACGCTTCGAGCCACCGGGCGGTCAGAGAATATTGCTGGCAGCCGATCGCCGGTCTCGTCAGCGCGGACGTCCGCCGAGAAGTCCGTGAGCGACTTGCTCATGTCTTTCCGGAAGATTCGTGGTGAACGTGGACACCTGGAACCAGCCGGTCAAGCCCGGTCAGAGGCGTTGCGCCTAGTCGAGGGGTCGACTCTCCACGCGACCAGACCACCGTCACCGTTATCCGCACCGCCTTATCTCCATTTCGCCGGCGCGGCAAAGGCGACACACCCCAGTTGGAAGCGATGGCCGCGAAATGGCAGCACGCCGCCACCACGTAGCAGCGCACCTTCGCACGGCAAGCACGACCACGAACAACTGATAGAGGACTCCGGAGCCGACAGAGGAGCCACGAATGGTCCCCGCCGTCCGCCGCGCGGCGGACGACCGTCCGCGCCACGGACGGAGCGCGGACGGCGTGGACCGTTGCCGTCCGGTCATGGAAGCCGGCGGCGTTGCACTACACCCATGACCACTGTCGCCACGAACGCTCCAAGCGCGAGCCGCTCCCGCGCAGCCGCGGTCCGGAGCATCTCGTACTCATCGTCGGCGAACGACAACCTCACCGACCGCCTTCGAGACGGGGTCCGCTGCGTCCGTCGATTGATCTGCGCATGCTTGTCGCCGACTGCCAACTGCACCTCCGGATCGCGCTCGATCCTCATATGCGGTGCTGGACCGCGCCCGGTCCAGCTCCGTTAAGTGAACGTTCTCCATTTCTTGCCCCGCGCCGCCGCGGACGGCGACGACCTCCTGGGCGCGGCCTCACGCTGCGAGACGGGCAGTGCGGTGTCGGCCCTCTCGTCGGCACACGAACCGGCGTCCGTGGCGTGGCAACGGCAACGGAACGGCCGGTGGCCGCGGCTGACGACGATCAGCCGGCCCGCAATCAAAGAGTAGCGCCCCAACTACTCTGAGTGTAGAGTTTCGGCGAGGTCGGCAAACTCGCGCGAAAGGCGCTGTCCATCCCACGGAGAGGGCTGTAGAGCGAGCCTGCACGACGGCGCAAGGGGCGGGGGCGGGGGCGTGCTCGGAGGGGGCATGGCGCTCGGGGGTCCGAGAAGGTCTGGGCCACGCCGCTGCAGGTGCTGCTGCTCGCCGAGCGGTGCGGGCTGCTGGCTGGGCGGGAGGACGACTTCGTCCTGATCCTCCTGACCGCCTACACCGGTATGCGGTGGGGCGAGGTCATGGGGCTGGAGCGGCCGTACTGCCGCCTCGACCACATCCAGGTCGACTGGCAGCTGCGGGAGTTCTCCGGGCAGCTCGACAAGGCTCCGCCGAAGGACGACTCCTACCGTGCCGTCGATCTGCCGCCGTTCCTGGCCGGTCTCGTCTCCCGGCAGGCCATACGGGCCGGCCGGTGCACGTGCGCGGGACGGCGTCCAGAGTGCGGGGGCGAGGGCGAGTGGCTGTTCCTGGGGGCCGACGCGGGCCACCACCGGCGCAGCAACTACGCATATCGCACGTTTCACCCGGCAGCTCACGGCCGTTTCCCCCAGCGTGGGGTCAAGCTCGGACGGCCCGTCCTGGTGGACGCGACGCAGTGGCCGGGAAGGCCGCTGCCGCCGTGGCCGGCGGCCGAACCGGGCGTCCGTTCGCGCCGCCCACAGGACGCGGACACAAGCCGATCCCGGACGGGACTCCGGTGGCGTCTTGGTTGCCGCTGTTGGGAAACTTCACGCCGCACGGGCTGCGGCACGGTCACAAGACCTGCATGGCGGAGGACGGCGTTCCGGAGGTTCTTCAGGCCGACCGGCTGGGGCACGTCGTGCCGGGCATTCGCGGGGTCTACACGCATGTCTCCGATGGCATGCGGGACGAACTCAAGGCCAAGCTCCAGCGGCGATGGGAGAGCGCTCTCGGCGAGCGGGCGGAGTTGGATCCGGGCTCGCCCCTGCCCATCCTCGCCGAGATGCTCGCAGCTCGGCTGCATAAGGGGAAGGTGGTCTCTCTCAGGAGCGCCTGAGGGGTATCGGGCAGAGACGCGGTGGCCTGCGGGCCGCCGCGTCTCTCGTTACGGAGAGTGAGCGTGGAGTGGGCGAACTGGTGAGCTCATTTGAGGTGGGGCAAGCTCGTGCCCCAAATTTGCCCCAGTGAAGCAGTGAGGCCCTCCCGCGATGTCGCTGGAGGGCCTGTGGTGTAAGGGTGGGCGATACTGGGTTCGAAAGTGAATCCGTCACCCGTCGCTGATCTGCAAAAAGGTGCCGTGACCTGCTGAAACGCTCGGAAATAACTGGAAACGCGGTACAATGGGATACATAGGTATTTGGCATGAGTTTGGCACGGGAATGACTCTCGTGCACATAGCCGAAGGAGTCCCAGAAGTGTCGCGGCCGAAGCGAGCGAATTGCCTCTATTGCAAGCGCAAGACGCCCCACGCCCATGGCGTGCGGCATCTCCCGCCGACCAAGGCGTGCCCTCGGGGGACGTTCCAGGCGCGGCTGCTCACCCCGGACGGCCGCCAGACCGCCCGCACCTTCCAGACCGAGCGGGACGCGGTCGCGTGGCTCGGTGAGCAGCGCTCGATGATCAGCAAGGGCACGTGGACCACGGCCACGGCGCAGGTCACCACCTCGTTCGGCGACTACGCCGAGCGGTGGCTGGCCACACGCACGGTGCGCGGCCGTCCGCTGGCCGACCGCACCCGCGCCGGGTACCGGGACCTGCTCGACCGGTTCATCCTCCCCGAGTTCGCCGCCGTGCCCCTGCACACGATCACGCGCGAGGACGTGACGCGCTGGCACGGCCGCCGCCTGCCGCAGGACAGGCCGACCTACCGCGCGAAGGCGTACGGCCTGCTGCGGACGATCCTCGCGGGGGCGGTGGAGGACGGGCACCTGACGGTGAACCCCGCCCGCATCCGAGGGGCCGGGCAGTCGCGCCGCCGCCACGCGATCCGCCCCGCGACCGTCGAGGAGCTGGCGGCTCTGGCCGAGGCGATGCCGCCGCGCTACCGGCTGATGGTCGCCCTCGCGGCCTTCTGCGCGCTGCGCTACGGCGAGCTGACCGAGCTGCGCCGGGGCGACGTGGACGTCAAGGCCGGTGTCCTGCGGATCTCGCGCGCCGTGGTGCTGGTCGAGGGACGGTTCGTGGTGAAGACGCCCAAGACCGAGGCGGGCGAGCGCGACGTGGCGATCCCGCCGCACCTGATGCCGATGGTGCGCGCTCACCTCCTCGAACACACCGCGCCGGGCGCGGACGGGCTGCTGTTCCCCGCCCGCAACGACCCGGCGGGGCACCTGCGGCAGTCCAGCTTCGCGAAGGTCTACTACCCGGCCCGCGAGAAGGCCGGGCGGCCGGATCTGCGGTTCCACGACCTGCGCCACACCGGGGCGACGCTCGCGGCCCAGTCCGGCGCGACTCTGCGCGAGCTGATGTCGCGCCTGGGCCACTCCTCGTCCCAGGCGGCGCTGAACTACCAGCACGCCGCCGGAGGCCGTGACGCGGCGATCGCCCGCGCCCTGTCCGAGCTGACCGGCTGGAGCGAGGACGCCGAGCTGACCGGCGAGGCATAGGCCGGGTGGCGAGCGGAACGCTGGAACCGCAGCAGAGGTGCCGCTGCGCCTCACGGCACCCCGGACACCCGGACGCCCTCACGTCCGGCACAGGCGCACTCAGGGCCGGACAGGCACGTCTGACGTGCGGGTAAGCTGGAACGAGAGACAGACCACCGCCCGAGGGTCACGCTGCTGATCGCTCGGGATTACGGACACTCGCTGCCACCGATTCACCCGGCATGAGCAGCAGGAGCAGCGCTAGGAGCGGCCTCCCATGAGGCCCGCGAGGTGAGAGTCCCAGCAGCCAAGGTGTCAGGGCACACTGCCCCTCGGCTGTGCATCCTTCGGGAGCACTCTCAATGTCCAAGCGTGAGCACATCAAGCGTCACCTCGACATCCAGCAGGGCAAGCGCCAGCTCGTCACGCAGGAGCAGGCCGCCGCCGAACTCGACGTCACCGATCGCACCATCCGCAACTGGATCAGCCGGGGCCACATCACCGGGTACCGGCTGCCGGGCGGCCGTGCTATCAGGGTTGACCTCAACGAGATCCGCGCCGCCGTACGCGCGATCCCCGCCGTCCGCCGCGCCGTCCAGCCGTACGGCCCCAAGGCCCGCATCGTCACCGTGGCCGAGGCCGTCACGGACGGCGGTGAGGGCGGTGAGTGAGCCGAGGGTCATCAACCCCGACGACTCCATCGACGCCCCGTACGCCCTCTACTCGTGCGGCGGGACCACCGTGTCGTACTGGGAGGACGCCGCCGCCGCCATCGAGTGCGCGCACTTCCTGGACAAGACCGGCTGCGGCCCGAGCTGCCAGAGGCAGCACCGCGTCAGCGAGCGGGCGTGCAAGGTGTGCATCGTGCCCGGCTGCGGGGGCCGCCGCGCCATCCGCTCGCACGGCTGGTGCTCCATGCACCGCGAGCAGTGGCGGCGCGCGGGTGCCGTGCCCGCCCGCCCGGCCTCACCGAACCCGTGGGCGGTCGTGGAGGAGATGCGCACGGCGCACGCCGAGGCGGTGGGTGGATGAGCGCCCGCACCGACCCGCCCGGCTGGTTCACCCGTGACCCCTCGTGGCGCTGGCTGGTCGAGGAGGGCCGCGAGCTGCCCACCTGGCCCGCTCCGAAGGCGGTCCGCCGCTGCTCGGTGCCCGGCTGCCGCCGCCCGAGGAGGACGCGCGGGATGTGCCGCAAGCACTACGGCCGGTGGCGGGTGCGCCTGCGGCGCCTGGGCCTTCCCCTGCCGCCGCTGCCGCCCCGTCCCGCGCCTCCGCCGCCCGCCGCGATCCTCGCGGAGATGGAGGCCGCCCACGCCGAGCTGGCGAGGGCGGTGGGCGGGTGATCGAGCTGAGCGACCTCGTGGCCGCTCGGCCCGGAGCGCACGCCCAGGACCCGCGCAAGCTGATCGAGTTCCCGTGCCCGAGCTGCGAGCGGGCCGAGGCCGCGTACTGGCCGGAGGCCGACACGCTGTCCTGCCCGTCGCGGTGCGACCCCGGACGCATCGCCGCCCTGCTGCGGAGGGGTGAGCCGCCGCCCGATCTCGCGTTCGAGAAGCGGGTACGGGCCGAGGTGGACCGGCTCAGGGTCCGGGACGAGGCCCGCCGGAGGTGGGACGAGGCGGAGGCCGCCGAGTTCTCCTCGGACTGGTTCGGCACCACGGGCGACGAGTTCGACCCCGAGAGCGCCGAACAGGTCCCCTGCGTTCTGGAGTACGCGCCGGGCGAGTTCGCCTTCGCGCCGGGGGTCACCTTCGTCTTCGGCCCGCGCAGCAGCGCCAAGACATGGCTGATGTACGTGGCCGCGCTCCAGGAGGCCCGCCGGGGTAACCGCGCACTGCTCATCGACTACGAGATGTCCTTCGAGGAGGCCATGCGCCGCATGGTCACTCTCGGAGCGTCCCGCGAGGAGCTGGGGCGGGTCGTCTACGTCCAACCGGCCGGCCCGTTCGGCGACGCCGGGCGGGCGCGGCTGCTCGCCCGGTTCGGGGAGGAGGCCCCGTCCGTGGTGGTGCTCGACTCGGTGGGCATGTCGATGGGCTCGGCCGGTCTCGACTCCGACAAGGGCAAGGACACCGAGGAGTGGGCCTACGGCCTGCCGCTATGGCTCAAGAAGCAGTGGCCCGACACGGTGATCCTGCTCATCGACCACGTGCGCAAGGGTGAGGGCGCTTCGGGGACGGACCCAGTGGGCAGCCAGCGCAAGGGCTCGTTCGCCGACACGCTGTGCCTGGTGGTGCCGATGACCCCGATCAGCCGCCAGCGGCGCGGACAGGGCCGCCTGGTGCTGCGCAAGGACCGCAAGGGATGGGGCGACGAAGGCCGCGCGCTCCTCGACTTCGAGTTCGGCGGCGGAGGCCCGTTCGAGCTGTCGCCGCCCGACCCGCACACGGTCGCCACGGCGGGCGATCCGGGCGAGGCCGCCGAAGCCTTGCACCGGGTCGCCCGCTACGTGGGCGAGCACGAGGGCGCCAAGGTCGAGGAGGTCCGGGACGCCCTCAGCATCCAGCCGAACGAGTTCACCGCGATGAAGGCCGAACTCATCCGTCAGGAGGTGATCGAGCACCGCCCCCGCGTCGGCCTGTTCAAGGGGCCGCGATGGGGGGAGTACGTCTCTCGCGAGGACTGAGGGCCTCCTTCACCCACCGCTCCCGGAGGCGGAGCCGGAGGGCGGTGGATGAAAGAGGCACCGAGTGTCCGTCTCCTCACCCACACCATGGCGATGCCGTAATCGGCCTGCCCTACCGGGCACCTCCCGACCGGACGCCGCCCCGAGAAGGCGGACGGACGGGAGGGAGGTGCCCGGTAGGGGTCCGGGAGGGAGAGACTTCGTCTCCCCCGACCGGCTTCCGTACGGTACGGATGTTCCCTAGGTACGGTACGGATGTACGGATGGTTCTCGCAGGTCAGAGCCCTCTGCCGCTCGGGCGGGCACGCCATCCGTACGGACGGGCTCAGAAGCTCCGGCGACGGGCGTTGAGACGCCGCACGCGGTCGGACCAGGGGCCGACGACGAGGCCCCGAGCGTCCACACGGCGGCCGGGTCCGCTGGCGGTCAGCGAGCGGGGCGGGTGGTTCCTCGGGGACGGGCTGAGCGGCCTGCGAGGCACGGTGATCGTGGTCATGGCGGGTCCTTCCTCTCCCTCCCGAGTATTGCCTACTGGCCGGTAGCTCACCAGCGAGCCACGTTCGGCTGGTCGGTGGTCGGTGCTCTGATGGTCGGCAGAGAAGCCGACGCCCCACCTCTTCGAGGGGAGGCGGGGCGAGGGCCGAAGGAGTGCCGCGACGCACGGACAGTGACCATCCTAGGGCCTGTACGGTGCGTAGTACGGTGCCCCCAGAGGGTGAGGGCCGCCCGCCGGGCCGTGACCGTGAGTGAGTGCCGCTACTCTGCGTCACCCTCGTCCGGCTGAGCGACGAAGGTCCCGCGCCCGACCCTCGTGACCACCGCGCCGCGCTCCTTCAGGAGCCCGATGGCCTTCTGGATGGTGGGCAGCGCGAGGCCGAACTCGTCGGCCAGCTCGCGGGCCGAGGGGACGCGCTTGGTGTACGTGCCGTCCGCGATGCGCGCCTGGACGATCGCGGCCACCTGCTCGTACAGCGGGTCCGGCGAGTCCAGGTCAATGCTCATGATCTAACCGTATTGACCTGCGGTTAATGCTTGTTCACCACTAGTCAATGCTTCACACCGCTATACACCGCTGGTCAATCCACGTAGGGTCACGCCCATGACCTCCCTCCCACGACGCGCCCGCGAGCCCGAGCGGCAGATCCCCGAGTTCGACGTGTTCGAGCTGGACGGCGGCCGGTGGCAGGCCGTCCACCGCAGCGACCACGACCTGACCCTCGAACACTCCGACTGGCGCGAGCTGTTCATGGCGTGCGTCGCCGCGCGGGTCCGCTTCGACCTTCAGCGCGCGGCCGACGAGCTGTACGCGCGGGTGGCCGCGCACCCGTGGCGCGAGGGCGAGCCGCCCGCCGCCGTGCGGTTCCACGGACCCGAGGCGCAGCCCCATGGGTGAGCGGCCCACCGACCTCGCGAAGCGGCTGGCCGCCTACGAGGCCCTGATGGACGCGGTGGTGACCGAGTCCGCCTACTGGCTCCTCGGGCAGCGAGAGGACGCCGAGCGCGTGCAGTTCCTCGCCGAGGGCGTGCGGGACCCGTCCACCGTCACGGACCGGCCCGCAACCGGCAGCGGCCCGGCACCCTCGGAGAGAATGGCCCCATGAGCACCCCCGCTCCCGCCGACCTGCGCGCCCGGCTGGCCGCCGCGATGGACCGGGCCGACCGGGCACGGGCCAACCCCCTCGATCCCGAGGACTGGCCGCCGGTCGCCCGGCTGGCGGGTGCGCCCGTGCCGCCCGGCTTCACCGCGTGGCGCGTCGGCGGCGAGCAGGACGGCGGGCACGTGACCGTGCTGCCCTCCGTGCGCCCCTCGGCCCCGCTGGAGTTTCGCCAGCGCTACATGGCGCGCGTGGTCGCCAACGGCACGGGGACGTGCCCGCTGTGCGGCGAGGCGGCGGGGATCAGCGGCCCCGACCCCGAGCGGCAGCGGGCCGGTTACCGCGCCCTGCCGGTGACGGTCGGCATCACCCACAGCCCGCAGTGCCCCGCCCTGTTCACCGAGGAGGACCGGACATGGTTCGACCCCAGAGCCGTCCAGTGACCCGCTGGACCATGGCCACGCCGCGCCCCGGCGAGTTCCTCCGGCTGGAGCGCGCAGCCGTAGGCGCGCTGACGGCCAGCGGTCGCCCGGCACCGGCCACGATGGCGCCGCTCAGCAGGTGGCGGCCCCGCACGACGTTCTGACCTGGAGACCGCCATGACCACCGCGCCAGCCGAAGAGACCACCACGACGGATGCCCTGCCCGAGGGCCGCTACGCCTGCGCCGACTGCGGGCAGGCGTGCCCGGAGGGGGCGGCGGTCTGCGAGCGGGTGCCGGTCTTCGTCCAGCGGCACCGCGCCGACCCCGGCCACCACGCCGGGTACATGCTGCTGTCCCGCTGCCCCTCGTGCGCCCCGAGGGCGGCGAGTGCCGCCCGGCTGCTCAAGGCCCTCGGGTCGTACCGCCGCGACGGGCTGATCCTGCACGGCCCGGCGCTGCGCGATCACCTCGTGTCCGCCCTGTGCGGGCTGGAGGCGGCGGGCGGGACCACCGCGCCCCCGGACGACCCCAGGGAGCTGCTGAGCGCGTTCGAGGCGGTCCCCGAGGGCCTCGCCTCCGCCCGCTCGGCCCGCTGGGCGTCGGTCGCCTCCGTGCATCCCGGCCGGTGCGCGCCCGCCCCGTGGGCGCACGTGCCCGAGGAGACGCGCGGCGCGCTGCGCGTCGTCGCCGGGCGGCTGATGGCCGTCCGCATGGCGGCCGGTGCCCCTCCCGTCGATCTGGCCCCGCCCTCCGGGGGCGGGTGCGCCATGTGCGGCCTGGCCTCGATCAGCGTCAGCGCGGCCGAGGTCGCCCGGCTCGGCGGGACGGAGGCGGCCTGCGCCTCGGCCTGGTCGGCGGGCTCGCTGTGCCACCCCTGCGCCGACGCGGTCGAGCAGACGGGCGCGAGGGGGCCGACCGCCGTCGAGCGGGCCTACCTGGCGAGCGGGTACGCACGAGGGGCGGGCCTGCGGCGGCGTATCGAGGCCGGGGAGCTGACCGTCCGCCCGTGGAGCGGGAGCGGCGCGGCCTCCTCCGCGACGCCGTGGGCGCACATGGCGGCCGAGGTGGCTCGGCTGGACGAGGCCGGGCGCGAGCACCTTCGTGACCCGTTCGAGAGTTGGGTTCGGGCCGAGTAGGGCTTGATTCAACAGGGGCATCTGGCCGTCCCTAACCGGCGTTAGGTGCGGCTACCTATACCCAGGTGCGTCTAGGTGCACTGAGGTGAGCACGTGCCCAAGCGCCTCGTTTTCCCAGGTCAGCCCCTAGATGCGGAACGCTGGAACCGCTGCGCCTTTGGCCTGGGTTTGGCATGACCACGGGGACCCCTGCGGAAAACGGGGCCTGACCTGCATAAATGCAAGTGGGCGATACTGGGTTCGAACCAGTGACCTCTTCGGTGTGAACGAAGCGCTCTCCCACTGAGCTAATCGCCCCTGCGGACCGAGGGTCCGACGTCGGAAACTCTAGCGCATGTCGGGGGCGGCTCGTGCAGGCGTCAGGTCCAGAAGGCGGGGTCTTCGATGTCCCAGGGGACCTTGAGGCCGTAGATGGCCAGGTAGGCGGCGAGGCCGGCGGCCACGATGAGGGTGGTCGCGGCGCCGAGGATGAGGTTGCGGCGGCGTTTGCGGGGGTCGAAGGCCTTTTCCTTGGCGCGGTCGGCGGCGGTCTTGGCGCGGTGGAGGGCGCGCTGGGCCCAGGCGAACTCGGTGGCGAGGATGGCGAGGCCGACGACGATGCCGACCAGGCCTGGGCCCGGGGTGACCATCATGATCAGGCCGCCGATGAGGACGGTGGAGCCGATGGTGAAGACGCCCGCTCGCCAGGCGGTGTTCAGGAGCGGGTTGCGCCGGACGCGCTCGCGGAAGCGGTGGCGACGGCTCGTCCCCTCCGGACGGGCTTCTTTTTCCTGATTGATTGTCACGGTTTTACCCCAAGCCAGTAGATCGGCCGCCCGGGACGGTAGATTACCGCGCCGATCCCCCCACATGGGGGTCGCTGGGGCCCGAAAGATCCGCTTTTGCGCAGGTCAGGCGTTGGTTTTGCTACGGTGAGATGGATCACAAACGCCGGGGACGCCGGAATGTTCGGCCGAGATCAGGCAGTTAGGCGTCATAGATCGCGGGGATGTCCGGGGGTAGAGGGAACCACTCACCGGCCGCCCCGCGAGCCAGCGGGACCGACGTTAGAGGGAATGGCCATGAACAGCAGTACCACCGTCTCAGCAGAGCTGGGCCTTCGTCTCGTCGTCCCCGACCGCACGACCGTGCCCCTGCTCGCCGGGCTGGAGTACGCGGCCGACGACCCGTACGCGATCCGGATGGCGTTCTATGTGGGCGACGACGAGCCGGTCGAGTGGATCTTCGCTCGGGAGCTCCTGACGGTCGGCATCGTGCGCAGGGTCGGGGACGGGGACGTGGAGGTCTGGCCGGGCGCCGATGACGGCACACTCCACATCGCGCTGTCGTCTCCGTTCGGTGACGCGCTGTTCGAGGTGCCGCTGTCGCCGCTGGCCGACTTCCTGCACCGCACCTACAAGGCCGTGCCCGCGGGTGAGGAGACCGAGTTCATCGACATCGACGCGGAGCTCGAGAACCTTCTGTGGCCGTCGTAGGTCACTCGGAGAGGCGGGCGATGTGGCGCATCTTGTTCATCGCGTCCAGGGCGGCGACCTTGTAGGACTCGGCCAGCGTGGGGTAGTTGAAGACCGCGTTGACCAGGTAGTCGACGGTGCCGCCGCAGCCCATGACGGTCTGGCCGATGTGGACGAGCTCGGTGGCGCCGGTGCCGAAGACGTGGACGCCGAGAAGGCGGCGGTCCTCGGGGGAGACTAGGAGTTTCAGCATCCCGTAGGAGTCGCCGATGATCTGGCCGCGGGCGAGTTCGCGGTAGCGGGACACTCCCACTTCGAAGGGGACCTTGGCCTCGGTGAGGGCGTCCTCGGTGCGGCCGACGAAGCTGATCTCGGGGATCGTGTAGATGCCGATGGGCTGGGTCTCGTGGATCTCCGAGACGGGCTCGCCGCAGGCGTGGTGGGCGGCCAGGCGGCCCTGTTCCATGGACGTGGCGGCGAGGGACGGGAAGCCGATCACGTCGCCGACGGCGTAGATGTGCGGGACCTCGGTGCGGTAGACGTCGTCCACCTTGATGCGGCCGCGGTCGTCGGCGGACAGGCCGGCGGCGTCCAGGCAGAGGTCGTCGGTCATGCCGTAGCGGCCCGCGGAGTACATGACGGTGTCGGCGGGGATGCGCTTGCCGCTCTCCAGGACGGTGATCGCGCCGTTCTGCATCCGTTCTACGGACGCGACGGTCTCGCGGAACCGGAACGTGACGGCCAGGTCGCGCAGGTGGTACTTGAGCGCCTCGATGATCTCCAGGTCGCAGAAGTCCAGCATCCGTTCGCGGCGCTCGACGACGGTGACCTTGGTGCCGAGGGCGGCGAACATCGAGGCGTACTCGATGCCGATGACGCCGGCGCCGACGACGACCATGGTCTCGGGGATGCGGTCCATGTTGATGATGCCGTCGGAGTCGATGATCGTCCGGTCGTCGAAGTCGACGGTGTCGGGACGCGCGGGGCGGGTGCCGGTCGCGATCACGATGCGTTCGGCGGTGACCTTCTGCTCGCGGTCGCCGGCGCTGGCGATCCCGATGGTGTTGGGCTCCAGGAACCGGCCCCTGCCGGCCAGGACGGTGACGCGGTTGCGGGCGAGCTGGCTGCGGACGACGTCGGTCTCGCGGCCGATGACGTGCTGGGTCCGCATACCGAGGTCGGTGACCGTGATGTCGTCCTTGACCCGGTAGCTCTGGCCGTACAGTTCGCGCTGGTTGAGGCCGGTGAGGTAGAGGACGGCCTCGCGGAGCGTCTTGGACGGGATCGTCCCGGTGTTGATGCAGACGCCGCCGATCATGTCGCGGCGGTCCACGATGGCGACCTTGCGGCCCAGCTTGGCGGCGGCGATGGCCGCGCGCTGCCCGCCGGGTCCGGAGCCGAGGACGAGAAGATCGTAGTCAGTCACGCCTCCCAGTCTGACGGCACGGCCGTCCTCCGGATAAGGGATTTGGCTGGATGAATCACTATTGATCCGGATGGTCAGCCGATCAGGCCCTCGGCGAGCGCGTCCAGGCCTGCCTTGATGCGGCCGAGCGTCATGCCGCGCGTGCGGCGCTGGTGGAGGAAGAGGTTCGCGGCGAGGGGGGCGAGGAGGGCGTCGGCGAGGTAGTCGGCGTCGGCGTCCGGGCGGATCCGCCCGAGGAGCATCGCCAGGTGCCGGTGGTAGAGATGGTACGAGCCGTCCCGGAAGCGGGCTTCGGGCGGGCCGGACTCGGCCATGAGCAGGAGGTCCGCCTGGGCTTCGGTGCGGTCGGCCAGGGCGTGCAGGAAGGCGCGGAGGCGGTCGCGGGGGCCGGCGCCGGGACCGAGCGGCGGCGGGCCCTGGATGAACGCGGCCTGGAACTCGCGCTCACGGTCGTCGATCACGGCGTAGACGAGCCGGGACCGGTCGCCGAACCGCCGGTAGACGGTGCCGACGCCGACGCCGGCGGCCCGTGCGACCTCGTCCATGGAGACGGCCTCGGGGCCGCGGGCGTCGATGATCGCGGCGGCGGCGCGCAGGATGCGGCGGCGGTTGTGCGCGGCGTCCGCGCGTTCGGTGGACGGACGGTCCACGATCGGCAGTTCGCGCATCCCGTCCTCTCTCGGCACGGCACACCAGCGTAACGGACTTGTATCCGGAGAACTCTCCGGTTAATCTCGCTAAGTGGAACTTTCTCCGATTAACCTGGAGGTTGGGATGACTGCTGATCTGGCGGGACGGGCGGATCTGGCGGGACGGGCGGCGCTGGTGACCGGTGGCGGGCGCGGCATCGGCGCGGCGATCGCGGTGCGGCTGGCACGGGACGGCGCCGACGTCGCGGTGACGTACGTGCGGGCCCCGGAAAGGGCGGCGGAAGTCGTGCGGGAGATCGAGGCGGCGGGCGGGCGCGGGCTGGCGATCGCCGCCGACGCCGCCGATCCCGCGGCGGTGGCCGCGGCCGTGGACCGGGCGGCGGCCGAGTTCGGGCGGCTCGACATCCTGGTCAACAACGCCGGGATCGCGCCGTACGGGCCGCTGGAGGACGTCCGGGCCGCCGAGCTGGACCGGACGCTCGCGATCCACGTCCGGGCGGTGTTCGTCGCGGTTCAGGCCGCGGCGCGTCATCTCGGGCAGGGCGGGCGCATCGTGTCCATCGGCAGCAGCCTCGCCGAGCGCGTCCCCTACCCGGGCTGGACGCTGTACGCGATGAGCAAGTCGGCGCTGACCGGGCTCACCCGGGGCCTGGCCCGTGATCTCGGGCCGCGCGGGATCACCGCGAACGTGGTGCAGCCGGGCTCGACCGACACCGAGATGAACCCGGCGGACTCCCCCGACGCGGAGTTCGAACGCGGGTTCACCGCGCTCGGGCGGTACGGCCGGGCCGAGGAGATCGCCGCGATGGTCGCCCATCTGGCGGGTCCCGGCGGCGCCTTCGTGACCGGTGCCTCGATCGCGGTGGACGGGGGGTACACGGCGTGATGGCCTGGGTGTTCCTGCTGATCGCCTCACTGATGGAGCTGGTGTGGGCGGTCGCGCTCAAGCAGTCGGACGGGTTCACGAGGTTCTGGCCCACCTTCATCGGGCTGTCGGTGGCGCTGCTGAGCGTCGTCGTCCTGACGCTGTCGCTGCGCGACCTGCCGGTCGGGACGGCCTACGCCGTGTTCGTCGGCCTGGGGGCGCTCGGCGTCGCCGTGGTCGGCATGATCGCGTTCAACGAGAGCACGTCGCCGACCCGTCTGCTCTGCCTGACGCTCATCCTCATCGGCGTGGTCGGCCTGCAGGCCGTGCAGAGCTGACGCGAGGAGGGCCGGCCGAGGAGGGGCGTCTCAAGGCCGCCGGGGTTGGGGCAGAGTGGGGTCATGACCAAGGAGATGCTGGGGATCGACATCGGCGGCTCGGGGATCAAGGGCGCGCCGGTCGACCTTTCGGACGGCTCGTTCACCCGCGACCGGTTCCGCGTCGACACGCCGCGGCCGTCGAAGCCGAAGGCGGTCGCGAAGGTCGTCGCCGAGGTCGTGGAGCACTTCGGGTGGGACGGCCCGGTCGGCGTCACCTATCCCGGGGTGGTGATCGACGGCGTGGCCATGTCGGCGGCCAACGTGTCCAGGCACTGGATCGGGACGGGCGCGGCGGCCCTGCTCGCGGACGTGACCGGACGGGAGATCACGCTGCTCAACGACGCCGACGCCGCCGGGATCGCGGAGATGCGGCTCGGCGCGGGACGCGGCCGCCGCGGCACCGTCGTCCTGCTCACACTGGGAACGGGCATCGGCAGCGCCCTGTTCACCGACGGGGTCCTCGTCCCGAACACCGAGTTCGGGCACATCCAGATCAACGGCAGGGACGCCGAGGTGCGCGCGTCGGCGAAGGCGCGCGACGAGGAGGGGCTCGGCTGGGAGAAGTGGGCCAGGCGGCTCAGCGAGTACATGACGCACCTGGAGGCGCTGATCTCCCCGTCGCTGATCATCGTGGGCGGCGGGGTGAGCAAGCGGTCCGAGCACTTCGTCCCGCTGATCAAGGGGGTGCGGGCGGAGATCGTCCCGGCGCGGCTGGTGAACAACGCGGGCATCGTGGGCGCGGCGATGGCGGCCGCCGCCGCCCGTCCGGTGGAGACCGCGCATCCGGTCGAGACCGCGGAGGCCGCACGCTGACGGGCTCAGGACGTTCTGAGCCGGACTGTCGCGATCTCCCAGGGGCGTAGGGCCAGTGTGACCGTCCCGTCGTGGACGTCCAGCGGTATGCCTGGACGTCCACGCAGGTCGACGCGGGTGGCTTCGGTGAACGGGCCGCGCAGGACGGCGGTGGCCGGCTCGGCGTGCTGGGCGACCATCCGGGTCTCGATCCAGCCGTCGCGGGCGCGCAGCGAGGTCATGACCACGCCGTCGCCCGTGATCGCGATGCCCTCCCGGGAGGGCGGGGCGGGCACAGCGGCGTGACCGTATCCGGCGCCGGTGAGAAGCTCGTGCCGGTATGCCTCGGCGGCCTGGAGGACGTCGGCGCCGGGCCGCTCGCCGTCGTACGGCATGATCGCCAGATCGGCGGTCCGCTCGCCGCGGCACTGCGCCCGCGGGGTCGGGAGCTGCGGCCCGGCGGGCTGGTCGCGGTAGGCGTTGCGGTCCCGCGACAGGTAGCCGATCGAGCGCAGCAGGGTGAGCGCCATCTCCCGTCCGCCGCCGATGATCTCGTACTCGGTGACGTGGTCCAGCAGGACGGCGAGCCCGCCGGCGGCGACGAACCCGGACGCGGGGAACGTCGGGACGGGACGCTCCCCGAAGCCGCCCTCGGCCGTCAGCCCCCGCTCGGTGATCGCGAACTGCCCTTCGGCGAACGACGCGCCCGCCTGGCGCGGCAGCGCCATGTGCAGCCGGACGCGGTGGTCCTCGCACCGGTTGTCGAAGGTGACGCGCAGACGGAGGAACGGCTCGCCGGCGCGGAGTTCGGCGCGGGTGGTGACGGTCACGTCCTCTTCGGCGGCCGAGCGGGCGTCGCGCGGCACGTCGCCTGATGCGGGCCACCGGTAGGTCCGGACGATGTCGTAGGCGGCCAGGAGCGGACCCCTCCAGACGGGTCTGACGTCCACGGTCAGGGGGTCCCCGACGAGCCGGTCGTCGGCGGGCGGGGCGTGGTTGTAGGAGTCGCCGAGGTCGCCGCCGTCGACGATCCGGCCGACGCCTTCGACGACGTGGCCGGACGGGGTGCGCAGCCCGAGCGTGCCGTCGGCGTGCACCTGCGCGCGCAGCAGGCCGTTGTCCAGGACGTTCCCTTCGGCGCTCACCGGTGCGGCGACCGGGGTGCCGCTGGACGCCGGCGCGGGCTGGACGGTGGTCAGGCCCAGTGCGGGCACGTCCACGAGCGCGGCGACGGTGCGGCGCGGGTCGGCCAGGATGCGGACGCGCCAGTCCCCGTCGGCACCGCGCAGCGCCTCCCGCACGTCGCCGATGTCGAACGGGGCGTCGGCGCGGGACGTCACGTGGAAGGTGAGCGTGCGGTCCTCCCGCGACACCGACCAGTCACGGATCTCCTGCCCGAACAGGACCCGGCCGTACACCCGCTCCAGCAGGATCGGGAGCCGGGAGGCGGGGTGGACGGCGTCGTCCAGGACGGTCGGCGCGATCTCCAGGGTCTGGACGGGCACCGGCCGCCCGTCGCCCGTCACCAGGCCGGGTTCGCCGTCGGACGGGACGTCCAGCGTGACCAGGCCCGTGCGGGGCGCCGGGGTCGGGTTGAACACCAGGTGGGCGCCGAGCGGCACGGACGCGGCACGTTCGGCGGTGACGAGGTCGCATACGGCGCGGCCGAGCTGCTCGGCCTCGGCCATGCGCGCCGCGACCTGCTCGGCGGTCTCGTCGCTGCCGCAGCCGGTGACCGAGTCGTGGCAGCTCACCTCGATCAGCCGCCGCCACGCCAGGTCGAGGAACCGCTGCGCGTCGCCGGCGTACCACAGGGCCGTCAGGGGCTCGGCGTACCGTTCGACGAGCCGCTCGGCGCGTCCCATCATCTGCTTCAGCCGGACGCGGGCGGAGATCACGCCGGGCAGGATGTTGGCGCGGGCGTGCGACCGCAGCTCTCCGCGGACGTGCGGCAGGCCGTCCACGGACGGGTCCTGTCCGGCGAAGTAGCCGGCGAGGGTGTCCAGGCGCATGCCGAGCCCGGCTTCGGCGACCCGGTCGGCGAGGTCGGGGGCGGGCGCGGTGTGGTCGGCGCCGTACATGGCCAGCAGGGGGCCGCCGCGCGGATACCAGCGGCCCATCGACGCGGCGAACCCGGCGGCGCGGCCGGGCAGCAGCGACGCGCCGTCCGCGAACTCCTCGAACATCGACGCGGCGTTGCCGTAGCCGCCCTCGGGGAGATACTGCGTGCGGATCGCCGTCCCGTCCGGGGCCTGCCAGGCGAACGCGCTGGCGCGGACCTCGCCGGGGACGCCGCGCCACACGCACGCGTGCTCGATCCCCGCGAGCTTCAGAATCTGGGGCGTCTGCGCGCAGTGGCCGAACTGGTCGGGCAGGTAGCCGACCATCATCGTCGCGCCCAGCTCCTCGGCGCGCCGCATCCCGAGCTCCAGGTTGCGGACGATGTTCTCCCCTGAGCACAGGAACTCGTCGTGGAGGATCTGCCAGGGCCCGACGGCGAGGCGGCCCTCCCGGACGAGCGCGGCGACCCGTTCGCGCCGTTCGGGACGGATCTCCAGGTAGTCGTCGACCGCGGCCATCTGCCCGTCCAGAGTGAAGTGCCAGCGCGGGTCGGCCTCCATGCCGTCGATGACGCCGTCGAGCAGCGACACCAGCCGGAGCCGGAAACGCTGAAACGGCAGGTACCACTCACGGTCCCAGTGGGTGTGGGGGACGACGACGATCTCCGGGGCATCCCCCCGGCCCGTGTTCGCAAGGCCCGTGTTCGGCCGGCCCGTGTTCGCCCGCCCTGTGTTCGCCCGCCCCGTGTTCATCCGCACAGTGCGATCACCTCGTTCTCGTGGGTCTCCAGGCGGTGCGTTCCCGAACCGTCCGCCGCTATCCGGACATGGTCGCCCCGGACGGCGGCGCGCCTGCCGTCGGGGCGGACGAGCACGGTTCCGTCCGCGCCGATCGCGATCAGCTCGTCCCCGATGCGGAGCAGGACGGGTGCGCCGGAGTCGGCGGAGATGGAGGTCCGGCCCGCCGCGAGCGCGCCGAGCACGTCGTCTCCCTCCGCGAGGACCCAGGTGACGGGTTCGCCGAGGCTCTTGTGCTGCGCCGGGTCGTGGAAGTCGCTGCCGCCGAGCGGGACGACGCCGCCGGGCCGCCACACGTCCGCCCAGGCCAGCGGGGCGCCCCAGCGCCGGTCCCACCAGGACGGATGCCAGATCTCGGCGAACCGGGGCCGGTGCTCCTGCGCCAGGGGGTGGCGCCAGGCGCAGTCGCCGCTCAGCGGATGGTTGATCGACATCAGCCCGCCGCGGGCGCCGGCGAACGCGGCCCAGTCGGCGCTCGGACGCCGGAAGTCGACCCAGCCGATGCCGCCGAACACGTTGGCGTGCCCGAGGTCGGTGGTGACCTCCTGGCCGGGCAGCAGGACGACCCCGGCGTGCGCCGCCGCGGCGGGCAGCTCGGGATGGTGGCTGACGGTGTTGTGGTCGGTCACGGCCAGGAAGTCCAGCCCGCGGGACGCGGCGAGGCACGCCAGTTCGTGGACGGTGAGCGTCCCGTCGCTGTGGACGGTGTGGGAGTGCAGATCGCCGGCGAGCCACCGCATCCCGCCGGGGGCGGGGAGGTCCCGGCGCGGCGGGCGCTCCGGCCGGGGCGGCGGCGGGTCGTCCGGGGGCTGCGCAGGGGTCGTCGACATGGTGACCGTCACCTCGTACGGGACGCCTTCCGGCGGTATCCGGTGCAGGCCGAGCCAGACGTGCCAGGTGCCCGGTTCGAGTTCCCCTGGCAGGTACCCGGGCGTCGCCCACTCGGCGCCCACCGTGTACTGGCCGCGCGCCCCACCGGACCAGCCGCGGAACCCGTCCGGCCCATGGCAGCCCAGGTCGATGACGCCTCCGTCGTAGGCCAGCTCCACCGTGACCGATGCCGTGCCGGGAGGGACGTCGAAGGGCAGCTCGCGGAGCCCTTGTTCCAGGCGGTCCTCCAGTCTCCATCTCCCCCGATGCACCGTCATGCGGGTCCCCCGTCCTTGGTCAGTGGAGTCATCGTCCGGTTCTCCGCTCCCGTCACCAGTTCGCCGTCCCGGTAGAGCAGTACCCGTCCGGGACGGGGCAGCGCCCAGCCCGTGTCGCCCGGTTCGGGTTCGCGGCCCTCCCCCACGACGACGTGCAGAGGCGCGTCCTCCACGTCCAGGGTCACCAGTGAGCTTCCGCCGAGGTGTTCCACGACGGACACGCGACCGGTGAACGCGCCGTCCACCGGACTGTCGCTGTAGTCCAGATACTCGGGCCGTACCCCGCACACGACCGATTCCCCATCGGTGACGTGCGCGCGCGCCTCCGCAGGCACCGGCAACTCGGTACCGGCGACGGTGACGACCTCGTCCCTCACCTGCCCTGAAAGGAGGTTCATGGGCGTTGAGCCGATGAACGACGCGACGAACAGGTTGGCGGGACGCCGGAACACCTCCACGGGCGTGCCGAGCTGCCGGATGCGTCCCTTCTCCATGACCGCGATCCGGTCGGCGAGGGCGAGCGCCTCCGCCTGGTCGTGGGTGACGAACACGGTCGTGACGGCGAGTTCCCGCTGCAGCCGCTTGAGGAACGTCCGGGCCTCCAGGCGGAGCCGCGCGTCGAGGTTGGAGAGCGGCTCGTCCAGCAGGAAGATCTTCGGTTCGGCGACCAGCGCGCGGGCCAGCGCGACCCGCTGCTGCTGCCCGCCCGACAGCTCGCCGGGACGGCGTCCCTCCAGCCCTTCCAGCCCGAGATACCTCCCGGCGTCGGCGGCGCGCCCGTGCCGGTCGGCGCGGGCCCGCTTCTTGATGCGCAGCGGGTAGGCGATGTTGTCCAGGACGGTCATGTGCGGGAAGAGCGCGTAGTCCTGGAACACCATGCCGACGTCGCGCCGCCCCGGCGGCAGGCGCGTCACGTCCTTGCCGCCGAGCCGGATCACGCCGTCCGTCGCCGTCTCCAGGCCCGCGACCGTGCGCAGCAGCGTCGTCTTGCCGCAGCCGGACGGGCCGAGCAGCGCGAAGAACTCGCCGTCGGCCACGTCGAGGTCGAGGGCGTCCAGGGCCCGCACGCCGCCCGGATAGACCTTCGTCAGCTCCCGGATCGCGATGGCCGCCATCAGCGCTTGATCCCTCCGTGGAAGCGGAAGCCGTACCGGCGGCTCACGAACAGGTACATGAGCACGACCGGCAGGGCGTACAGCAGCGAGAACGTGGAGATCAGGGCCAGGTCCGGCTGGCCGCCCTCGGTGTAGAACGTGTACATGATCACCGAGGCGGGCGCCTTGTCCGGGTCGCGCAGCAGCAGGAACGGCATCAGGAAGTCGCCCCACACCTGCGCGACCGTCCACACCGTGACGGTGGCGAGGCCCGGCCGGATGACGGGGACGACGACGTGCCGCAGGATCTGCAGCGGCGACGCCCCGAACACCCGCGCGGCCTCCTCGTAGGACGTGGGCGTGGCGTCGGTGAAGTCCTTCAGCAGGAAGATCGCCGCAGGGAGCAGCCCGCCGGTCAGCACCAGGACCACGCCGAGCCGCGAGTCGATCAGGTTCAGGTTGAAGGCCAGCAGGAAGACCGGCACCATCGCGGCCGTCCCGGTGATGATGGACGACAGCAGGAGCAGGACGTACAGGAGCGCGTCCCGTCCGGGAACGCGGCCGCGGCTCAGCGCGTACGCCGCGAGAGCCGCGGACGTCACGACGAACGCGGCCGTCCCGGCGGCGAGCAGCACCGAGTTGCGGAGCGACGCGAGCGCGTACGGGTTTTCCATCAGGACCCTGAAGTTGTCCAGGGTGAACTCGGGCAGCGACGCCGAGATGCCCGGGTTCGCGTCGAACGGGGCGAAGGCCAGCCAGAGCAGCGGTAGCGCGAAGAAGCCGAGGACGGCCGAGACGAACGTGGCCAGCCCGATCCTGCGCAGCACCTCCCGGACGGTCTCGTTCACGCGGCCGCCCCCTCGGGCCGGCGGGCGCGGGCCCGCAGGGCGCGCAGGTACAGCAGCGCGATCGCCAGGTTGATCAGGATCATGACCAGCGAGATGGCGGCGCCGAAGCCGAGCCGGCCGTCGCCGAGCGCCGCCCGGTACACGTACACCGACATGATCTCCGAGCGTCCGTCCGGGCCGCCCGCCGTGATCAGGAACGGGGTGAAGTCGTTGAACGTCCAGAGGCTGATCAGCAGGAGGCTCGTCAGGACGTGCCCGCGGATGCGCGGGAACACGGCGTCCCGCAACGTCTGGAACGTCGAGGCGCCGGCGAGCCGCGCCGTCTCCAGATGGGACGGCGGAACGTTCCCGAGCGCGGCGCCGTAGAGCATCATCGAGAACGCCGTGCCGCGCCAGACGTTGAACACGATGATGCACGCCATCGGATGGTCGAGCAGCCACGCGGTGCCCGGCGTGCCGAGGAGCGCGTTGAGGGTGCCGCCGTCGCGGTCGAGCAGGGCGATCCACAGGAACGCGATGACCGAGGACGGCAGGATCCACGCGAGCAGCACCAGACCCTCGACCAGGCGCCGCACCGGGCCCGACCGGTCGCGCAGCACCCACGCGATCGCGAACCCCAGGACGGTCTGCCCGATCACCGCCGACCCGACGACGAACTGCAGCGTCAGCCACAGCGACCGGTGGAAGTCCTCGTCGGTGAGCACGTCGGCGTAGTTGTCCACGCCGACGAACCGCGGGTCGCTCGCCGCGATGCCGGTGAGCCGGTAGTCGGTCGCGCCCAGGTACAGCGTCCAGAGCGCGGGGAACACCAGGAACACCGCGACGAGCACCAGCGCCGGCGCGATGAACGCGGCGGCGCGCCCCCGGCCCAGCCCGGCCGCGTCGTCCCCGGTGGACGGCGCGGCCGGGCCGGGACGGCGCAGCGGGACGTCAGCGCGGGGTGACGTTGGCGGCGCCACCGACGATCCCTTCGAGCTTCCCGGTGTACTCGGCGGCGGCCTCCGCCGGTCTCTTGCCCGACACCACGGCGGCCGTGGCCTCCTGCAATGCCGTCGAGACCTGCGGATACACCGCGAGCCCCGGCCGGTAGGACGTGACGGGAAGGACCTTCTCCGCCACGAACGTCAGGAACGGGTCGCCCGCGAGGATCTCCTTGTTCACGTCCGTGCGGGACGTGATCTCGGGCGTCCCGGCCGTCCGCGCCTTGATCATTTCCGGGGAGTTCATGAAGGCCAGCAGCTCGAACGCCTGCTGCGGGTAGTCGGTGTTCGGGTTCAGCACGGTCACCGAGCCGCCCGACATGCTCACGAACGACTGCCCGCGCACGCCCCGGCCCGGGGAGATCGCCGGGATCAGGGCATAGCCGACGTCCTGGTCGCGGGTCTTCATCTTCGCGACGCCCGTCTCCGGGTTGATGACGTCCCGCCAGAAGTAGTCGCCCTCCGCCAGGATCCCGATCTTCCCGGCGGCGAACTCCTCGAACGACTTGTCGCGTCCCTTGGCCTCCTGCTGGAGCTTCGGATCACCGAGCCCGCCGGCCCCGTAGATCTGCGCGTACAGGTCGAGGACCTTCGTGAGGGCCGGGCCGCCGCCCGTCCACTTGCCGTCCGCGTAGATCTCGGCGCCCGCGCCGGCCAGCATGGGCAGCACGCCCTGCATGGTGGTCGCCTCGCCCATCGCGGTACCCGCGTTCAGCTGGATCGGCGTCACGCCCGGGAGCTTCTTGAGCGCCTGCGCCGCCGCGATGATGTTCGGCCAGCTCTCGGGCTGCCAGTCGGTGGGGAGACCGGCCCGCTCGAACAGCCTCTTGTTATAGAACAGGAGCCGGCCGTCGGTCGCGGGCGGGATGCCGTACCGCTTCTCCTCGAACGTCGCCAGCTTCTGGACCGCTCCAGGGATCTGCGCCCAGCCGTCCCACGCGGTCGCCGGGGAGCCCACGACCTCCGGCAGCGGCTTGATGTACCCGGCCTGCGCGAACTCGCCGACCCAGATGCCGTCGACGTCCATGACGTCGGCACCGGACCTCGACTTCAGGTCGAGCGCCAGCTTCGTCTTGTACGCCTCGTCGTCCACGCCCTGGCCGCGGAACGTCACCTTCGCGGTGACGCCCTTCGTCTTCTGCGCCGCGACGAACTCCGGGATCACCGTCTTGGTGATCCACTCCGCCTCTTCGGTGTTCTTGCCGCCCTCGATCGCGTTCCGGGTGATCGTCAGGGAGAAGCTCTTGGCGTCCTTGCCCCGGTCGGGATCCGTCGAGGCCCCGCCGCCGCACCCGGCGAGCATCGCGCCCGCCGACACGAGCGCCACGGCCGCGCCGATCCGCCTCCTGGAGAAGTCCCTACTGGATGAGCCCATGGGGGTGACCTCCTACAAGCGTCACCCTCAACGTGAACGAAGAATTCGATCACGTAAAGACCCCGGAGATCACTTTCTGTCAGGGGTCCATCAGCTCGGCGGAGCGGGCCGCGAACGCCTCCATCGCCTTCGCGGTGATCGGGCCCGGCGCGTCCGGCAGGACCGTCCCGTCCACGGCGCGGATCGGCTGGACGTCCCGCGTCGTGGACGTCAGGAACGCCTCGTCCGCCCGGTACAGGTCGTCCAGTGCGAGGTCCTCCTCCTCGCCGCCGCACCACTCCAGCGTCAGCGCGCGCGTCACCCCGGCCAGGCAGCCGGACGACAGCGGCGGCGTGACGAGCCGGCCGCCCAGGACGACGAAGATGTTGCTCCCCGTCCCCTCGCACAGGTTCCCGGCGGTGTTGCCGAAGACGGCCTCGCCGCCGCCGCGCTCCTTGGCGTAGGCGAGCGCCAGGGCGTTCTCCGCGTACGACGTGGTCTTGAGGCCGGACAGCGCGCCCCGCTCGTTGCGCGGCCATGGCACGACCGTCACGTCCGCCGTCGCCGGGAACGGTTCCTGCGGCCCCACGATGATGGACACGGTCGGCCCGGCGTCGCCGCGGGCCGAGCCGAGCGGGCCCGGACCGCTGGTGTAGGTGATGCGGATGCGCGCCAGCGGCCACTTCGGCGCCGCAGCCAGCACCTCCAGCGTGCCCTGGGCGAGGACGTCGTGATCGGGTTCGGGCAGGCCGAGCCCCGCCGCCGAGCGGGCCAGCCGCCGCAGATGGCGGGTCAGCGCGAACGGCTCGCCGTTCGCGGCCTTCACCGTCTCGAAGATCCCGTCACCGACGAGCATGCCGTGGTCGAAGACCGACACCATCGCCCGCTCAGGGTCGAGCAGTTCCCCGTTCAGCCAGATCCTGGCCTGCTCCGTCACCGGAAGCCACCTCCAAAAGCCGAGCCGCCTTCAGCTCGGTCTCGCGCCACTCACGAAGCGGATCGGACCCCCAGGTGATGCCGGCGCCGGTGCCGAACCGGAGCAGGCCGCCCTCCGCCCAGAAGCTCCGGATGCCGACCGCGAGGGAGCCGCGCCGGGAGTCCGCGTCCACCCAGCCGATGGCCCCACAGTACGGCCCCCGGGGGACGGGTTCGAGTTCTTCCAGCAGCTTCAGCGCACTCGACTTCGGGGCCCCGGTGACCGAACCGGGAGGAAACGTCGCGGTGAGCAGCTCGGGCCACCCTCCCCGGCCCACCCGGGCCCGGACGGTCGACACCAGATGGACGAGCCCGGGATGCTCCTCCACCTCGCACAGGCCCGGCACCTCCACCGATCCGACCTCGGCGACCCGGCCCAGATCGTTCCGCACGAGATCGACGATCATCACGTTCTCGGCCTCGTCCTTGGGGAGCAGGTCGGCCGCCGTCCGGCCGGTCCCCTTGATGGGACGCGACTCGACGACGTCCCCGTCCCGCGCCAGGTACAGCTCGGGCGAAGCGCAGGCGACCTGCAACCCGGGCACCTGGAGCGTCATCGCGTACGGCGCGGGATTCCCTGTGACGAGCCTCTTGCCCAGCCCTGCGATGCTCGCCTCGCCGGGAAGCCTCGCCGACAGGATCCTGCACAGATTGGCCTGGTAGACGACACCGTCCGCGATCTCACTCCGGATCCGCTCGACGCCGGCCACATACGCGGCTTCGTCCAGCGACGTGCTCCACTCCCCGGTCCCTGCCCACACACCCCCCGGATGCGGTGCTGGTCTCACACTCTCGAACCGGGCACAGGTGACCTTCCCCTCGTAGGTCACCACCACGGCCCACCAGCCCCGCGAATCCAGCGCACTCGGGTCACCGGTCACGTCCACGAGGCCGGTGGCCAGCAGACCACCGGCATACGCGAAGTTCACGCCAGCACGCATCCGAACGAATCCGCGAGTCCCCTGTACCCCGCCTCGGTCACCAGCAGCGCCCGCCGCGTCGTCCCCCGCTCGAACCAGCCCAGCTCGATCATCCGATCCGTCAGCGCAGCGCCCAGCGCCCCGTTCAGATGCGGCCGCCGCTCCGTCCAGTCCAGGCACTGCCAGGCGAACCGGCGACGCGCCTTCCGCAGGCCGGCGACATCCAGGCCGAGCGCCTCCAGCCGCTCCTCCCCCTTCACCGTCACCTCGTAGGCGTCCGGCCCGTCGGCCTCGATGAGGCCCCCGTCGACCAGCGCCGCGAACAGGGCCACCCCGGCCTCGCCGGCCAGATGGTCATAACACGTCCGCGCCTCGTGCAGCCGCCGCGCGTCCCGCGACTGCCTCAGGCTGCGCACCTCCACCGGCGGGCTGATCCGCGACAACGCCTCGATGACCTGCGCGATCTCACTCCCCCGCAGCCGGTAGTACCGGTGCCGCCCCTGCTGGACGACCGTGACGAGCCCGCCGTCCAGCAGCCGGCCCAGATGCGCGCTCGCCGTCTGCGCGCTCACGCCCGCCGTCCGCGCCAGCTCCCCCGCCGCGAGCGGCCGCCCGTCCAGCAGCGCGGTCAGCATCGCCGCCCGCGCCCGATCCGCCAGCAGCGCCGCGACCGGTACAAAGTCCACATCCAGGACATACTCCGCGCCCATGCCCCGACTCTAAGCGCCCCACCCTTCGACCACCGCCGAAGCGTCCCACCGCGCCCCGCCGGAAACCCGGTTTGGGGAACCGCCCAGGACGCGCTAAGGTTTTCCCGTCGCCGCAGGGCGCACGCGGAAGTGGCTCAGGGGTAGAGCATCACCTTGCCAAGGTGAGGGTCGCGGGTTCAAATCCCGTCTTCCGCTCTGAGGGGCCTTTCAGGCTATGACCCAGAGGTCTCCTTCTGGTGGAGTGGCCGAGAGGCGAGGCAACGGCCTGCAAAGCCGTGTACACGGGTTCAAATCCCGTCTCCACCTCAACGCCGTACCTCCCCCGGAGGCCACGGACGGGCGATTAGCTCAGTGGGAGAGCGCTACCTTGACACGGTAGAGGCCACTGGTTCAATCCCAGTATCGCCCACCACACAAGCCCAGGTCAGGCCGTAGAGGCCACCTGGGCTCCGTCGTTCGACGCAGGGCGGAGTCGGAGCGCCCACCGGCCTCGTAGCCCGCGACGTTCCGGTCCGCCTTCCGGCTCAGGAAGGTGAATGACCGAAGACCATCAGGCCGAAGGCCGTGATGGACGCCGGCACCGCGGCGAGCATGACGACAGAGCCCTGCACACGCCGTTCACCGAGGGCCCACCTCCAGCCATACACCAGGCCAACGAATGCGGCACCCGAAAGAGCGATCGCCGGAACCACCACGGCGAACACCACGCTCGCGAACGCGCTGAGGACGATCGTCCCACCAGCGCAACATTTGCTTCGCTGACATCCTCCCCCTCTCCGAACGCAAGTCGACCGGTCGCGCCGGGCCACATCGCAGGGGAAGCCTCCCGGTGCGTCCCGGACAATCATTGCGGCGCCCATGGACATGAAGGATGATCCCGGCTATGCCGGGCCAATGGGATCGGGAACGACTCAACGCAGTCGTCGGTTGGGACGTGCCGTACCTGCCGTTGGAGGCCATCATGCAACTGCTGGCCTCGGTCCCTTCGGGCGCTCTCGTCGATCTCGTCCTTGATGGAGGCGAGATCAGATATCGAAGAGCGGTCTGCGCACGAGCGCTGGTCGGCCGCGTGCCGGATGAGCACGCCACCGCGCTGGCGGACTGCGGCTGCGATGAAACCGTCCCTCTTGACGTACGCAACCCGATTCTGAGGTCGGTGCTGAGCATGCCCGACCAGCCACGATCCGATGACCTGCTCGCCTCCCTCTCTGTCAGACTCAGAGGAGACATGGGGACGAACTAGTCTTCTGTGACACAAGTAGGGCGAGACAGGGATCTTTCTAGCGTGACGTTGAG
>NZ_JBEZGN010000059.1:0-39257 GCF_040650055.1 Spirillospora sp. NPDC048819 | reverse complement strand
TGGGTGTCGTCGGCCTCGGCGATGGCGAGATAGGAGCCGGACGGCAGCGCGTCGACGAGGGTGGCCACGATGTCACGGGCCCGCTGGTAAGGGTCCCCCGGCCGCCCGCGTCCCGCGCCGCCGGGCGGGCCGGCGGGCACGCCGCCCGGATAGGAGGCGCCCAGGAAGGTGTAGGGGGCGTCGGGGTCTCCGCTCTCCGGCGGGTTCCTGGGTGCCCACTCGGGCACGTCGTCGTGTCCGCTCATCGCCGATCTCCGTTTCCCGGGCGGGGGCGCCGGGGCATGGCGCACCGCATGGTGACGACCGCCCGGTGAGACACATGAACGATGTGTCTCAGCCGGGCCAGGTGTGATGTTCGTCTCATCGGCGTCTTCCGTCAAGGGGTTCGGCGGGTCAGGACTGGACGGGGACTTCGGCGAGCAGCGCGGAGAGCCCCGCCGCGCGCTCCGGCGAGACGTCGTGCGGTCCGCGTCCGGCGAGTTCGGCCCGCAGCCGGGCGACCCGGCGGCCGAGGTCCACCTGCGCTCCGCCGTCCACCTCGTTCATCAGCGTGGTGACCTGGGTGGCGAGGTCGCTGCCGAACCGCGGCCCGACCTCGCCCTCCGCCATCCCCACGTCGATGGCGCGCCGCATTCGCGCGAGCGCGCTCACCGCGGCCTCCCGCGCGCCGGCCGCCGGGACCGTTCCGCCGTCCGGCGCGGCCGGCGGGGCGGCCGTGCCGGACGGCCCCGGCGTGCGGGCGCCCGCCGGAGGCGCCGCCGCGGGCCGGCTCGGCAGCGGCGGCAGCGCGACGCCGCGCGGCGAGTCCCGCAGCGAGACGGTGATGACCGCGAGCGGGGTCAGGAGCACCGCCAGCACCGCGGCCGCCGCGCCGCCGAGCATCACCGCCCGCCGTACCCGTCCCGGCCCGGGCCACCGGGACCCGGTCCGCGCCGGGCCGCGGCCTCCGGCGTCCCCACCTGGCAGGACGGGCGTCCGCGCCGCGTAAGAGTTCAGGGCCAGGGCCACGTCGGCCGCCGGGGGACGGTCGCCGGGTTCGGCGGCCCGGCAGCGTTCGGCCAGCTCCACCGGTTCCGCGAGCTCCGCCGGCTCCACCGGGGCGGCAGGCGCACCGGCCGCCGTACCGGACCACGGTCCGGACTCCGGGTCGCCGGTCAGGCACGCAGCGAGGATCCGGCCGAGCGCGAGCACGTCCCCGGCCCGGCCGCCCTCGTCTCCCGGCCCGCCGATCGCGCCGGTGACGCCGAGGCCGAGGAGCTTCACCCCGTCCTCGGTCAGGAACACCTGCCCGGGCCTCAGATCGCCGTGGACGATCCCGCAGGCGTGGACGGCGGCGAGTGCGTCGGCGAGCTGCGCGCACACGCTCAGGGCCTCGTGGGCGGCGGGCAGGCCCCGTTCGAGGCGCGCCGCCAGGGACTCGCCGCTCAGGAACTCCGTCACCACGTACGTCAGCGCGTCGTCGTCGGTGCCCTCCGCCTCGCCGTAGTCGTAGGTGGTCACGATGTTGGGGTGGGCGAGCGCCGCCGCGGCGCGGGCGGCGTCCCGGAACCGTCGCCGCAGGTCGCGCCGCGATCGGCGGACGCCGACGAGGGTCACGGCGACGCGCCGGGCGAGCAGTTCGTCGTGCGCGCGCCACACCTGGGCCGCGCCGCGCCGGGAGACGCGGCGCTCCATCCGGTAGCGGTCGTCCAGCCGGAATCCTGGGTCCACGGGACCTCCCCTCGGGCGCGGGGATGGTGCTATCGCCGCTCAGAGGTACGCAGCGCGGCCCGGAAAGGATCGGTCCGCGTCCAGGTCGTTCTGACGGACGGTGCCCGGCCGGAAACGCCGTGCTGCACACGGATCCGAGGGAGAAAAGTTCGGTTCGGCCGGGTTTCGGCCCGTGGCCGGAGCAGGCCACCGCCGGGCCTTGCCTTTTCGCCCGGTTGTGCTCACGGCCGGGACGCACCTTCGGGCGGGGGTCACGGGAAGGTCATCGGCGGACCGGGGAAGCCCCAGGGCGGGACCCCGGAATTGAAAAGCGGCGCCGGGTGGATACGGGGGCAATCCACCCGGCGCCGCATCATCGGTGTTCCGACGGGGGCCCGGAACACCGGCACGGGCGCTCCGACGGGGGACCAGAGCGCCGGTACAAATCGTACACCGAAACCCCCTGCGGTTAGTCAAGAGAATGTCACGACCCGATTTCCGGTCGCTGTCCGGAATCCGGCTTCTGTTCCCGCGTCGCGGGGGCCTCGAAGGTCGCCGAGGCGGTCGGCTCGCGCCCGCCGTTGGCGAAGATCACCGCGATGTAGGGCAGGAGCAGAGCCCCGGCCACCAGAATCAGCACCGCCCACGCCGGCGCGCCGGCCACCGCGGCCAGTATCGCGCCGACGAAGCACACCGTCCTGACGCCCATCGACACCAGGTAGCGCCGCTGCCGGTACTCGATGTCCTCGGACATCGGACGGGGAGCGTCGGTGACCGTGTAGACCTCCGGCTCCCGATGGTGATTGACCTTCACCATTCCACGGTAAGCCCATGGAGTCCGGCTGGCGATACCAGGACGGGTCAAGACATCGGAGGTAAACGAGATGACCGATCGCACGTACCGGGTGACGGAGATCGTGGGGACCTCGCCGGAGTCGGTCGAGACCGCGATCCGCAACGGCGTCAGGCGCGCCTCGCAGACCCTGCGCCACCTCGACTGGTTCGAGGTGACGGAGGTCCGCGGCCAGATCGAGGACGGCGAGGTCGCCCACATCCAGGTCACCATGAAGGTCGGCTTCCGCCTGGAGGACGCCTGACCGGGCGGTGCGCCGGGTGCTCAGGTCGCCCGGCTCACCGTCGACATGTGGAAGTCGGGGACGCGCAGCGGCGGCATGGCGGCGCGGGTGAAGTAGTCCGACCACTCGCGCGGCAGCGCCGGGCCGGTCTCGCCGACCTCGGTGAGGCGTGACAGCAGGTCGACGGGGCTTTCGTTGAACCTGAAGTTGTTCACCGCCCCGACGACCTCGCCGTCCTCGACGAGGTAGACGCCGTCGCGGGTGAGGCCGGTCAGCAGGAGGCTCTGCGGGTCGACCTCGCGGATGTACCACAGGCAGGTCAGCAGCAGCCCGCGCTCGGTGCGGGCGACCATCTCCTCCAGGGACGCGCCGCCGCCCGGCCCGGTCATCGCCAGGTTGTCGATCGGCGGGGTGAGCGGCAGCCCGGTGCGCTCCGCCGAGTGCCGCGTCTGGGCGAGCGAGGCGAGGGTGCCGCCGCTGATCCAGTCGGTGGCGCCGAGCGCGAGGCCGTTGTCGAACACCGACGACTCGCGGCTGGAGGCGTGCGCGACGACGAACGGGGCGCACTCCATGCCCGCGGCCGCCGGGTCGCTGGACAGCGTGACGGGTAGGCTCGCGAGCTTCTCGCCGACGCGGGTGCCGCCGCCGGGGGCGCTGAACACCGTCCGGCCGTCCTGGGCGTCCTGCGCGCCCGCCGACCAGTACAGGTAGATCATCAGGTCGGCGACGGCCGACGGCGGCAGGATCGTCTCGTACCGCCCGGCGGGCAGGTCCACGCGCCGCTCGCCCCACTCCAGCCGCCTGGCGAGGTCGCCGGTCAGCGCGGGGACGTCGACGTCGGTGAAGTCGCGCGTGCCGGTGCCCGCCCACGCCGAGCCGCCGGCGCCCTTGGCGTTGAGCTCCAGCAGCCCGGTCGGCTGGTCGTGGCGCAGCCGCAGCCCCTTCGAGGTGCCGAGGAACGTCGAGGTCAGCATGTGGTTGGCGAACCCGTACAGGCGCCGGTCGCCGGCCTGCGCCGCGGCGAACGCCTCGCCGAGCGCGGGCGCGAACCCCTCGAACACCCCGATGCCGGTCTCGGCGGGCTCGTCGTCCCACGCGGCCGCGGCCGGGCCCTCGGTGATCAGCGGGGCGGCGTCCTCGGCGGCCTCGCCCGCGGCGGCGTCGGCCTCGGCGGCGCGCACCAGGTCCTCGATGCCGTCGGCGGCGACGGCCGACCGCGACACCACGCCCGCCGCGACGCCGTCGGCGGTGTCGCGCAACGCGACGACCGTGAGGCGGTTGGAGCGGGTCACGCCGTTGGTGGTGAGCGTGTTCCCCGCCCACCGCAGGTTCGCGGTGCTCGCCTCGTCGGCGATGACGATGCAGTCGTCCGCGCGGGACAGCGACAGCGCCCGCTCGACGGCCTCCTGGGGCCTCATCGTGCTCACTGGCCGGCCTCCTTCAGGGCGTTGAGGATGTTGACGCCGCGGAACAGCGCCGAGGGGCAGCCGTGGCTGACCGGCGCGACCTGCCCCGGCTGGCCCTTGCCGCAGTTGAACGCGCCGCCGAGCACGTACGTCCGCGGCCCGCCGACGGCCTCCATCGAGTTCCAGAACTCGGTCGTGGTGGCCTGGTAGGCGACGTCGCGGAGCTGCCCGGCGAGCCGCCCGTTCTCGATCCGGTAGAACCGCTGCCCGGTGAACTGGAAGTTGTGGCGCTGCATGTCGATCGACCAGCTCTTGTCCCCGACGATGTAGACGCCGCGGTCGACGCCGGAGATCAGCTCCTCGGTGGACGGGCCGCCCTCCGCGGGCTTCAGCGACACGTTCGCCATCCGCTGGATCGGCATGCTGGACGCCGCGTCGGCGAACGCGCACCCGTTGGAGCGGTCGGCGCCGGTCAGGCGGGCGATGCGGCGGTCGGTCTGGTAGCCGGTGAACAGCCCGCCGGACACGATGTCGAACGACCGGGTCTGCACGCCCTCGTCGTCGTAGCCGATTGTGGCCAGGCCGTGCTCGGCGGTGCGGTCCCCGGTGATGTTCATGACCTCGGAGCCGTACTGGAGGTTCCCGAGCTTGTCGGGGGTGGCGAACGAGGTGCCCGCGTAGGCCGCCTCGTAGCCGAGCGCCCGGTCGAGTTCGGTGGCGTGGCCGATCGACTCGTGGATCGTCAGCCACAGGTTGGACGGGTCGACGACGACGTCGTACACGCCCGCGTCGACCGACGGCGCGGCGAGCTTCTCGGCGAGCAGCTCGGGGATGCGGGCCAGCTCGCCGTCCCAGTCCCAGTGCTCGCCCGACAGCCACTCCCACCCGTACCCGGCGGGCGGCGCGAGCGTGCGCATCGTGTCGAACAGGCCGCCGGAGATGCCGACGGCGTTCACGACGGGGTGCAGCCGGACGCGCTGCTGGGTGGTGACGGTCCCGGCGAGGTCGGCGAAGAACTTGTTCTCCTTGACCTGCAGCAGCGTCGCGTCCACGTGGTCGACGCGGTCGTCGCCGAGCAGCAGGCGGCTCCAGCCGGACAGCAGCGCCACCTTGTCCGCCGTCGGCACGTCGAACGGGTCGATCTCGTACGCCGAGATCCAGGTGCGCTCGCCGTGCACCGGCTCGGGGGCCAGCTCGATGGGTTCGCGGTTGACGGCCTTGGCGACCGCCGCGACGTCCACCGCCCGGGCGGCGACGCGTGCGGCGCCGTCGGGCGTCAGGTCGATGCCCGCGGCGAAGCCCCAGGTGCCGTCCTTGACGACGCGGACCGACAGGCCGACGTCGTCGGCGTCCAGGGCGGTCTCCAGCGCGGCGTCGTGCAGGCGGAGTGTCTGGCTGCGGATGCGCTCCAGCCGGAAGTCGGCGTGCTCGGCGCCCAGCTCCCGGGCGCGGGACAGGGCCGCGTCGGCCAGCGCGCGAAGCGGCAGCGCGGTGAAGGTGGGATCGATGTCATGCACCCTTGGCAACCTACCCGCCGGCCCCGGGAGGGCACCCGAACAAACCGGGGTGAGCGGATCTTGTCGGTTCGGCACATCCGCAGCCTGCCGGAAGGCCGCTAGGGTCGTGCGCTGTCATCACCGCGCGACGCGGTGGGCCCACAAGCAGCCAACGAGAGGGTCGTGATGAGTCGCTCTGTCCTCGTCACCGGGGGTAACCGGGGCATCGGCCTCGCGATCGCCCGTGAGCTCGCCGCCGCGGGCGACGCGGTCGCCGTCACCTACCGGTCCGGTGAGCCCCCCGAAGGGCTGTTCGGCGTGCGGTGCGACGTGACGAGCGCCGAGGACGTCGACGCCGCCTTCGGCAAGGTCGAGGCGGAGCACGGCCCGGTCGAGGTCGTCATCGCCAACGCGGGGATCACCAAGGACACCCTCCTGGCGATCATGAGCGAGGAATCGTTCACCTCGGTGATCGACACCAACCTGACCGGCGCGTTCCGCGTGGCCAAGCGCGGCGTGAAGGGCATGATGCGCAAGCGCAAGGGGCGCATCGTCCTGGTCTCCTCGGTCGTGGGCCTGATGGGCTCGCCGGGGCAGGCCAACTACGCCGCGTCCAAGGCGGGCATGGTCGGGTTCGCGCGGTCCCTCGCCCGCGAGCTCGGCTCGCGCGGCATCACGGTGAACGTGGTGGCGCCCGGGTTCGTCGACACCGACATGACGGCGGTGCTCACCGAGGACCAGCAGAAGGCCATCACCTCGGCGATCCCGCTGGGGCGGATCGCGCAGCCGGACGAGGTCGCCAAGGCCGTGCGGTTCGTGGCGAGCGACGACGCCGCCTACATCACCGGGGCCGTGATCCCGGTCGACGGCGGCCTGGGAATGGGGCACTGACGGTCATGGGGATCCTCGAAGGCAAGCGCATCCTGGTCACCGGCGTCCTCACCGACGCCTCGATCGGCTTCCACGTCGCGCGGGTCGCGCAGGAGCAGGGCGCCGAGGTGGTGCTGACCGCCTACCCGCGCCCCACGCTCACGGCCCGGACCGCCAAGCGGCTCCCGTCCGGCCCCGACTCGCCGCCGCCGGTGATCGAGCTGGACGTGACCAACGCCGAGCAGCTTGACGCCCTGGCCGGGAACCTGCGCGACAACGGCTTCGACCACCTGGACGGCGTCGTCCACGCGATCGGGTTCGCGCCGCAGACCGCGCTCGGCGGCAACTTCCTGGAGACGCCGTGGGAGGACGTGGCGACCGCCGTGCACTCCTCGGCGTACTCGCTGAAGTCGCTGACGATGGCGTGCCTGCCGCTGATGAAGGACGGCGGCTCGGTCGTCGGGCTGGACTTCGACGCCACCAAGGCGTGGCCGGTGTACGACTGGATGGGCGTGGCCAAGGCCGGCCTGGAGTCGTGCTCCCGCTACCTGGCCAAGTACCTCGGCCCGCAGGGCATCCGGGTCAACCTCGTCGCCGCCGGGCCGCTCGCCACGATGGCGGCCAAGAGCATCCCCGGCTTCGAGGGCATGACGGAGATGTGGCCGAAGGCGGCCCCGCTCGGCTGGGACATCAAGGACAGCGAGCCCACCGCCCGCGCGTGCGCGGCACTCCTGTCGGACTGGTTCCCGGCGACCACCGGCGAGATCGTCCACGTCGACGGCGGCATCCACGCCATCGGCGCGTACTGATTGCAGTTCCCTTGGCGTCGGGCCCTGGGGGCCCTCCTTCGGCGGGAACTGCGGTGCGATCGCTGCATCGCTACGGCTCGCCTTGCGGCTCGCTGCGCGATCAGGTTTCTCGCTTCGCTCGAAACCTGCCTTCGGACGCGATCGCGGCTGTTGAGGTCGTCGCGGGGTTGCGGTGTCGGCTGAGGTCGGTGTGGAACGGGCGGTTGCGCTCTCCGATGTCAGCGGGTGGCGCGGCGGCGGCGGAAGGTGCGGGCGGCGACGCTGATGTGGAGGGCGCCGGCGGCGCCCGCCGCACCCGCGGCGGCGGCTACCAGGAGCAGCTGGCCGTTGTCCTGCTGTGAGGCCGCGACGGGCGAGATGAGGCGCGTCTGCGGCATGGCCACCGTTCCGGCCGGCGGGTTCTGGTAGGCGTTCGGGTCCGCGGCGATCTCGGGGGTGGGCAGCACGCCGGGGAGCCCGGGAGCGTTGGACGGCGGCTTCTGCGCGAGCGGCCGGGACACCGTGGAGTCGGTCATGGTGGCCGGAGGCACGGCCGCGCCGCCGCCGCTCGGCGCCGAGGACGGCTTTCGCGTCTTCGCGGCGGGCGCCTTGGACGTCCTGGTCCCCGAGCTCTTGCTCGGCGTGGTCTTCGGCGGGGCGGCCTTGGACTGGGTGGGCTTAGGCGTGGGCGTCGGCGTCGGGGTCTTCGGGGTGAGCGCCTCGCGGATGTTGCCGAGGTTGCACTTCCAGTTCTCGATCGTGGTCTCGGGGTCGACGCCCTTCTTGCAGACCTCGGCCGCCCCGGCCGCAGGGGCGGACAGGAACAGGACGAGGGCGCCCGCCGAGACCGCCGCCGAAGCCGTGCCGACCCGCCTGAGCCGCTGGGGCATGTTTTCCTCCACCCGCACCAATGCCGTTGTTGACCCTGTTGACATCGTGTCCCATACGGGCCGGTCCGTAAACCGCGACACGGGTGTTTCTTTACCCCGTCATGGCCTCAGTGGATCACCAGTTTCGCGAGCCTGGTGCGCCGCGCGGGCGCGGCGTCGTCGCGGACCGCCCTGGCCAGCTCCGGGCCGGACGCCTGCACGACCGACAGGTGCCGGCGCGCCAGCCCGAACGCGGTGGCCACCAGCGGCCGTGACAGGCCCGCGGGCGGCATGACCGCGACCACGGCGGGACGGCGCGTCCCGCGCGCCTGCGCGACCGTCACCGCCCAGCCGTGCCTAAGCCGGGACGCGTCCGCGGGCGCGACCACGGCCGCGCCGCCGGGGAAGTCGACCTCCAGCCCGTGCGGGCCGCCTCCGGTCACCACGCCGGTCTCGCCGAGCGCGGCGTGGGGGAGGGGAGCGGCGACGACCACCCGGTCGCCGGGGTCCAGCCCGCCGAACCTGCCGGGCCCGGGGTTCAGCCGCTCCTTGAGCGCCGCGTTGAGTGCGCCGGTGCCGGCCTCGCCGCCCGCGGCCGGCGCGACGACCTGGACGTCCTCGACGGCGATCCCGAGCGCGCGGGGGATCGAGTCGGTGACGAGCTGGACGGCCCGGTGCACCGCCTCGCCGGGGCTCGCGGCGGGCACGATCACGACCTCGCGCCCGGGCGCGTCCACGGCGGCCAGGTCGCCGCCGCGCACGGCGTCGGCCAGCTCGCCGAGCGGACCGGACGGGGGCGCGGCGTCCAGCGTGACGACGGGGACGGTCTCGGACGCCTCCAGGTCGTCCAGCGGCCGGCCCGGACCGGCGGGCGGCGGCGCGTCCGGCTCGGCGCACAGCACGAGGTGGGCGCCGTCGGGACACGCCTCGGCCAGCACCGCGCACAGTTCGACGTCGAGCACCGAGGCGTCCATGACGACGACCAGGTCGAGGTCGAAGGGACGCCGCTCACCGCGCTCGTAGACGACGGCCCCCGGCGCGGCCGCCGGTTCGTCCCGCGGCTCCAGCAGCCGGTGCAGGCTGGTGACCGCGACCCCCTCGGCGTCCGTGTGCAGGTCGGCGTCCGTGTGCAGGTCGGCGGCGGCGCGGTCGGTCGGCGCGGCCACGGCGGTGCGCACGCCCTGGCCCGCCGCCGCGGCGGCGATGGCGAGGGCGGTGCGCGCGAGGTCGTCCGGCGTCCCGCGCAGGACGCTCACGCCGGTGCGGAGCGCGGCGGTGAGCGCGAGGGAGCGGTCTTCGGGCAGGCCGTCGCGCAGGCCCTTGACGGCGACGTCGTCCAGCAGCGGCACGGCCGTCAGCGACAGCCGCTGGAACCCCTCGGCCGCCGCCTCCTCGGCGAGCGCCCACCGCGCCGGGCCGAGGGTCTCCTCCGGTTCCGGCGGTTCGGCGCCCTCCTCGAAGGCCGCTTCGTCGAACTCGGGCTCCTCGGTGAGCGAGAGGACCTCCGCCTCGTCCAGCGCGGCCTCCACGGCGGCCTGCGGGTCGGGGACCCGCACGCGCTCCAGCGCGGACACCACGTCGGCGGCGGGCGTGACCGTGTGGCCGTCCCGCGCGGCCTCGGTGAGCAGGTGCAGGACGAGGGCGCGGCCGCGCCGGGGGTCGCCCGGCGCCGCGTCCCGCCCGAGCACGGCGCGGGCAAAGTGGTCGGCCTGCGGCGGCCGGACGCCGGGGACGAGCAGCAGCCGCCACGGGTCGGCGCGCAGTCCGGCGGCGGCGTCCGGGCCGAGCCGGGCGGCGGCGCGGGACACGAGCGGCGCGGGGACGCCGGTCGCGGAGAACAGTTCGGTGAGGGCAAGCAGGCCCGTCCGCGCGGCCGCGCCCGCCTGGGCGGGCGAGCCCGGTACGGACTCTGCGGGCGCGGCCCGCGCGGGTTCGGCGGCGCCGCCGCGTTCTTCGTCGCGGCGGCCGTCCAGGGCTCCGGCGGCGGCCTCGGCGGCGCGCATGGCCTCCGCGGCGCGCGCCGCCCGCTCGGCGGGGGTGGGGTCAGGGGTGTCGGTCACGGGCTTCCCGTCGCGGCTGATCACGGTTGGCGGTGGAGCGTCCCGAGCGTGTCACGCGCCGGACGAGGTGTCGGAGACGTCGTCCAGCGCGCCGCGGATCTCGCCCGGGAGCGTCAGGTCCTCACTGTCCAGTATGGCGGTGAGCTGCGCGGCGGTGCGGGCGCCGACGATCGGCGCGGCGACCCCGTCCCGGTCGCGGACCCACGCGAGCGCCACGGCGAGCGGGGAGCGGCCGAGTCCCTCGGCGGCGGTCACCACCGACTCGACGATCCGGGCGCACTCCTCGTCGAGGTAGGGCTGGACGAAGTCGGCGAAGTGCGGGGCGGCGGCGCGCGACCCGGCGGGGATGCCGGTGCGGTACTTGCCGGTGAGCACCCCCCGGCCGAGCGGCGACCACGGCAGCAGCCCCGCCCCGGCGTCCAGCACGGCGGGCACGACCTCCCGCTCGATGTCGCGGCGCAGCAGCGAGTACTCCAGCTGGGCCGACACCACCGGGGCCCGGCCCGGCCACGCCCGCTGCCAGGCCGCGGCCTTCGACACCTGCCAGCCCGCGTAGTTGGACACCCCGACGTAGCGGGCCCGGCCGGACGCGACCGCCTCGTCCAGCGCCGACAGCGTCTCCTCCAGCGGCGTGGCCGGGTCGTACACGTGCAGCTGCCACAGGTCGACGTGGTCCAGGTCCATCCGGTCGAGGGAGGCGTCGAGGGCGCGGAGCAGGTGCCTGCGGGAGCCGTCGTAGCGTCCGTTCGGCCTGATCGCGGCCTTGGTCGCGATGACCAGGCCGTCCCGGTCGACCGTCTCGCGCAGCAGGTGGCCGAGGATCCGCTCGCTGTCGCCGTCGTTGTAGACGTCGGCGGTGTCCACCAGCGTGCCCCCGGCGTCCACGAACACGGCGAGCTGCGCCGCGGCCTCGTCCGGGTCGGTGTCGTGCCCCCAGGTCATGGTGCCGAGGCCCAGCCGGGACACCAGCAGCCCGCTCCGCCCGAGGTGACGCTCCTTCATCGGATACCTCCGTGGATAGCCCTGCCTTCAGGCCGGGGAGGAAACGGACCCCCTGCGAAGCAGGACAGGGGCGGGCGATTTGCCGGCAGTCGAACCTCCGCCCGCCCCACCGGGCGGAGCTTAACTGATCTTGTGTCATTATGTGAGGCATGGCGCGCACAGTGAAGCGGGCGTTCAAGTACCGCTTCCATCCCACCGGCGAGCAGGCAGCGGAGCTGTCTCGCACGTTCGGCTGCACGCGCCTGGTCTACAACCGGGCGCTGGAGGAACGCACCCGCGCCTGGTACACCCAACAGCGCCGCATGTCCTACGTCGACACCTCGGCGGCGCTGACCCAATGGAAGAAGACCGACGACCTGGCGTTCTTGAACGAGGTGTCGTCGGTCCCGCTGCAGCAGGCGCTGCGGCACCTGCAGGCCGCGTTCGCGGCGTTTTTCGACAAACGCGCCCGGTATCCGCGGTTCAAGTCGCGCAAGAAGTCGCGCGCCAGCGCCGAGTACACCCGGTCGGGCTTCAAGTACCGCGACGGTGAGCTGTACTTGGCGAAGATGCGCGGCCCGCTGGACATCGTGTGGTCGCGGCCCCTGCCCCAGGGCGCGGAGCCGTCCACCGTGACGGTCTCGCGCGACAGCGCGGACCGGTGGTTCGTCTCGATTCTGTGCACCGACACCATCGCCCGCCTGGACCCCGTCGACGCGGCGGTGGGCGTCGATGCGGGGATCACCTCGCTGGTGACCCTGTCGACCGGTGAGAAGGTCACCAACCCCCGGCACGAGCGCCGCGACCGGGAACGCCTCGCCCGCGCGCACAAGGAACTGGCCCGCAAGGCCCAGGGGTCGGCCAACCGGGACAAGACGAAACGGAAGCTCGCCCGGATCCACGCCCGCATCACCGACCGGCGCCGCGACTTCCTGCACAAACTCTCGACTCGACTCGTCCACGAGAACCAAGTGGTCGTGATCGAGGACCTGAACGTCCGTAACATGGTTGCCAACCACAATCTCGCCCGCGCGATCTCGGACGCGGCATGGCGGCAGCTGCGGACGATGCTGGAGTACAAGGCCGACTGGTACGGCCGCGAACTCGTGGTGATCGACCGGTGGTCCCCCTCCTCCAAGACCTGCTCGCAATGCGGGACCCTCGCCGGGAAGATGCCCCTCAACATCAGGGAATGGGAATGCGGCGGGTGCGGCGCCCGGCACGACCGGGACGTCAACGCCGCACGCAACATTGTGGCCGCCGGGCTGGCGGTGTCGGCCTGTGGAGCCGGTGTCAGACCTCAACGGGAATCCTCCTGGACGGGGCAGTCGGCGACGAAGCAGGAAAACCAACCCGCGACGGTTGGAGTCCCCCGCCTTTAGGTGGGGGAGGAGGTCAAAGGCGGTCAATGTAGCGGTCCGGTCCCCGGTCCGCGCGATCCGGGCGGGACGTGCGCAAGGCCCGCCCGGATTCTTGCCCAGCGCAAAGATACTGGTGAGGTCTATTGCCGGGGCCGCCGCCCGGCTAAAGTGGCTGGCCATGGCGCCACCCCCGTTCTCGATGTACTCCCCGAAGACGCCGGACGGCGACGGCGGACCGGACGTGGCGCCGGTATTCGGTGCGGGATCGGGCGACGACCCCGGCTATCTCGCCTCGCTGCGGAGCGGCACGGAACTCGGCCGGATGCGCACGATGATGCTGGTGCTGCTGGCTGCCCCCGTCCTGATCCTGGCGATCACCCCGTTGATCGTGCAGGGCGGAGAGGACGCGCCACCCTGGATCTATCTCCCGCTGGTGGCCGCGGCGCTGGCCGCGCTGGTGGTCGGGCCGCGCGCGCCGCAGCCGATGGCCCCGGGCAGCGAGCCGCGGCATGCGGCGCGGACGGCGCTCATGATGTTCCGGCAGGCGGTGCTGCTGCGGTTCGCGCTCGCCGAGGGCGTGATCCTGCTGGGCCTGCCGCTGGCGATGGTGGGGCACAGCGAGCTGGTGTTCGTCGCCGGGTTCGCCGTCGGCTATCCGCTGCTGCTCTGGCTGGCGCTGCCGACCCGCGGCGGCGTGGAGCGGATCCGGCGCCGGCTGGAGTCGGGCGGCGCCGAGTCGCACCTGTGGGCGGTTCTGCTCGCCGCCCCGGCGGCCAAGGGCGGCTAGAGCCAGCCGCTCTTGCGGAGCCTGCGGAACAGCAGCGTGCAGATGACCGCCATCACCGACATGACCAGCGGGTACCCGAAGGTCCAGTGCAGCTCGGGCATGTGGTCGAAGTTCATGCCGTAGATCCCGGCGATCGCGGTCGGCACCGCGATGATCGCGGCCCAGGCCGAGATCTTGCGCATGTCCTCGTTCTGCCGCTTGCCGAGCAGCGCGAGGTGCGCGGTCAGCACGCTGTTCAGCAGTTCGTTGTGCGCGTCGACCTGCCCGTCCACGCGCAGCAGGTGGTCCAGGACGTCGCGGAAGTACTCGCGGGTCGAGCCGCACTCGGGGACGCGGCCCTTCGCGATCTCCTGCATCACCGGGACGAGCGGGTCCTCGGCGCCGCGGAACTCCAGCACCTCCCGTTTGAGGGAGTAGATGTCGGCGGTGACGTCCCGCGCGCCCGGGTCGAACACCGCCCGCTCCAGCCCGATGATGTCGACCTCGACCTCGTGGGCGACCAGGCCGTAGCGGTCGACGACCTCGTCGCACACCGCGTACAGGACGGCGGCGGCGCCGTGCTTGAGCAGCTCGGGCGACTCCTCCAGCCGCCTGCGGGCGGGGCCGAGCGGGTTGCCGGCGCCGTGCCGGACGGTGACGGCGAAGTCCCGGCCGAGGAACATCATGATCTCGCCGACCTCGATGTCGGAGGTCGCGTCGATGTAGGTCAGCGTCTTCAGCACGATGAACAGCGTGTCGTCGTAGCGCTCCAGCTTGGGCCGCTGGTGTGCGGACACGGCGTCCTCGGCGGCGAGCGGGTGCAGCTCCAGCTCGTCCCTGACCAGCTCGAACTCCTCCTCGTCGGGTTCGAACATGCCGATCCAGAGGAAGCATTCACCGTCCTGGCGGGCGAGGTCGAAGGCGTCGCTGATGTCGCCGTCGATGTCGCGGCGCGTCCCGCCCGCGTAGATGGCCTTGTCCACGATCACGATACGCATTCTCCCGCACCCGCGGGCGCGGGGCGCCCGCCGCCCGGCTGCCCGTCATCTCCTAGAGTGGCCGCTGTGACCACACTCCTGCTGGTAAGGCATGGCCTGACTGCGATGACCGGACCCGTGCTCGCCGGCTGGACGCCCGGGGTCCGCCTCGACGACCGCGGCCGCGCGCAGGTCGCCCGGCTCGCCGGGCGCCTGGCGCCGCTCCCGCTCGCCGCGGTCGTCACCAGCCCCCTGGAACGCTGCGCCGAGACCGCCGAGGCGATCGCCGCAGGCCACGACGGCCCGATCGAGAAGATCGAGACGGACGAGCGGTTCGGCGAGGTCCGCTACGGCGACTGGACCGGCCGCCCGCTCAAGGAACTGGCCGAGGAGCCGCTCTGGAAGGTCGTGCAGAGCCATCCGAGCGCCGTCCGCTTCCCCGGCGAGGCCGGCGAGTCCCTCGCCGGCGCGCAGCACCGCGCCGTCACCGCCGTCCGCGACTGGAACGAGCGGATCGCCGCCGAGCACGGCCCGGACGCGCTCTACGCCGTGTGCAGCCACGGCGACATCATCAAGGGCATCGTCGCCGACGCGCTCGGCCTCCACCTCGACCAGTTCCAGCGGATCCAGGCCGACCCCGCGTCGCTCACCGTCGTCCGGTACACCGAAACGCGGCCGTTCGTCGTCCGCGTCAACGACACCGGCGGCGATGTGGCCGGACTCGTTCCCAAGCCGCCGGAGGAAGGTTCCGGGAAAGACGGACTCGGGCCGGGGGACGCGCCCGTCGGCGGCGGCGCGTAGGGTCGTTGTCATGCCCGTCATCTCCTACGACCCGCCGGAGCGTTTCGTCGCCGGCGCCGTCGGGCGGCCAGGCGACCGAGCCTTCTACCTGCAGGCCCGCTCCGGCCGCCGCGTCACCAGCGTCGGCCTGGAGAAGTTCCAGGTGACGCTGCTGGCGGAGCGGCTGGAGGAGCTGCTGGACGAGGTGCTGCGGCGCAGCGGCGGAGAGGCCCCGGTGCCCGCGGTCACGCCGTCCGAGCTCGAGGACGACGGCCCCCTCGACCAGCCGGTGGAGGAGGAGTTCAAGGTCGGCACGATGGCGCTGGCCTGGGACCCGGACGACGAGCAGGTCGTCATCGAGGCGCAGGAGGCCGGCGAGGCCGAGGAGGACGCCGAGGTCGGCGAGGAGGACCCGAAGATCGCGGTGCTGCGGGTGCGGATCAGCGCCGCGCAGGCCCGCGCGTTCGCCGAGCGGGCCCTGAAGGTCGTCGCGGCCGGGCGCCCGCCCTGCCCGCTGTGCGGCCTCCCCCTCGACACCGAGGGGCACGTGTGCCCCCGCCAGAACGGATACCTCGGCTGAGATGCGGCCCTCGAATCCTCTTCGTCCGGCCGTCCGCGCCGTGCCGTGCGCCCCGGCCGCCGAGGACGAAAAAGATCCGCTGTGCTGGATCATGGGCGACGCGGCCGGGAGAATGATCGCATGACGCAGTCCTCCCGGGACCGGGCGCCCGCAGACGACGCCGGGCGCGGCGAGCCCGGACGCCGGGTCTCCCCCCGCGACGCCGAGGGAGCCGAGCGGCTGCTGTCGGCCGGGCGGCTCAGCGTGGAGGGCAGGCTCGTCCAGGCGTCCAACGCCACCCTGTACTGCTCCGTCGATCACGACGGCCTCACCGCGGGCTGCGTCTACAAGCCGGTGGCCGGTGAGCGCCCGCTGTGGGACTTCCCCGACGGCACCCTCGCCGAGCGGGAGGTCGCCGCCTACGAGGTCTCCAAGGCCATGGGCTGGGGGACCGTCCCGCCCACCGTGCACCGCGACGGCCCGTACGGGCCCGGCATGGTGCAGTTGTGGGTCGAACCCGACCCCGACATCGACCTCGTCGCCCTGTCGCGGTCCGACGACGACGCGATCCGCCGCATGTCGGTGTTCGACGCCGTCGTCAACAACGCCGACCGCAAGATCGGCCACCTGCTGCCGCCGGGCGACGGCCACGTCTACGGCTGCGACCACGGCGTCTGCTTCTCCGCCGACTACAAGCTCCGCACCGTCCTGTGGCAGTGGCGCGGCAAGCCGCTGACGGCCGAGGCCCTGGAGGCCCTCGGCCGCGTGGACGAGGGCCTGCGCGGCGGCCCCCTCGGCGCCCGCCTGGCCGAGCTCCTCACCGCCGACGAGGTCGACGCCACCCGCCGCCGGGTGGAGCTGATGCTCAAGCACCGGATCCACCCGTACCCCCCGGAGGACTGGCCCGCCATCCCCTGGCCGCCGCTGTAGCGGGCCCGCGGTCAGTGGTCGCGGAGGAGGGCCCCGGCGCCTTCGACCCGCTCGTCGATGCCGTTGTCGCGCAGGGCCATCCACCAGGTGGCCGCGTTGATCGCGATGACGGGCAGGCCCAGCCACCGTTCGGCCTCGTCGGCCAGGCCGACCATCGACAGGTTCGTGCCGCACTGGACGATGGCGTCCACCTCCCCGGCGGCCAGTTCCCGCAGGGCCGCCCGCAGCTCGTCCTCGGTGACGTGGGCGATCGACACGGCCGTGGGGCATTTCAGGCCGATGATCTTGTCGACGGTGAAGCCGAGCTCGGTGAAGAACCGGTGGACGTTCTCGTCGCCGACCGGCTGGTAGGGCGTGACGACGCCGATGCGCCGGGCGCCGTACAGCTTCAGTGCCCGCTCGCACGCCTCCGCCCCGGTCGCCACCTGCAGGCCGGTGATGCCGTGGATCTGGCGGACGAACTCCTTGTTGCCCTCCACGCCGCCCCAGAACGTCTCGGCGGACATCCCCATCACCATGTAGTCCGGTTCGCAGGTCAGCACGCGTTCGCAGGCCGCGCCGATCTCGTCGCGGATCTGCTCCAGCAGCCGCTCCATGCCGGCGTCGCCGTCCATGTTCTGGTCGCGGATGTGGATGCGGGAGAAGTGGGACGTCACGCCGGGGACGCCCATCCGGTAGAAGTCGGGCTCCACGATGGTGTTGGTGGAGGGCGCGATGACTCCGAACTTGCGCCGCCAGCCGAGTGCGTCGGTCATGCGGGCACCGCCTCCTTGGTCTCTTTCGCGTCGGGGGTACGGGCGAGCCGCCAGGCGGCGAGCGCGAAGGCCGCCTGGGCGAGGGTGTTGCAGGACTGCTCGGCCCACTGCAGGGCGATGGACTGCTCGGCCCGCGCCGCCATCGGGCCGAGCAGGTACTGGGCGGCCAGCCACAGCGTGAACAGCGCCGCCGTGAGCGGGTCGCGGCGGCGGGCGTCCAGCGCCAGCAGCACCGCCACGACGGTGACCGCCGCGATCGTCCAGACCATGGCGGGCCAGGTGTCGCGCAGGGCCGCCGAGGCGGCCAGGGCGGCGATGAGGGGGACGGGCAGGGCGGCCCGCCACCGGCCCCGCGTCAGGGCGAACACCAGCAGGGTGAATCCGGTGGCCAGCAGCGGGAACAGCGCGTGGTACAGCCACTGCAGGTCGGGGCCGTCGAGCGCGACGATCAGCTTCCACGTGGCCTTGGCGAACCCGCCGGACACCACCAGGAACGCCGCCGGCAGGACGAGGGGATGGCGGTGCCGCAGCGCAGCGATGCCGAGCGCGGTCAGCGCGACGGGGACGAAGTCCTCGACGGCGAGGGGGACCGGGTAGTCGGTCATGGCGCATCGGCGAACAGGTCGCGCTTGCGGAACCGCGCCGTGGCGAACCGTCCCATGATCTTGGGCGCGGTCAGCCAGGCGACCTTCCCGCCGTTCCCGGTCCCGGCGAGGATCTTCGCCGCGAGCCAGGGCGTCACGGTCTCCACCCGGTCGGCGAGGATGTTGAAGACCTTCTTGGCCTTCTCCAGTTCCTCGGGGGAGTAGTCCTTGAGGAGCAGGTCGGTGACGACCATGCCGGGCGACAGGTGCGCGACCTTCACGGGGCCGCCCTTGACCTCCTTGGCGAGCCCGGTGGTGAGGTAGTCGGAGCCGCGTTTGGTGGCGCCGTAGGCGATCAGGCCGGGGATGGTGCGGCCGTCGCTGCCGAGCCCCGCCATGTTCCAGACGGTCCCGCCGCCCTGCGCGGTCATGCCCGCCACCGCCACGGCGCTGCCGTGCAGCGCGCCGAGCAGGTTGACGGCGACGATCGTGTCGAGCTGCCCGGCGGGCGTCTCGGCGAGCGGCGTGCGGGAGGTGGAGACGCCGGCGTTGTTGATCCAGTGGTCGACGCGGCCGAGTTCGGCGGCCGCCCAGTCCCACAGGGCCTGCACCTGGTCGCGGTCGGCCACGTCGCAGACCGTCCCGATCGCGCCGTCGCCCAGTTCGGCGACGGCCTCGTCGACCCGTTCGCGGGACCGGCCGCAGATCGCGACACGCGCGCCCCTGGCCAGGAACTCCCGCGCCAGGCCGAGGCCGATGCCCCGGGTACCGCCCGTGATGACGACCGTCGGCGAGGTCTCGGTCATGACGCCTCCCAGGTGAGGACGCCGTGCAGCACGCACGTCAGCACGTTGCCCTCGAACAGCTCGTAGGCGACGGTCAGGGTCTCCCCGGCCGTCATCCCGGGCGCGGCGTCGATCATGTACTCGCGGCCCTTGGCCTTCCACACGTCGGTGAAGTGCAGGCTGGGGTAGTTGGCGCGGCCGAAGGAGATCGCGTTGCCCCAGGCGTCCGGGCCCTCGTAGAAGTGCCGGAACCCGTCCCGCCGGGCCTCCACCGTGTACGTGCGGTCGAGCGCGCCGGACCAGGTGACGTGCTGGCGGGTGCGCAGCAGGTCGACCGGCTCCAGCTCGACCGACACGGTCACGTCGCCGATGAGCTTCTGGTCGGCGCCCCACAGCTCGCAGGTGCCGGAGTAGGCGCCGGCCTGCTTGGTGGGCAGGATGTAGGGCGTCGGGCCGTTGCGGGTCTCGTCCTTGAGGAACGCCGCGATCGCGTCCCTGGTCTCGGGGTTGGCGTCGTAGTCGGTGGTGCGCCGGTAGACGCCGTTGAAGCAGCCCACGACCGCCCAGCCCTGGTAGAGGGTGGACGAGTAGACCTGCGTCTCGCCGTCGGGGAGCACGTGGTTCCAGGTGTTGAGGTCGACCTGCCAGCCCGGCCCGTAGTAGTGCGCGTCGACGAACCCGCCGTAGGGCTGGCCGGTGCCGTGGAAGTCCGGGCCGGTGTAGACGCGGTTGCTGTCGGAGTCGACGACCCCGAACGCGAACGGCGCGCCCAGCCGGAACCGCCCGGCCATCGGGCCGCCGCCCTCCAGGCCGCCGTCCATGTAGTAGGTGGTCTTCCCGTCCTCGAACACCGACGACCTGCGGATGTCCTCGTAGCCCTGCCAGGTTCCGGTGCCGTCGAACAGCGAGGGGCGGCCGTGCCACTCGCCGGCGATCCGGGTCTGCCACTCGCTCGGCTCAGCCACCCCGCACCTCGTTCGTCGGCAGTTCGTTCGTCGGCAGTTCGTTCGTCAGCAACTCGCCGCGCACCGCCTCGGACTGCTCCTCGCCGAGCAGCCGCGTCACGTTGGCCCAGACGGGGTCGACCTCGGGACTGAACAGGTTCGCCCGGTTGCGCTCGTCGCGCGCCGGCAGGTCGGTGTCGGCGAGGGTCGCCACGACGTCGGCGGGCAGGCCCTTGTCGACGAGGCCGCGCCAGTGCTCGAAGTACCGGTCGAGGTAGCCGCCGATCTCCGTGAAGTGCTCCTCGTCGGCCCGGTTCACCAGCATCCAGGGCGACATCATCGCGTGCTGGCGGGGGCCGATCGCGGCGGTGGACGGACCGAACCGCTCCCGGACCTCCTCGAACGCAGGGGTGAGCGGCTGGTAGACCGCGTTGAGGTACTCCAGGTGGCAGGCCAGGTCGGCGCGCTGGACGAGGTCGATGTGGTAGGCGAGGTAGCCGCCCGCCATGACCGAGTCGAGCGTGAAGTGCGGGACCGCCGAGTCCGCCGGGGTGAACGCGAAGATCATGTGGCTGTCCATGCCGATCTGCTCGACCGTCAGCGCCACGCGGACGACCTTGGCGATCCGCTCGCCGCGCAGGATCTCCAGTTCGCCGACCGGGCCGGGCGACATCGGGCTCGTCAGCTCCCGCTCGGTGACCCGGGTCAGGTTCTCGACGCCGGCCAGCGCCGCCATCGTCCGGTCGCTCAGTGCTCTGGGCAGGGACGCCGTCACTTGTCTTCTCCTTCACCGGTCGCCTGCGCGGCCGTCACGGTGTCTCCGGGGGACGTTTCCTTCACGGCGCCGTCGGGCGTCTCCGCGTCCGCCGTCCCGGTCGACGCTGTGCCGGTCGATGCGGTGGTGCTCGCTTCCCCGCCGCTCGTCTCCCCGCCCCGCGCCTTGTGCATCCAGGCCCGCGCCAGCTCGGGGTTCTCGCGGCGGGCGGGGGAGGCGATGACGACGGCGCTCTTGCGGGGACCGGGGTCGGACATCATGTCCTCGTCGCCGATCCACCATCCGTCCGCCATCAGCTGCTGGCGGCGGCGCCTGTAGGCGACCTGGAGCGCGTCGCTGCGCAGGTGCAGTTCGGCGGGCAGGTCGTAGGGCAGCAGTTCGGGCCGCTGGCTCTCCACCACCGGCTTGTCCTGGAGCAGGATGCTCTCGATGCGGCGGCGGGCGTCCCGGTCGGCCCACCTGCCGGTGAAGAAGTTGCGGTAGCCGACGATCTTGACGAGGGTCCGGTCGCGGCTCAGCGGGATGTTGTGGTCGTAGAGGATCATGTCGCCGAACGGCAGCCGGACGTGCAGCTTGACGATGTTCGGCAGGTACCAGCCGTTGGTGACGACCAGCTCGCTGGGCCCCTCCTTCTTGTAGAGGCGCTTCCACAGGCCCCGCGCGGGCGGCGGGCTGAGCATGATGTCGGCGACCGCCGACCAGTCGTCCTGGGTGATCTCGTAGTCGGGGATCTGCGGCTTGTCCGGGTTGCCGAACCGGGTGCCGTGCACGAAGGGCGTGTGCGCGGCGTCCACCACGTTCTCGAACGTCCGCTCGTAGTTGGCCTCGATGATCATGTTGACGTCCACGCGGGCGAACTTCGGGTCGTCGTGCTCGGGGAAGTGCGGGATGGGGGGCCGCTCGTCCTCCGGCAGGTCGCCGAGGAACGCCCAGATCAGCCCGTACTCCTCCCGGACGGGATAGGAGTCGACGCGGGCCTTCTTGGGGATGCCGCGGCCCTCGGGGTTGGCGGGGATGAGCGTGCAGGCGCCGCCCGGCTCGTACCGCCAGCCGTGGTAGGGGCAGGCGATCTGGTCGTCCACCACCTTGCCCCTCGACAGCGCCGCGCCGCGGTGGGCGCACAGGTCCGACAGGCAGACCACGCCGCCGTCGCGCTTGCGGTAGATGACGAAGTCCTGGCCGAGGCAGGTGACGCGCTTGGGGGCGCGGGTGACGGCGTCGGCGAACTCCACCGCGTACCAGAAATTCTTGAGCATGTCGGCTCCTTACCGGCGCCGCAGGTCGATGTGCGCCGGGTCGGCGGACGGCACCGTCTCCTCGCCGCGCAGGTGGGCGCGGAGGAAGGCGATGGTGAGGTCCGTGAAGGCGCCGCGGGCGGCGGCGGGGTCGGTCTCGGGCTCCAGGTCGAGGAAGGCGCGGGCCGCGGTCGGGTCGACGGGGTCCGCGATGGCGAAGTGGTTGGCGCCCTTGAGGAGGGCGAGCAGGTCACCGGGCCCCGACAGGGCCTCGGTGAAGGTGCGGGTCACCGGGTCGGCGTCGGCGTCCTGCCCGTACCGGTCGGCGCTGCCCATGATCACGCCGTCCCGGGTGCCGACGCCCAGCAGCACCGGGCATTCGACCTGGGCGGGCAGCACGGTGCCCGCCGGCCAGCCCAGCATCGTGGCGACCATCGTGTGGGCGCCGTAGGCGAAGCAGGCCCGGACGCCGGGAACGAACCGGGCCGACTGCAGCACGACGGTGCCGCCCGCCGAGTGCCCGCCGAGGGCGATGCGGTCGAGGTCGAGCACGCCCTTGAGCGGGCCGATCTCCTCCAGCGCGCCGATCACGGCGGGCAGGGCGGGGCAGGTCGGGCGGGTGCCGTAGGCGTCGGGACGGGCCGCGTCCAGGTCGACGCCGGGGGTGAGCCCGACCTGGCCGCCGAACAGCTCGGCGACCCGGTCGAACGTCACCACGGCGAAGCCGGCGGCGGCGATCGCGGCGGCGAACGGGCGGTACACGGCCTGCTCGACGTTCACGCCGGAGCAGAACACGACCACCGGGTAGGGCGCGCCTTCGGGGTCGGGCGGGATCTGCCCGGAGAGCCGTTCGGCGTCGGTGCCCTGCGCGCGCGCCGGGTAGTACACCTTGAGGTGGGCGGTGTCGAAGGGCGGGCTGCCGCCGCTTCCCGCCGACCACCACAGAGACCGGACGTTCATGGGCGCGGCAGCTCTCGGTCGCCGCCCCACAGCCCGCGGACGAGGCGGTCGGTGGTCTCCTGCCCGAAGTAGCGGACGCCCATCACGTTGGCGGGGTCGCGTTCGGCGATGTTGCGGCGGGTCGCCAGGTCGGCGGCCGCCAGCGCGGCGCGGTCGGCCTCGGGGACGGCCTCGGCCTCGTCCACCCAGCCGAGCCAGCGGTCGACGTGCTCGTCCAGCAGCCGTCCCACCAGCTCGATGTTCTTCTCCGCGCGGGGGAAGGAGTAGCAGTGCGCGGTCGGCGACAGGCTCGCCCGGATGAACCCGGCGCGGCTGGTGAACCATTCGAAGTCGGGGTTCTGCTCGCGGTGCGCCAGCCACCCGTCGTTGACCGGCTCGTAGTACTTGTCGTAGTACTCGCCGTCGGCGAGCAGGTTGGTGCGCGGCACCGAGTCGAGGTAGAACCAGCCCTCCGGCCAGACGAGCATCGCGATGCCGAGGTGCGGCACCCGGATCTGCGGGCCGAGCCACACGGTCAGGTGCAGGTTGGCGAAGCTCGCGGCCGGGTTGCCGAGCCAGGACCGCACCATCCAGTCGACCTCCGGCCCGCTGTAGGCGGCGAGGGTGCCGCCCGGCCCGTCGGGGTAGGTGCCGTAGGACTCCAGCGCCTCGGTGGACGGGTCGCGCGTCAGCTCGAACCGGGCGTCGATCTTCGCCTTCAGCCCGTCGAGGATCGCGCCGAACCGGTGGAAGGTCTCGGTCACGTCCACGGTGGGGGACTCGTCGAGCATCTGCTCGACGTGCTGCAGGGTTTCCTTCAACGGGGCGCTCCGCTCGGTGCGTCGTCGGCCAGCGCGGCGACCGCGTGCGCGGGCCGCCCGCCGACCAGGTCGGTGTTCTTGGAGACGAGCCGGTTGACCGCCTGGGCGGGGTGGACGGCCGCGATGGTGACCGGGTCTCCGGTCCGGGTGACCAGGGGATGGCTGATGCGGCCCTCGAACGGGCCGTCCCAGGCCGTCCACAGCGTGAAGTCGGCCGGCAGGGCCAGGATCAGGCCGCCGTCGGGGCCGGACGCGACGACGTTCAGCCGGTTCTCGGCGGACCGCTCGGGCAGGCCCAGCCGGGTCTCCCACGTTTCCAGGGGGGTGAACGGCACGGCGACGACGTCGGCGTCGGCGATCGCGGCGAGCCGGAACGTCTCGGGGAACAACGCGTCGTCGCCGGCGATCAGCGCGAGCCGCCCCCAGGGGAGGGTGAAGACCTCAAGCCGTTCCCCGTCGCCGCCGTGCAGCCGGGGCTGGCGTCCCACGACGCCGTCGGCGCCGACCACGTAGGCCGCGTGCGCGCCGCCGTCGCGGACGGTGGTGACCGCGTGGGCGCCGGTTCCCCGGACGGCGTCGGCGAGCGCCCGGGCGACCTCGCCGGGGCCGGCGGCGGCGCCGAACGCCAGTTCCGGCAGGACGATCAGCTCGGCCCCGGCCCGCGCCGCCTCGGCGACGAGCCCGGGGGAGCGGACCACTGCGGCGGCGAGCTTTCCCGCCCCGGCGGGCGCGGTGCGCGGCCGGGGCGCCGCGACGATCGGCGCGTAGAGCGCGGGGCGGCGCGCCGCGAACAGGTCCGTCCCGTCCGGGCGGGTCTTGTCGTCGGCGAGCGCGGGGTCGATGTCGGCGACGACGACCGCCTCCCCGGTCCGCGGCGCCTTGGCCACGACGGTGCCGTCGGGGGCGACGATCTGGCTTTCGCCCGCGCCGTCCAGCAGATCGGCGGGGACGCCGAGCCGTGCGCTGATGGCGGGCAGCAGTTCCGCGGGCAGCAGCGGGCCCACCTTGTTGGCCGCCACCACCCACACGCGGTTCTCGGCGGCCCGCACCGGGATGTGCAGGCTCGCCTCGTCCACCGCGAACGAGTTGAGGCTGTTGAGCAGCACCTGCGCGCCCCGGACCGCGAGGTCGCGGGGCACTTCGCTGGTGACGCCCTCCATGCACGCGTACATGCCGAGCCGGCCGAGCGGGGTGGCGATCACCGGCCCGGCCCGGGTGCCGGGGTCGAGGTGGTCGCCCTCGGCGCCCATGAGGACCAGCTTGTCCGAGCGGCCGAGCAGGGCGCCGTCCGGGCCGTAGAGCAGGCTCGCGACGGTGACCCGGCCCGCGTCGGCCAGCGTCACGTTGATCTTGACGTGGGCGCGGTGCGCGGCGGCCCGGGCGGCGACGGCGGTCAGGAACGGCCCGTCCGGGAGGCAGGCGTTCCTGACCGCCGCGTCACGATCGTCGTACCAGGAGATGCGGTTGCAGAACTCCGGCAGGACGATGAGGACCGCGCCCGCGTCCGCCGCCTCGTCGATCAGCCGCAGGCAGGAGGCGAGGTTCGCGCCGGCGTCCCGCCCGGCCGCGAACTGGACGGCGGCCACCCGCACCGGACTCATCGGACCTCCTGTTTCCCTGTCTGGTTCCACTGGCGAAACGCTGTTTCCAAACTCTACAATCGCGGTCCGGTGGGCCGCCATAGTCCCGCGAAGAAACTTCGGTTCCGGTGGCGGGCCCCGGCGTCCGCGGAAACGGGCGCCGGGGCCGCGCGTCAGGTCAGGAGGCCCCGGTCAGGGTCTGGATCGTGCCGGCCGACAGTTGGTTCTGGTAGTAGGCGCCGCCGGGCAGGTAGGCGGGCGTCTGGGTGCCGTTGAAGGCGTCCTTGGCCCACGCCACCGCGAAGGTCTGCAGGATGGCGATGTTCCCGGCCTCGGGGGTGCCGCAGGCGATCGTGCCGACCGAGTCGGTGCTCGCGCCCTCGGCGTCGGTGTGGGCCCCGCTGGTGAGCCGCACGCCCACGAACGGGCTGTGGATCTCGGACTGTACGGCCTCGGTGCCGGAGCTGCTGTTGTTGCAGAGGTTGTCGGGCGCGGAGATCGTGCGGATCTGCCGGCCGGTGCCGTCCACCCCGTCCAGGCCCGTGGCGAGGTTGTTCCCGATGAAGGACTTCACCGGGTCCAGCAGCACCAGGCCGCGGAAGCCCGTCCACGCCGACGGGTAGCCGGTGCGGACCCGGTTCGCGACGTAGGCGACGGCCTCGCCCCCGGCGGAGTGGCCGGAGAAGACCATGGAGGACGGGACGGTCACGTCCGGGCGCCCGGCCTCGGCCTTGGCCCTGGCCAGGCTGCGGCCGAGCTTGTCGTTCGGGTCGGACGCCTTGCCGAACAGGTCGGCGACGTTGCCCAGGAAGGCGGTGTTGTTGCCGATGTTCTGCAGCGTGCAGCCGAAGATGTTGGCGGTGGGCAGGGTCGGGGCGAACACCAGGTAGCCCGCGGACGCGTACTCGCCCGCCAGGTCGGCGACGTGGTCGTTGGCGCGGGCGAAGCCGTGCTGGAGCCAGACCAGGCCCTTCGGCGTCCCGGACGGGAAGTACCAGTCGGCGCTCTGGTTCAGGATCGTGAACGCGCACCGGATCTCGACCGTGGTCTGGACCCGGGTGACGGCGGCCTGGGCGGGGGCCGCGACCGTCAGCGCGGCCGCGGCGACGGTGGCGACCGCGGTGGTGGTGGCGGCTAGGGCACGAACTGCGCGGGTGACACGCATGCTGCCTCCGGAGCTTGTCGTTCCGCTCTGCGAAACGACGTTTCCATTGTCTCCTCAATTAGCGGCCACCGGGCGCCGGGCGTCAACGGCCCACAGAACGCGATTCGGTAACGCTTGCCCGGGCGGGCGGAAACCCCGGGAAGGGGCCGGAACTCAGGACGGGTAGGCGCCCGCGCCCATGCCCGCGCCGCCCGCCCGGAACGCCGCCGGGGCGTGCACGGCGCACGTCTGCACGTACTCCAGCAGGCCTTCGGCGCCGTACTCGCGGCCGTGCCCGCTGCGCTTCACCCCGCCGAACGGCGCGCGCAGCGACATGCCCGTCCGGTTGTGGGTGTTGACGAACGTGAACCCCGCCTCGAACCCGCGGGCGAAGGCGAACGCGCGGTCCTCGTCGGCCGACCACACGGAGGCGCCGAGACCCAGCTCACCGGCGTTCGCGCGGGCGAGCACCTCGTCCTCGGTGTCGTAGGGCAGCAGCGGCACGACCGGCCCGAACTGCTCGTCGGCCACCAGCGGGGCGTCATCGCCGGCCCCCGTGACCAGGGTCGGCCGGACGAAATGCCCCCGCGCGAGGTCCACGCGCACCGCGCCGAGCGCGACGGCCGACGCGCCGCGCCGCGTCGCGCCGGTCACCAGTCCCCGTACCCGGTCCGCCGCGTCCGCGGAGATCACCGGGCCGACCGTCGTGCCCGGGTCGAGCGGGTCGCCGAGCACGACGGTGCGCGCGGCGGCCGCGACGTAGGCGTCGCGGACGTCGTCGAACCTCGACCGGGGCACGTAGACCCGCTTGGCGGCCATGCACACCTGCCCGGCGGTCGCGAAGGACGCCATGACGAGCCGGTCCATGGCCGCGTCGTCCAGGCGGGCGTCGTCCAGCAGCACCACCGGGTCGTTGCCGCCCAGCTCCAGCACGGCCGGTGTGACGGCCTCGGCGGCGGCGGCCCCGATGTCGCGCGCGGCGGCGGCGCCGCCGGTGAACGCCACCCGGTGGACCCGCGGATGCGCCACCAGCGGCCGTCCCGTCCCGGCGCCGCCGTGCACGACGTGCACGAGGTCCGGCGGGAACGACTCCAGCACGCGCGTCACGGCCAGTGGCGCCAGCGGCGAGGGCTTCACGACGGCGGCGTTGCCCGCCGCGAGGGCCGGGCCGACCTTGAGCAGCGTCAGGATGACCGGCGCGTTCCACGGCGTGATCGCGGCGACCACCCCGTACGGGCGGTGCCGCAGGAGCAGCCGGCCCGCCGCGTCGTCCACCTCCCGGTCGGCGTACGCGGCGGGCGCGTGGTCGGCGACCCAGCGCAGGTACGCCGCGGCGAACCGGATCTCGCCCTCGCAGTCGGCCAGGGGCTTGCCGGACTCCCGCGCGAGCAGCACGGCCGTCCCGCCCGCGGCCTCGACCGCGCCCGCCGCGCGGCGCAGGACCTCCGCCCGCCCGGCGGCGGGGACGTCCCGCCAGTCCCGCTGGGCGGCCTCGGCCGCCCGGACCGCGCGGTCCACGTCCGCGGCGTCCGCGACCGGCACCCGGCCGACGGTCTCGCCGAGCCGCGCCGGGTTCTCCCGGACGATCTCGGCGCCCGGCCCGGCGCGGGTCACGCCACGTCCCGCAGCGAGGCGATCATCGAGCTGCGCAGCAGATGGCGGCGGGCCGCGGCGGGATCGGCCGCCAGCGCCCGCAGCTCGGCGTGGTAGCGCTCCGGGTCGCGCATCTGCTCCCAGTTGGCGTGGGTCTCGCGTCCCACGTACGTCAGCGCGACGTCGCGGCGGGCGGCGGCGACGGCGTCCAGTTCCGACTCCGGGCCGCCGTCGAGGACCCCGGCGAGCGCGTCCGCCATCAGGACGGCGTCGTGGAGGCCGCTGTTCATGCCCATCCCGCCGAGCGGGTTGTTGACGTGCGCGGCGTCCCCGGCCAGCAGCACCCGGCCGACCCGGAACCGGTCGGCCGCCCGCTGGTGGACCCGGTACAGGCTCGCGTGCGCCACGTCCCACGCGGTGTCGGCGAGGCCGCGCAGCCGGTCCGGCAGCCGGTCGAGCTCGTCGCGGTCGGGGGTGCCCTCGGCGGTGGGGAACAGCACCCGCCAGTGGTCCGGGGTGCGCAGCAGGACCAGCCACTCCTCGGGGTCGAACACGTAGTTCACGTCCGCGATGCCCGGCAGCAGCGCCGCCACGTCGGTGCGGGTGGAGGCGACGAGGAACCGCTCGGGGTAGGTGAGCCCCTCGAACTCCAGCCCGGTGGACCGGCGGACGGCCGATCCGGCGCCGTCCGCGCCGATGAGCCAGCCGCCCCGGTGCACCGCGCCGTCCGCGGCCGTCACCTGGACGCCGCCGGCGTGGGGCAGGACGTCGCGCACCCGCGCCCCGAACCGCACCTCCCCGCCCGCCTTCAGCAGGTGCTCCAGCAGGATCGGGGTGAGCTTGCCCTGCTCGCACTGGACGCGGAACGGGTAGGGGGTGTCGCCCGACAGCAGCGACATGTCGAGCTCGGCGATGACGGCGCCGCTCCGTTCCCGGTACTGGAACGCGCGGGAGATCCGGCCGCGCTCCATCAGCTCGTCCAGGACCCCGAGCCCGCCGAGCATCTCCAGCGACGGCGGGTGGAAGGTGGAGGCCCGCGACTCGGCGGCCAGCGCGTCCCCGGCCTCCAGCACCGTCACCGCGACGCCCCGGCGGGCCAGTGCCAGCGCGGCGGTCAGCCCCACGGGCCCGGCGCCGGCGACCAGGACCGGTGTCACGCGTCCTCCCGGGAGTGCAGGGCGCCGGCGTTCTCCACGCCCACCACCTGCGGGTTGGTGAAGAAGCGGAGGGTCTCGGCGGTGCCCTCCTCGCCCAGCCCGGACGCGCCCCAGGCGGGGCGCGGCGCGAACAGGTGCAGGCTCATGACGCTCGATCCGTTGACCTTGACCTCCCCGGCGCGGATCCGGCCGGCCACGGCCAGCGCGGCGTCCTCGTCGGTGCCGCAGACGTAGCCCTCCAGGCCGTAGGCGGTGCCGTTGGCCAGGGCCACCGCCTCGTCGAGCGTCCGGTACGGGTGGACGGTCGCGACCGGCCCGAAGATCTCCTCGGTGGCGTCGCCGGGGTCCACGCCGGTGACCAGCGCGGGGGCCAGGTAGTTGCCCTCGGCGGGGACCTTGGTTGTGGCGGTGACCTCTCCGCCGAGCGCGTCGCGCCTGCTCTGCACCAGGGCGCGATGGCGCGAGTGGACGAGGGGGCCGAGGTCGGTGTCCTCGTCCAGGGGCGGGCCCGCGCGCAGCGCTGCGAGGCGTCCTGCGATCTCCTCCAGGATCGCGTCCCGCGATTCCGCCGGGACGATGAGGCGGCCGAGGGCCCGGCACCACTGGCCGTTGAGGGTCGTCAGCAGGTCGACGGCCGCGCGGGCGGCGCGGGCCGGGTCGGCGTCCGGCATGACGACCAGGGGGTTGTTGCCGCCGAGTTCCAGCTGGACGGGCTTGAGCCCGGCCGCGCAGGCGGCGGCGACCGACCGGCCGCCTGCGGCGCCGCCGGTGAACGACACCGCCCGGATCCTCGGGTCGCCGGTGAGGCGGGCGCCGGTCGTCCCGTCCCCGTGGACGAGCTGGAACACGCCGCCGGGCACGTCCCGTCCGGCCAGCGCGTCCGCGACGGCCGCGGCGAGGGCCTGGGTGCCGTGCGGGGCGTACTCGCTGGGCTTGAGGATCACGGGGCAGCCCGCGGAGAGGGCGTTGGCGACCTTGTGCGCCGCCATCGGGGCGGGCGCGTTCCACGGGACCAGGCACAGCGCCGGGCCCCACGGCAGCCTCCGCACCCGCACGGCACGGCCGTCCTCGCGGCGCAGGGTCGCGCCCGTCCCGCCGCGCAGCTGCTCGGCGGCGAGCCGGAAGGAACCGGTCACGATCATGCCGAGGGGGGCGGCCTGGCGGATCGGGACGCCGGTCGCGGACGCCTCCAGCCGGACGATCTCGCCGAGCACCCCCTCCAGCCCGTCCGCGACGGCGTCGAGGAGGTCGGCGCGGTCGCCGCGCGCGGCCCAGTCCTCCGCCGCCGCCTCGGCCGCGGCGAGGGCACGTTCGACGCGCTCCCCGCCGGTGGCCATGGCGGGCCCCAGCGGGAGGCCGGTCGCCGGGTCCTCCAGGACGAGGTCCAGGCGGGCGGCGGAGTCCGCCCAGTCGCCGGCGACCAGGTCGCGGTGCGGTGCCGTCATTTCTCGACGCTCGCGAACAACTCGTTCTCCCTGGCCCCGGTGACGATCGAGGCGGCCTCCAGCCTGCCGCGTTCGGCGGGGAACGTCATCACCAGGCCCATCGCCAGGTCGCGCATGGCCCGGCCGATGACGCCGTCGAGCGTCGCCGCCGACGTCCCGCACGCCTTGAACGCGCCCAGCACGACCTGGAAGCACGACTCGGCGATGTCGCCCTTGGCGATCCGCCACTGCCGGTACACGGCCTGCTTGGGCAGCAGCGGCGGGGTGGAGGTCTCCAGCTCGAGCTGCCGGCGGATCCACAGGTAGGCGGTCTCCAGCCGCTCGGTCATGTCCCCGATGATCACCTGGTGCATGGGGGAGGAGGCGATCGGGCGGCCGGAGTCGGCGAACGTGGCGCGGGTGAGGCGGTCGAGGGCGAAGTCGTAGACCGACTGCGCGGCGCCGAGGTAGCACGCCGAGATGGCCAGCTGGTTGCCGACGAAGCTGCCCCGGCTCATCGTCAGCATCCGCACGAAGGAGCCCGGCACGGTCAGGGCCTCGTCCGCGGGGATGAACACGTCGGTGAGCGTGATGCCGTGGTTGTTGGACGCGCGCATCCCGAGACCGTTCCAGGGGGTGCGCGAGGCGACGCCCGGCGCGTCCCGGGGCACCAGGAACAGCGCGAGGCCGTCGGCGCCGGTCGTGCCGTCCAGCCGCGCGGTCACCAGGTAGGTGTCGGCGACGCCGGTGGCGCAGCCGAACGACTTGACGCCGTTGAGCGTCCAGCCGCCGTCGGCGGGGGCGGCGGTCGTGGCGATCGCGATGTTGGCGCTGGAGCTCTTGACCTCCTCGCTGGCGAAGTTGGCCGTCCACGTCCCGCCGGCCATCCTCGTGAGGACCTTCTCGGCGAACGCCCGGACCGGCTCCACCTCCTCGCCGGTGAACAGCCCCGCCTCGATCGCCTCCAGCGGCAGCATCCCGCGCGAGGCGCTGGTGTTGTGGAAGAAGTACGACAGCGCGGTGGAGGGGCACGCGGTGCCCATCGCGTACGTGGCGGCGGCGAGGTCGCGGAGCCCGCCGCCGAGCCCGCCGTTCTCCTCGGGGACGACGAGGCCGAGCAGCCCCGCCTCGCGGATCAGGTCCACGTGCCCGGAGGGGAACGCGGCCTCGGCGTCCGCCCGCGCGGCGGCCTCGCGCAGCGCGGGCAGCACCTTCTCGACGCGGCCCGCTCGCTCGCGCTCGGCTCCGGTCATGTTCTCGACGAGCCGTTCGCCGGTCAGCGTCATCTGGGCGTTTCCTTTCACGATGGTCAGGACGCGACCCGGTGGGCCCGGCCAGGCAGGGCCGCACCCCAGATCGCCTCCAGGTCGGCGGAGGCCGCCGCGAGGGCGGCCCGGTCGATCGGGGTGGCCACCTCTAGCTGGGCGGCCAGGAACAGCACGTCCTCGGCGCACAGCCCGCCGTCGACGCCGCCGAGGGTGACGTCGAAGTGCCGCACGCCGCTCTTCATGGCGGTCAGCGCGTTGACCAGGCCCAGTCCGCGCGACTCGCGCAGGCGCACGCGCGGCGTCAGCGGCCGCGTCCGTGCGACCGCGTCCTGGAGCACTTCGCGGACGCGCAGCGGCGACGCGGCCGAGGGCCCCTCGTCGAGTGCGATCTCGGTGCAGCCGGCCGCGGCGAACCTGTCGATCGCGGCGAGGACGGCGGCGTGCCGGTCGGCGCGGAAGGCGTCCGGGACGCGTCCCACCGCCGCGAGGCCGCGCAGGCGGGCGGCTTGGACGAGGTCCGGCGCGCAGGGGCCGTCCACGACCTCCACGACGACGCCGGCGTCGGCCGGCACCAGCGCCAGCTGGGCTTCGTCCTCCACCAGCACCGATCCCTCCGGCACCGGTCCGCCGGGCGCGAGCCCGGCGGGCGGGGGCGTGCGGAGCCGGACGCCGGCGCCGCGCACGGAGGCCAGCAGCCGGGCCGCCTCGGCGGGGGAGACGCGGGACGGGGCGCTGCCGTGCGCGCGGAGCCTGCGGTGCAGCGCGGCGGCCAGGCCGGTGTCGGCGATGTCGACGGTGTCGGGGAGCGGGTCGGCGAGCTGCCCCCAGGCGCGGGAGTGGAACAGCAGCGGGGCGGTGCGGCGCGGGACGCGCGCGGCGGTGACCTCCCCGACGAAGATCGTGTGGTCGCCGCCCGGGTAGGCGTGCGCGACCCGGCAGTCCAGCCAGCCGAGCGCGGCCTCCAGCACGGGGGCGCCGGTCGGCGCGGCCGCCCAGGGGTCCCCGGCGAACCGGTCGCCGGGCTCGCGGCCGGCGAAGCGGTGGCCGATCGCGGCCTGGTCCTTGCCGAGGAAGCTGACGGCGAAGACGCCGCTGCGCTCGACCAGCGTGTGGGTGTAGATGCCCCGGGCGAGGCAGACCAGCACCAGCGGCGGGTCGAGGCTGACGCTGCTGAACGAGCTCGCGGTCATGCCGTGCCAGTCGTCCCCGGCGGTGGTGGTGACCACCGCGACACCGGTGGGCCACTGGCCCAGCACCGTCCGGAAGGTCTGAGGGTCGACCCCCACGGCATCGGCCTTTCGTTTCGCGTATGGAAACATCGTATCGTTCACGGTAACGATGGCCGTCCGGCCCTGTCAACGGCCGCGCGGCGGTGTTTCTCTACGGGAAACGCCTTGCCCTAAACTGGGCCGCCCGTCCGACGTCTTGAGAAGGAGCCGCAGTGCCGCGCAGTGCTACGAACCAGGGCGATCGCGCGTCCGAGGACGGCGAGGGCCAGAGCCGCTCGATCGCGGCGGTGGAGCGCGCGATGGACGTGCTGCTGCTGTTCGGCCGCAGCTCCCGCCCCGACCTGGGCGTCACCGAGATCGCCACCGAGCTGGGGCTGACCAAGGCGGCCGTGCACCGCATCCTGACCGCGCTGCGCAGCCGCGAGCTGATCACCCTGGATCCGGGCACCCGCCGCTACGCGCTCGGGCACGCGGCCATCGCGCTCGGCCGGGCCTACCTGGCCCGGATGGACCTGCGCGCGATGGCGGCCCCCGAGCTGCGCCGCCTCGCCGAGCGGGTGGGCGAGACCGCCACGCTGTCGATCCGGCGGGGCGACACCCGGCTGTACGTCGACCAGGTCGTCCTGCCGCACGAGCTGCGCGTCGAGGTCAGTCTCGGCATCCCCTACCCGCTGCACGCGGGCAGCTCGTCCAAGGTGATCCTGGCGTTCCTCGACGACGCCGAGGTGGACGGCTACCTGGAGCGCCATCCGCTGGAGGCGCTGACCGAGCGGACCATCGTGGACGAGGACCTGCTGCGCAAGGAGCTCGCGGCGATCCGCAAGCGCGGGTACGCCGGCTCGACGGGCGAGCGCCAGGCGGGCACCGCCTCGGTGGCCGCCCCGGTCTTCGACCACGACGGCCGGGTCATCGCGGCGCTGAGCGCGTCCGGGCCGCTGACCCGGTTCAAGCCCCGGATGGGCGAGTGCGGACCGATGGTCGTCGAGGCCGCCGCCCGCGTCTCGGCCCAGCTCGGCCACCACGGCCGGGACCGTGTCACAGGTGGGCGCCCGGCTTGAGGATGCCGAGCGCCGCTGCGGCGAGGACCGAGGCCCAGATGCCGAACACGTAGGGCAGGCAGCCGTCCACCGACCGCTTGAGGATCCGCTCCACCTCGGGGGTGGAGCCGCCGCCCATCAGCGTGCCGAACGCGGGGCCGAAGGGACGCAGCGTCCGGCGGATGCCCAGGCCGCACAGCAGGGCGAGGGTGTAGAGGGCGACCTTGGCGCCGAGCCAGCGCGGGTTGGTCGTCACGCCGAACGGTTCGTCGGCGAGCAGGGTGTAGGCGGCGGTCGCGCAGAGCGCGGCGGCCAGGCCGATGCGGATGGTCCAGTCGGCCCGTCTCACCCAGGGGAACCGGCCGTGCGTGCGGTGGTCGGCGACGGTGGCCGCCAGCCAGGCGAGCGCGAACGCCCACACCAGCACGACCTGCCAGGCGGCGAAGGCGGGCATGCCGAACAGCTCCGCTCCGTGCGGCTCCAGCGCCATCAGCGTCACCCCGCTGGGGAGGAACAGCACCAGGCAGATCTTGGGCCCGAGGTCCAGGCCGCTCATGATCTGCAGCGCCGCCGAGCGCGCCGCCGGCGTCAGGTCCGGCCGCAGCACGTACCGGCTGGAGTAGAAGACGCCGAGGTCGCCGCCCAGCCAGAAGACGAACAGGACCACGTGCAGCAGGATCCACCAGCCGTGCGGATGTGCCCCCATGTCGCCTCCCGGCCACGAAAGTTGCGAAACGCCGTTTCCTTGTGGGGAACGGTAGCAGACCGCGGCCGGGTCAGGCCGTGCGCGCGCGCCGCCCCTCCAGCTCGGCGAACACGACCAGGCGGTAGGCGGCGGAGAACTTCGGGTGGCAGGTGGTCAGGGTCAGCATCCGCTTGACGGGCTTGCGTCCCGGCCTGCGGGGGACGGGCGCGGTCACGTCGGTCCGGCCGGGCCGGACGATGACCCGGCCGGTGACCTCGTAGACGTAGGTGGTGGTGGCGGTGTCCACCAGGATCTCGTCGCCGCGCTCCAGTTCGCCGTTGCGGTTGAACGGCGCGCCGTAGGTGGTGCGGTGCCCGGCGATCGCCATGTTCCCGACCTCGCCCGGCCCGGCCGTCCCGGGGTAGTGGCCGGGGCCCCGGCGCAGGTCCTCGACGCCGACGCCCTCGATGACGGCGTACCGGTAGGACGCGCCGAAGCGCGGCACGCGCAGGATCGCCAGCGCCTCGCCCTCGGCCGGGGCGGGGGGTCTTCTCGCCGCGGCGGCGCCGGCGCCGCCGCCGGCCGGGCTCGTCCGCTCGGCCGCGGCCGCCTGCCGGGCGCGGGTCGCGCTCCACTGGCGCTCCAGGTCGTCCTGGAGGCCGCCCTGCTCCTGACGCGTGTACTGGCCGGTGCCCCACGCCAGGTAGCCGACGAAGAGGGCGAGCAGCAGGCCCCCGGTCAGCAGTGTTTCGGCCAGTCCCCGCAGCGCCGTCCGCATGGTGTGGAACGGTAACGGCTCAGAAGGGAAACGGCGATTCCCTGAATGAAACGATTGTGTTTCGCCCGGCCGATGTCTTGACACGGTGCGCGCCCACCGGTTTCGCTAGGTGCACCTTGCGAAACTTTGTTTCCCTCTGCGGAACAGAGCTCGTGGGCAGGGCGCTGGTTCGGATGGCGGACTGGTGGTGCGGCATCCAGCTGCCCGGGTTCCCCGTCCCGCCGTCCCGGCGGGGCGGCCGGCTGAAAAGGAGCAGCGGCACACGATGAGATCCAGACGAACGGCACTGCGGGGCGCGGCGGCGGTGGTCACGGCCGCCGGAGCGGTGGTGATCCCGCCGGCGCTGGCGGCTGCGGCGCACGCCGCGACCGGCCAGGTCCCCTACTCGTGCACCATCTTCAGCACCACGTTCGACTACAACGCGACCGTGACCGTCACCGCCCCCGCGTCCGCGGGAGTCGGGGACCAGGTCACGGTCGAAGCGGACTTCTCCAACCTTCCCGGGGTGGCGCCGCTGCCGGTCAACTCGTGGTCGACCACGGGCTCGCTCACCGTCTCCGGCGCCCAGACGGGCACCGTCGACATCTCCGTCCCGGAGCAGGCCGGGCCGATCCCCGCGTACGGAGAGGTCCCGATCGGCACCGCCACCGGCACCTTCACCCTCAGCGCCGCCGGTGACGTCAGCCTCGCCCCCGCGGCGCTGACGATCGTCGCCGACGCGGGCGCCCAGGCGACGATCTCCTGCACGCCCAAGAGCGTTCCGGAGGCGCTGGCCACCATCAGCGTCGACGCCGGAGGGCCCAGCGTCTCGGTGACGCCGCCCACCGTCGTCCAGGGCGGCGGCATCACCCTCACCGGGGCGGGCTGGCAGCCCGGCGCGGTCGATGTCGCACTGTGCGACTCCAGCGGCGCACAGTGCGCGGCGGGCGACCTGACCGACGTGACCGCCACGGTGGACGGCACCGGCAAGCTGACCGCCTCGGCGACCGTCGCCGACACGGCCGCCGCGGGATCCCGGACCGTCGTCATCACCCAGGGCGCCGTCAGCCAGAGCGTCGCGCTGAGCGTCACCGAGAAGACCCCGCCGCCCACCGGCGAATGCGCCGACCAGCCGGCCGGGCAGTGCGACGAGCAGCGGATCAACCTCACCGTCAACGGCGGCCCGCTGACCATGGCCCGCGAGGCGGGCGAGGTCGAACTGACCCCGGTCACGCTGAACGGCACCGAGCAGAGCGCCACCGGCGACCTGCGCGAGGTCACGGTCGTGGACGCGCGGGGCGGCACCACCGGCTGGTCGCTGACCGGCACGCTGACCGACTTCTCCTCGGTCGCCGGGACGAAGATCCCCGCCGGGAACCTGTCGTGGACGCCGTCGTGCACGCCCGGTGCGGGCGCCAGCGCCGTCGTCGCCGGCAGCGCGGGCGCGCTCGACGCCACCACCGCCGCCACCCTGTGCAGCGCCCCGGACGGCGCCGGGCAGATCGTCGGCGGCACCTACACCGCGGGCGCCGCGCTGGACCTCACGGTTCCGCCGGTGACCGGGGCCGGCGAGTACACCGCCGTCCTCACCCTCACCCTGTCCTGATCCGAACCGATTCCTGATCCCCACCGACCGCGGCCGGGGAGCGGCGCCGCGCCCGCCGCTCTCCCGGCCGCACCGAGGTAATCCATGAGACCGTGCCTCCGGATCGCCGCCGTCGTGGCGGCGGCCCTGTTCGTGACCGGTTCCGCCCTGCCGGGCGGCGCCGCCAGGGCCGGCGCCGCCGCGACCGCCGGAGCCACCCCCGCGAGCCGGACCGTCGCGCGGGCCGCCGAGCCCGCGCCCCCGGCCGCGCCCGCGACCGGCAACGGATCATGGTCGGTGGGGCCCGTCAACGGCAGCGGCGCAGCGGCGGCCCGGCCGTCCTTCGCCATCGAGGCGCCGCCCGGCGAGACCGTCAAGGACACCGTGCAGGTCACCAACCTGACGGACGGGCCCCTCACCTTCCGGCTCTACGGCGCCGACGCCTACAACACGCCCCGCGACGCGGGGTTCGCGCTGCGCACCGCCGCCGAGCCGCGCCGCGACGTCGGCGGCTGGATCACCCTGAAGCACGGGACGCTGAAGGTCCCGGCGAACACGGCGGTGAAGGTCCCCTTCACACTGAAGATCCCGGAGAACGCCACGCCCGGCGAGCACATCGGCGGCATCGTCGCGCTCAACACCGCGATCGAGAGCGTCCAGGAGTCCGGCGGCGCCCGCATCGGGGTGCGGCGGGCCGTCGGCGCCCGCGTCTACCTGCGCGTCGCCGGGCCGCTGACCCCGGGACTGCGGATCGGCGGGCCGGACACCGCCCGCACCGAGCCGCTGGTGCCCTACGTCCACCAGAGCCGCGGGACGATCCGCTACACCGTCATCAACACCGGCAACCAGAGGATCTCGCCCACCGCCCGCGTGTGGGCCACCGGGATCTTCGGCCGCCGCGTCGAGCAGTGGCCCGACCGGCGACTGCCCGAGATCCTGCCCGGCCAGCGGACGGAGATCACCGTGCCGTGGAACGGCATCCCGCCGCTGGACGCGGTCACCGTCCGGGTCGAGCTGACCGCCGGGGACGGCGTCCAGGCCCGCGGGCAGACGCAGTTCACCGCGGTGCCGTGGGCGGCGCTGCTCGTCCTCGTCGGGACGGTGTTCGTGCTGTGGTCGGTGCTGCCGAGGCTCATCCGCCGCTGGCGGGAACGGGCCGGGCTGGACTCCGGCGGCGAGGGGGCCCTCGGATGAGAACGATGTCCCGCGCCGTCGCGGCCGTCCTGCTCGCCGCCGCGTTCGTCCCGGCGGTGCCCGAGGGCGCGACCGCCCGCACCGGACCCGGCGTCAGCGTCGAACCCGCCCGGGCGGCCGCCGGCACCTCCGCCCGGGTGCGCGGCAGCGGATGGACGCCCGGATCGACCGTCCAGGTCCAGGTCTGCGGCGCCAGGGCCGTGCACGGGACGGCCGACTGCGACACCGGACGCTCCGTCACCGCCATGATCGCCCCCACCGGGGTGTTCGAGGCGGGCCTCACCGTGGGCGCGCCGCCGTCCGCGTGCCCGTGCGTCGTCCGGGTCAGCACCCTCCCGGGAGGGGCGGGAACCCCGGCCACCGTCGACAGGCCGTTCACCGTGCTCGGGCACCCCGTCCGGGCCATCGTCCCCGAAGTCGTGCCCGTCCGCGCCGACGTGGTCGGCGTCGAACTCGTCGGCGGCGGAGGACGGGCCGAGCTGTTCGGCGGCAAGCCCCGGCGGACCCTGGTGCTGCAGGTCCGCAACGCGGGCGCCGACCCCATCGAGAACGCGCCGCTGGTGGTCGGCTGGGGCGCCGGCGACGAGCCGGACACCCCCCTGACCGCTCCCGGGACCGGCGTCCTGCAGCCCGGTCAGACGGCCACCTACCGCGTCCCCGTGGAACTGCCGCGGGCGTCGTTCGGCACCTTCGTCGTCGGCGGCCGGTACGCGGGACAGGTGCCGTTCGAGACGTCCTTCAGTACCTACCCCTGGGGCCTGCTCGGCGTGAACCTGCTGGCCGCGATGCTGCTGCTGCTCGGCATCCGGCTCGCACTGGGCCGCCGCGCGGCCCGCCGCCGGCGCCGCCGCCAAGGCGCCGTGCCCCCGGCGCTCGGGGCCGCCGCCACCGCCGGTGAGAGCCCGGCGCACCACCGGGCGGCCCCGAGTCCCGCCGGGACCGTGGAGATCGACGACCTGATCGGCTACCTGGACGCGATGACGCGGTCGCCGTCGGGCGCGTACGTGGTGGACCGCGACGCGCTGCTCGGCTACCTGGAGGAGCGGCGCGGCGGGGAGCTGCGGCGGCGCGGTCAGGCCGTCCGGACGGGACGAGTACGGCATCCGCATCAGCCTCGTATGGACTCCCGCCGCCCCGGCCAGGGCCCGCTGCGTGAGG